>NZ_JAAHHX010000884.1:0-1212 GCF_010672065.1 Moorena sp. SIO4A1 | reverse complement strand
GATAGATGATAGCTGATAACTGATAACTGATAGATGATAGATGATAGATGATAGATGATAGATGATAGATGATAGCTGATAGCTGATAACTGATACCTGACGACTGATAGCTGGGTAAAGATAGAATAGAAATCCAAGATTCATCCCCATCATTACCTTCATCTTCAGGTCTTATGGCCAGATTTGTGCAAAAATTTGGATACGCTCCCTGACATTTCACCAATCACTGTAAGCTAAACTAGCTTGCAGTGAGTAGCTCTATGATCCCAATCACAGAGGGCTTGCTTTAAGAAAAGTCTTCCCCGCTTAATTTGTTAGTCAGGGCGTATTAGTCAGGGCGTATTAGTCAGGGCGTATTAATTAAAAAACATTTTGGAGCTTTTTCAGTTGGCTGGGAAGCAGTCAGGGGCTAAAGGTGGCGCTAGTCCTACAGGTGCCCTTGACCCATTAAGAATTAAATTCGCCACGGGTCGCACCTGAATCGTTCGGGACGCACTCTCAACTCTTAATGATTAGATTTGGTAAGGTTTCAATCAGCGGTAGCTGCGACAAGGAGGTGCTGATGGTTCATATCGATCAGAAAACTCATACTACTGAAGATGGTACAAATGTGATTGTTTTGAAACCGATTGGACGCCTGGACATCACTACAGCTTGGCCTTTTCGTCTGAAATTGCAAGAGTGTATTTCCCAACTGCGCAGGCATGTAGTGGTTAATCTGAGTCAGGTTGACTTTATTGATAGTTCGGGTTTGACATCCTTAGTGGCTGGCATGCGAGATGCTGACAAAATTAAGGGCAGCTTTCGCATTTGTTCTGTTCATCCAGACGCCAAGCTTGTGTTTGAAGTCACTATGATGGACACGGTGTTTGAAATTTTTGAAACGGAGGAAGAAGCCTTAGATGGTTTATCCAGTAGTATCCCCACCTGAATCAACCAATCTGGCATCGGCGGATGAAACTGGCAACCCCCACCATCATCTTTGATTTGGTGCTAGGCGCTTCATCGGAGATAATAAAAATAATATAAAGCTTCAATTCTGATCTGCCTTGTGAATACTGTTCGCACAGTCTCGGATACTAAACGGGATTTCTACACCTATCACACTCGCCCCATCAACTCTATTTACCGACGTGTAGTGGAAGAGTTGATGGTAGAGATGCATTTGCTGTCGGTTAATGTCGATTTTAAATACGATCCCATCTATGGCTT
>NZ_JAAHHX010000883.1:0-1213 GCF_010672065.1 Moorena sp. SIO4A1 | reverse complement strand
AAACAACCTGTAACCTTCAACCAAACAACCTGTAACCTTCAACCAAACAACCTGTAACCTTCAACCAAACAACCTGTAACCTTCAACCAAACAACCTGTAACCTTCAACCAAACAACCTGTAACCTTCAACCAAACAACCTGTAACCTTTAACTGTTTACTAGTTCACTGAAAAGGAGTTAACCACTGCCTTGAACATATTTTTCGTCTTACCCCAGCGTCGTTCGGTCGTGGAAGCATTGAAGGTGTAGAGCTGGCCACGGTTAATCACCACACTGGCGAGATTGTGCCGTTTTTGGTTGGGAAGTTGGACGTTGTATTCTAAAAGGTAATACGTCTTGTCTGCTACTTCGCGAGCTTCAGCATCAACCAACTCGGCTGTGCGACCAGAATCAGGAGGAGCAATGGCATTTTTTTGCAGCTGATAGCCCACTTCTGATGGTGTTCCTAAATCAGCAAGGGTCTTGTCTTCTGGCACTGGGCTAATGACCACACTAACATTTTCGGTGCTTTCGATAATATCGTGGAACACTACATCCGGTCCATCAGTCACTGTGATAGGGACCCAACCGTTGGGATACAAAAACTGATAACCGTTAAGGCTGTCTACATAGCTTTGTAGACCACTGGCACCAGTTGTGCAGCCATGTATAGCCAGACTCAACACTAGCAGCAGTAGTGGTGCAATTTTCTTGAGCATCTCTTTGAGCATCTCTATTAAACGTCAACTCAGCTGCTTAATTGTCTCATCTTTAACTAATCGTACCTGCCCCTATGTATTTTCTGTTACCGGTTGGACACTCACCAGATGTGTGATAGATAGTTAAGTCAAGTTAATAGAGCAATTTTAGACAACTGCACACGGTAACAATTCTGGAAATCATCAGGCTTTGTAAGGAAAACCATGAAACCAATTTATCGAACTATCTCTAGTCTAGGACTTGCCACAATACTGACTGGATTTACCGCAACTGTCTATGCTCAGCAGGAGCCACTTCCAGTTCCAGTCATTATCCGATCTGAGCCAGATAATGAAGAGCCGACGTCCGCCGAAGAGCCAACTAATACTCCAGCCCAACCTGGCGATGATAAACCAGCTATTACTCCAGCCCAACCTGTTGAGGAGAAACCAGCTACTACTCCAGCCCAATCTGGGGATGATAAACCACCTACTACTGAAAAACCCACTGTTGATAAAGACCCTTTTAATAGGA
>NZ_JAAHHX010000882.1:0-1214 GCF_010672065.1 Moorena sp. SIO4A1 | reverse complement strand
CGGGTCGATGGCGGTGCCGGGGGTCACGTTGAGTGCCATCACCTCGGCGTCATTCACGCCGAGATTGACGTCGTCCCATGGTTCGGTCTCACCAGCGACGGGTCCCTGCAAGGAGCCGGCAAGATCGCGGATCGCCAACCGCCACTTGGTGTTGTTCGTGTCGAAGTCGGATTGGTTCGCCCAGAGCGATCCCGCCTGGGCGTTGTTGGCCTGGAGGTTGATCGTCCAATCGCCGGCGGCCGCCAAACAGCAGAGCAGCAACTAACGCTGCACCACTAGCCCCAATCATACTAGTTCTTAACCGTTGTTGGAAGCGTTTGGGATCCCCTGCTTCCACACTGCGCCACCACCAAGTCAGTCCCTCTGCCAAGCCTACTGAGCTACCTATTAAGAGCCAACTTAGGAGTCTAATCATAATTCCTGAAATAGGAGATAATAATAGGATTTGGTAAATCACTCCAGAAATTAAACCGATGATAATTCCTAAGGCAGCAGCAATCAGGATCGGAATTTTGGCAATGCGGAGGTTTAGTTTAAATCTGGTGGGGTTACTAATAAAGATTTCATTAATTACCATCCCCACCGCTAAGGAGATAGCAATGCAGGGAAATAGGACAATTTCTTCTGGAATTAGCCTTGACAAGCCTAGGTTAGTAATTGCGACTTGACCTATATTCCAGCCAATTAATGCTGAGGTTATGCCAGCTAGTATGTAAAGGTAAATCCGCATTTTTTGATGTCATTGTTGGTTTTGTTTATTCAGCTTTTTGAGTAGATGTTCTTTTGTATGCTCCATTAAAATATTATAGGTATAATCACTATTTTCTGATTCTCTCTTGGGCTTGAGTATGATTCCATTAGGAATAATTCTTTGACTTTTTTGATATTTGTATATAGCCTGTACCCATTTTTCTTTTTCTTTTTTATTCTTAGTTATTTCAGGATATTGCAGATCTTGATTTTGAAGAATTTCTTTGATTGCATTGGCAACTTGATCATCTGGTTCATAGGGCTTATCATCCTCTTTTAATTCTTTTTTATTTTTTTCTAATTTAGGTTTTAGTTTAGTGTCATTAACCAGCTCTTTGAGAATATCCTGAATTGATTGACTGGTTACATCAATTTTTTGTAATGCTAGATTCTTAGACTCTTCAGTCATTTTAGGGTTCCACTGGGAATTTTTTACATAATTTGACAATTCAGCTGTTTGTTTA
>NZ_JAAHHX010000881.1:0-1214 GCF_010672065.1 Moorena sp. SIO4A1 | reverse complement strand
TTTAATTGGATTAGTGATTTCCCTAGCCTTGAATATCGATACCATCAATATCAGCAATCAATTCTATAAAAACCAGAGTGTAAGAGCCGCTGTCAATCAAGTCACTAATAGGATTGTTAATGAAACCGGTGCCTGTTTACAGCAAGAATCAAACAGTAATGACTGTTATGATACTATAACCTCAGCTGTAGATGACCTAGCCTTCCTTCCCATTGGCTGGGGAGAAACTAATCTTGTAGAGCAGTTTGAAGAACCACTACACCTTCCCAGAGAGCTAGGTTTGACTTGGGTTTACTTCAAATTCATTCTAGGGATTATTTTGAGTGCGATCGCAATCTGTATGGGAGCCCCCTTTTGGTTTGAAGTACTCAATAAGTTGGTCAACGTTCGTAATACTGGATACAAACCAAAATCCTCTAAATAGACTCCCAAATAGACTCCCAACTGCTAGACCTATTGAGGCTGCAAGGCAAGAACTATAGCCTGGGTCCAGTGTACCTTGATCGGTGTAAACCTACAGGGTAAGTAGCACGAACTGCTTTTTCCAGTATTTGGTTCAAATATATTGAATAATAATTGGAGATTAAATTGGCCACCATTTTTAATCGCCTTCTTCAAGTCTTTCTCCGGAAATAATGCATCTTTAATCTTTTCATCGCTCAGCTTAAATTCGCAATTTTGACCAGGACGAATTTTACCAACGTCTTGGCTTTTCGGTGCCTCTTCCATATCACCAGAATTTACCCAAACCATAGGTCGTGCATTATTTCCCAAGTCAGTGATAATACTCTTATCCCAGTCTATTTCAATATAAACAGGATTCTCGTTGGTTTTATTTTTAACACTCAGTTTAAGATCCTTTAAGTCATCCAATTTATAGCTAGGATCGAAGCCAAAGTTGACTTCCATGAAATCATTAAGATTGTGCTTTTCCAGTTCCTGATTGATAGCATCAGAGTCTACCTTAACGGTTATAAGTTTGTCTATTTCCTGAAACGCTTTGTACAAAACGTAAGTAACACCGATTATATAAATCGTCAGGATTAGCAAGTTTTGGTCGTTATCCATTTATAGTAAACCTCTTAAAAAGACTAGTTTAAGGTTTTTTTCGTAAAGGGGGATAAGAAGAGTCTGGATAATGATTGGTAAATTATACTCCATAAATGAGTTTACTCAAGATTGACTCACGCCATGACTAATGACGAATCAAAAAG
>NZ_JAAHHX010000880.1:0-1215 GCF_010672065.1 Moorena sp. SIO4A1 | reverse complement strand
TATAGTTTAACCAGGGAGCAGAGGGTGAGGGCAAGCAAACGGCAAACTAGCTCTATTATCGGTCCGTTCTGGCAAAGCCTCTCCTCTTACTACAGCCAACAGCTGCTATTGCTATATACAAAAGTTTAAACTTTTATTCCGGTAGGGGCGAAAAATATCTTGTATCTATCTAAGTAGAGGGCTACTCTCAGGTCAATCTGGGCAAGCTTTTGCTGATGAACATTAAACTACCTTTAATCATTGCTGCTATCTTCGGGGTAACTATACCAATTGCTCTTCATCTATCATCTGCGGAACAGGTCAGCAAACCTACAAAAACTAATGATAACTCCAGTAAGACTTTTCAATATCAACAAACCAAGACAAAAGTGTTTGAGTTAATCTTAAAAGATAAGACCTGTGTAGAGTGTGATCTCATCGGTTTTGATTTGAGTGGACTTGACTTAAGTGGAGTTGACTTTAGCAGAGCTGACTTTAGCCAAGCTAACTTATCCGATAGTAACCTAGAGAATGCTAAACTCAAAGATGCCAAACTAATTGGTGCTCGTTTAGAAAACGCCAAGTTAACCTCTGCTGACTTAGATGGCGCTGATTTTAAAGATACTAACTTGAAAGGTGCTGATCTCAGTGATGCTACTCTCCTCAATATCCGATTGGCTAATGCTGATTTAAGTGCTGCTATTCTTAATCGTACGGAGCTTCGAGAAGCTGACTTGACTGGTGCCAATATGGAGCATGCTGACTTGAGTCATGCTAGTATTTATGGTGCAATTTTGAGGGAGGCTAATCTCACTGGGGCTAACCTTTATAAAGCCAATTTGCGTTACGCCAATTTGCAAGATGCGGTATTAAAGGGCACTAATCTAAAGGGCGCTGATTTACAATTTGCGGTTATGCCTGATGGGAAAACTGTTTATGGAACGGATGATTACTAATCTCTGGGAAAATTAAATTAAAATTAAATGAATGTAAGCATTCAGCTATCAGCTATCAGCTATCAGCTAATGCGCTACGCCCACGCTACGCGAACAGCTTTTGAATAAAACAAGTAAGTATTGGTTTAATCTCTGTTACGTCACCTGACTGCTGACGGCTGACGGCTGAATGCTTACAATAAAATTAAGCTGCTCCTGGATTAAGTCGCCTCATTTCCCAAGTAGTGTAGGTACCAATCGGACTCCAAATCATGTAAGTCTATCGGCGGTTTACAGCAGA
>NZ_JAAHHX010000088.1:0-21258 GCF_010672065.1 Moorena sp. SIO4A1 | reverse complement strand
CCATAGCTCGTAATTTTACACTCAATTTATACCGTGACCAAATGTTTAAAAATATGGCACAAGCTCAACGACTTTGTTCTTTTGGTCTAGACACGCTTAAGCAACTTTTTAGAATGAAATAGCCCTGGCAAAATAGTATAATCATTAATAATCAAAAAAAACTATTTTTGCCCACCCTACTACTCTCCCCGATTCCCGATTCCCGATTCCCGATTCCCGATTCCCCTTCCTATATCCCTTAACTAATCCATTCGTTTCAACCGCACCATAAAAAAACCATCCATCTGGTCTCGATAGGGCACAACTTTCAGCCAACCTTCCGGTCTTGAAAACCCCTTAAGAAACGAAAGAGTAGGGGGTTCAATTTGCCACTGAGAATGACCTTCCAGAAACCATTGTATTACCCCCTCATTTTCTTGAGGATTTAAGGTACAGGTAGCATAGACTAACACACCTCCGGGCTTGACCCAAGTTGCGCTATGCTCTAACAATTCTTTTTGCAAAACAGTAAGTTCCTGGACTTTTTCTGGAGTCATGCGCCAACGAATATCAGGACGTCGGTGAAGGGTACCATTACCGGAACAGGGAGCATCTAATAACACAGCATTAGCGATGTTAGTAAATTCAGGGCAATCGCGACTATCACCAGTAGTAATGTGAATGGATTGTAATTGTAACCGTTCGGCATTCTGTTGGACTTTTTTGAGGCGGGAAGCCGAGCGATCGCATGCCCAAATCTTTCCCTGATCTGCCATTAATTCCGCAATATGAGTTGTCTTGCCCCCCGGTGCCGCACAGGCATCAATCACCACATCACCAGGTTGAGGGTCCAACAGATAACTGACCAGCTGGGCACTACAATCTTGAACAGTCCACCAACCCTCCTTAAATCCCGGTAGCTCTTGAATCGCACCAACACCACCCACAACCCGCAGTGCTTGGGGGACCTGAGCTGCATTGCTGAAAATAGGGATAATCTCACCATTCCCCTCATCCTCGTGAGACACCAACTGAGGTACCCGCTGAATAGCCACTTCAGCAGATTGCATCCCTGCCTCCACCTCCTCCATCGACACCTTGAGGGGATTGACCCGTAAGTCAATGGTAGGAGATTGGTTAAACCATTGACACAGCTGTTCTGTTTCCTCTGCTCCCAGCTGTTGTAACCACAGCTGGATCATCCAATCGGGAAAACTGTGTAAAATGCCCAAACCCTCGATATCCCCTTCTGGCAACTGCAAAGGGTCAGGGGAATTGGCAGCTAAACGGGCATAGTTTCGTAATAAACCATTAACCACCCCTGCCAGTCCTTTGAAGCCATTGTTCTTGGCTAGCTCAACCGTCGTATTGACCGCTGCTGAAGCAGGAATTCGGGCTTGATAGCGGAGCTGATATAGTCCAAGGTGAAGTATAGTGCGCAAATCTGGAGGTTGTTGATTCGCTTTCTTTTTGCCCAACTGGTCAAGTAGAGCATCCAGAGTGCGCTGTCGTCGAACACTACCATAAACTAATTCTGTCACTAAGCCCCGATCAGCACCAGTTAACTGAGCAGTGTGTAGCACTCGATTCAGGGCAATATCAGCAAAAGCACCCCGCCGATGAATATCCCGGAGAGCTAGGAATGCTAACTGGCGAGGATTTTGTTTATCAAAGGTTGACGATTTATCTTGGCTCACAAACTATGTACTCCTCTGGGTCTTACTGATCAGCTATCAGCTTTCAGCTATCAGCATTCAGCATTCAGCATTCAGCATTCAGCATTCAGCTTTTTAATAAAAGAGGTAACCATTGGTTTAATCTGAGTTAAGTCTGCTGACGGCTGATCGCTGACCACTGACCGCTGACCACTGACCGCTGACCACTGACCACTGACCACTGACGGCTGACCACTGACGGCTGACCACTGAATGCTCACGCTAATATGCATTTATAGCAGTTATCAATTCGGTATTGAGAACTGCTATAAATAAAATGGTTAATCCTTTTTAAACATTGGGTATGTCAGCCACCTCAAGCCCTTTACCAGAAGCTCTTGCTCGGATTGTAGAACGCTTTCAGCGCCGCAAAGACCCCAAGCAACGGTATCAGCAGTTGCTGTGGTACGCCAAGAAGCTTCAGACAATGCCAGAAACTGATAAAGTGCCAGAAAACAAAGTTCCTGGCTGCGTGTCCCAGGTTTATATCACCGCTAACTTGGATGATGGCAAAGTCTTGTATCAGGGAGACTCAGATGCCCAATTGGTTAAAGGATTAGTAGCGTTGTTGATTGAAGGCTTGAATGGACTGACGCCGACAGAGATTGTCAACCTATCTCCTGACTTTATTCAAGACATAGGATTGAACGCTAGTTTAACCCCTTCTCGCGCTAATGGATTTTACAACATTTTCCAGACCATGAAGAAGAAGGCCCTGGGATATCAGTTGGGAATGTCTTCCAGAGAATTGAATTGAGGGATTTTCCCTTCTATTTTCCCCACACCCGGTCACCCACCCCGGACCGGGGATTAACTGACAAGACCCTTGAAATGCTGATTCTCCCGTAGGTTGGATTACGCGATCGCTAACCCAACTAACGCCTCACGCTTTGTTGGGTTTCGTTGCCTCAACCCAACCTACGCCATGATCTAAAGTCACTCAACCAGCTCTGTTCCCTGTTCCCTATTCCCTATTCCCTGTTCCCGATTCCCGATTCCCGATTCCCAGATCCGCTGTTCCCGATTCCCGATTCCCGATTCCCGATTCCCGATTCCCGATTCCCGATTCCCTAGATTTGGCTCCTGATTAAATTAAGCCTGAAACCCTTGTATAAACAGGGTTTCAGGTGTTTTTCTATGACAAAGCTACTTGAATTCCAGCCTAGCATGGGCAATTTGCCCTTGACTTATCCACTGGAGTTTCAGTACAATCAAGTAGAACATTTGTACTACTATAGTCTTTCCTCTTAACCATTGCACCCACACCCCTAGAGGCATCACATCCCTCCTACAACGAACGATTCTAGAGCAGCGATTGGCCTACGGCCACGCTACGCGATCGCGTATCGCTGTGGGTAGTTTCGGGTACTTGCCATTAGCCACTGGCTGATAGGGAAACCTCTTGTTTGGGAATTATAAAAATCCCCATTAGCCGAAAACCCCGTGTCTTTAGACCGGGGATGAAGGAACAAGCGCGGTCTTTAGCCGCCGTGATCAAAATATTTAGAGAAAATCTGGAATCTTAGTCTGGATGTTGTAGAATAATAGTAGAAACAGTTGAGGTCAGAGACGAAACCTTAGAATAGTGGAGCCTTTATGGTTGGTCGGCTATGCGAAAAGGGTTAAAACTGTTGTTATAAGGCTCCACTATTCTTACGGTAACTTTAAGAAACTGATGATAATTCTAGAGTTTAAGGCGAAAGGAAACAAACATCAATACTCTGGGATCAATGAGGCTATTCGGACAGTCCAGTTCATCCGTAATAGCTGTCTTAGGTACTGGATGGACAATAAAGGGGTCAGCAAATTTGACCTCAACAAATACAGTGCAGTACTGGCTAATAACTTCCCTTTCGCCAATGAATTAAACTCTACCGCTCGACAGTCTAGCGCTGAGAGAGCATGGTCGTCAATCGTTCGATTCTTTGACAACTGCAAGAAAAAAGTACCTGGCAAAAAAGGCTTTCCTAAATTCCAGAAAAACTGCCGTTCAGTGGAGTATAAGCAGTCTGGCTGGAAGTTGTCTCCTGACAATAAATCAATCACCTTTAGTGACTTGAAGGGGATCGGTAAGCTCAAACTTAAAGGTAAATGGGACTTATGGCGTTTCGACAAAAAACAGATTAAGCGGGTTCGGATAGTCCGTCGGGCTGATGGCTACTATATCCAGTTTTGTATTTCAGTAGACATCAAAGAAGATCTAGAACCAACTGGGACGGCTATCGGGCTGGATGTTGGACTAAAAGATTTCTATACTGATTCCGCTGGAGAAACTGAACCAAATCCCCGCTTTTACAGGACGGGAGAGAAGCGCCTTAAGTTCTATCAGCGCAGAGTTTCTAGAAAAAAGAAAGGTTCATCCAATCGCAGAAAAGCAGTTAATAGACTAGGCAGACATCACCTTAAAATAAGTAGGCAACGTGAAGAGCACGCCAAGAGACTGGTTAGAAGTTACCGTAAGAATAAAGAAGCCTTTATGGTTAGTCGGCTATGCATAAAAGGGTTAAATCTTTGTTATTAAGGCTTCTTTATTCTAAGGTTTCGTCTCCGGCGCGCTGCGTAATCCGGTCTAACGATCTGGTCGCCTATGAAGATTTAAGGGTTAAAAACCTAGCCAAAAATCACTGTTTAGCTAAGTCTATTAATGATGCAGGTTGGTATCAATTTCGGAAATGGATGGAGCACTTTGGTACGAAATTTGGGAAGGTGACGGTTGCAGTAAATCCCGCCTATACCAGCCAGAATTGCTCCAATTGCGGCGAAGTAGTGAAAAAGTCTCTATCAACTAGGACTCACGCCTGTAAGTGTGGCTGCCAGTTAGACAGAGACCATAATGCCGCAATAAACATCCTTAAAAGAGCTTTGAGTACGGTGGGGCACACCGGAACTTGGGTCGTCAAAGACCTAAACGCTTCAGGAGATTCGGCCTCTACTTTTCCTGGTTCCGACCTGGTTGAGCAAGTTGGATCATTGAGTGAAGAATCCCCGTGTCTTTAGACCGGGGAGTGTCAACTCAAATAAGAGCATTGTCAATACTGCGTGGCTTTTGGATAAATCCCCCCAACCACCCGTCGGGATCCCCCTCCCGTCCCCCGCGCGGAAGGGGGAAGCCAGAGCAACCATAGACTTTTTGTTCATGGGGTCTATTGTTCCCCCCTTGTTAAGGCAGGGCTGTTTCAAACTTTAGTAAGTTAACGATTATTGGAGATAGGGGGATAGGGGGATAGGGGGATAGGGAAATAAACTAAAATTTACCGAAAAATGCCCAAATTTAGTCATTAAAATCTTACGAATTAACCGCCTTCAATCAACTCAAATCACTAACAATTTGTTAACGGCCTTCGAGGAAGGGAACGATAAATTTGCCCAAAATCCCGAGTATTAGTCCAAAATTCTCCCCATCTCCCCATCTCCCCATCTCCCCATCTATTTTTTGCGAGAATGAAACAGCCCTGCCTTGTTAAGGGGGGTTAGGGGGGATCTCCCAGGGTGGATGAATATTGCTAACCAGCCACCGGCTACTATAGCGTTTTCCATATTAATGAAATACACACACCTATTTTTTCCCGATTCCCAATTCCCGATTCCCGATTCCCTACTCCCTACTCCCTACTCCCTACTCCCTATTCCCTGCGCTATAGCAATTTTCAAGTAATCATTTTCAATTAAAAAAATCTAAATATCGTCAAAGGAACACACTATATGGTTGCCACAAAAGACAGCAAAGACCAGATTTTCCAAGCCTTTGAGCAAATCCTAAAAGAGCGGCAAAACATTGACTCAAAAATTGCCACCAAAGAAGAAGAAGCGGAAAAAGCTAAAAATCAACAAGTCCTGGAAACTGCCTCAAACTATACCGTTGATAATATTGTCAAAGGAATGGCTGATTTACAGCTAGAGTTTGGCACCATCGTTAATGAATTGTCAGAAAAATTATCCTCAGAAGCCTCTAAACTTGATGAGCTAAAGCTGGCGATTAAAGTAGAAACTGAACACTTGCAATACCTTCAGCAAATTCGAGTTGTAGCTGATGCCTTACATTTGCTCAATCAAGAGCACCAAGAAAAGCTAAAATCCCTAGAGCAAAAAGCAGATCAACAGCGAGAAGAGATCGAAAAAGACCAAGAGCAAAAACGTAAGCTTTGGCAAAAAGACCAGGAAGACTTTGAAATAGCACGTCAAGAACAAAACGAATTATTGGCTCGGGAACGACAACGCCAAGAAGCTGACTATCAATACGAATTAGAACGTAACCGTAAAATTGATACGGATCAGTATGAAGAACTGAGCCGTAACCAGGAGCGAGAATTGCAAGAGGCCAATCAAGAAAAAGAAAAGCAATGGTCTGAGCGAGAACAGAAGCTACAAGAATCTCAAGACCTGTTTGAGGAGTATCAACAGAAAGTGGAAGCTTTCCCTGCTGAGCTAGATGAAATCGTTAAAAAAGTAAAAGATAAAGCCATTAAAAAAGTCCAAAACGACGCTAAAGTACAGGCTGATTTACTAACCAAAGGCTGGGAAGTTACTCAACAGGGTTATGACGTTAAAATTCAGTCCCTGGAGCAACACATAGAAAAACAAAATAAACAAATTGAAAATCTCTATAGTCAGCTACAAGAGACCTTGAAACAGTCCCAAGCCCTGACCTTGAAAGCTTTTGATGGGTCTTCAAGAAGCAAGGATCAAAATTAGTGAATAGTGATATCAGTTCAGAAATTGTCAAATAGAATATAACCTTGAAAGTATGACACGCAAACCTAACAGCAAGAACACCAAAGCAGAAATTTTAGAAGCTTACAAGGAATTACTAGCAGAACGAAATGCTTTGGAAAAAGAAATGAAGCAGATGAACAAAACGCAAACTCCTCAAGTATCCACGGTGGAAAAAAAGCAAACTAATGGATCTGTACCAGCAAAAGTCATGAAAGACAAAATGAGGTATACCCTAGACAGCCTGGTTAAGCTGCAATTAGGGTTTGGGAGTAGTGTCAGTGAGTTGTCGGAAAAACTAACATCAGAAGCGGCTAAGCTAGAAGAATTACGAACAGCGGTTACTGAGGAAACTCAACAACTTGCTGAACTCCACAATTTATCAGAAATTCAAGACGATACCTTAGATACCTTAATCGAAACCTATCAGAATAGCTCTAAAGCTTTCGATGAAGAAATTTACCAAAAACGGGAAGAGTTAGAGCTGGACATTAATCAGTTAAAACAATCCTGGTACAAAGAACAAGAGGAACAGCAACGAGCTATTAAAGAACGGAATGAAGAACAAAATAAAACCCGTAAGCGAGATGCTCAAGAGTATGATTATAATTTAGACCTACAACGCAGCTTAGATCAAGAAACCTACAACCATAACCAAGAACGTTTATACAAAGAATTGGAGGAAACGAGGCAACAACAAGAGAAACAATGGGCAGAGCGGGAAAATGCGATCGCAGAGCGAGAGAAGCAGTTTGAAGAATTAAAAACTAAGGTAGAAGCCTTCGACCAGGAAAAATCAGTTGCTATCAAAAAAGCCCAAGAAGAAGGCAAAGCGATTGCTAGCCACCAGGTCAAAATTCAAGCCGACTTACAGAATAAGGAATTAGAAGGAAATAATCGTGTCTATCAGCTAAGAATTGAATCCCTGGAACAGACAATAAAAGAATCCTCAGCACGGATACACAGTCTTTCCGGGCAACTCGATACTGCCCTCAAACAAGTTCAGGATTTAGCGGTCAAGGCAATTGAGGGTGCTTCTAATATCAACTCTTATCAAGCCCTTAAAGAAATTGCCTTAGAGCAAGCGAAAAATCCAACTAAGGGTAAATAAGGATAAAAAAGAGAAATATTTTAGTGGTTTTGAAGGTTGACGACATAGTGTCGTTAACCTTCAACTATAAATAGTCAACCAAAAGTTATCATTGACACACGTAAAATACTCCGGAGTTGTATCATCAGTAATATTGGGTCAAAGCGCTAATCAACCGATGGAAACAATTTCGGTAGGTGGCGACTCGTGATCACAAGCTTGCTGACCAATCTTGAGCTATGGAGCGCGTTCGCGTAGCGTGGCCTACGGCCAATCGCTTCCATTTTTTTTTGGGTTGTCAGGTCAGCAAACACATCCTAAGTTGTCAATTTCGGTATCAGTGTTCTAGTCAATGGTTATGAACGTAATCAAAGAAATTCGGGTGTTACTGATTGAGAGGGGTGATTTGACGCAGTTAGGTCTCAGAAAAGTCTTGGAGCAGTACAAAGAAGTCAGTTTGGTGTCTCAAGTTTCTAGCTTGCGTCATGTGGCGGCCTTTTTAAAAAAATCTAACCCGGACATAGTAGTCATTAATTTAGAGCATTCAAGCAATAGTGATGCGTTATTGCGGTTAGTCAGAAATTGGAAAGTGGCATTTTTTCCTAACATATTGCTGCTATCTTGGGACACATCAGAAGAATTTGTTATAAGCGCTTTTGGGGCTGGGGTAGATTCCTATTATCTAAAACGTATCAATTTTCCTAAAACTAATGTAGACACCAGTACTTTCTTAGATGCTTTAAAAGCTACCTATGAAGGGCAACACTGGATTGATCCAGAAATAGCTGGTTATCTCCTAAAAAACAGTATCAAGTCACCCGGCAAGAATTTTTCTGGGATTACTTTAATCAATTCCTGTGAGCCTGACTATTATCAGATTCTTAGGGAAAATCCACTGACTGAACGGGAGCTAACTGTCTTGGAATTGATCGTAGCCGGTTATACAAATGACGAAATTGCCCAGCGATTATTGCTAGGTCTTGGCACAGTTAAAACTCACATTCGGTCTGTGCTGTGGAAACTGTGCTGTGACGATAGAACACAAGCAGCAGTACAAGCACTTCGCAGTGGTTTGGTGAAGTAGATACCAAGATTCGGTGGATGCATCTTTTTGTTGTAAATCTATAACTGTTGGGGCGGGGGCGCGGGGAGGGTGGGGAGTGTGGGAACCCACCCCTAACCCCTCCCAGGAGGCAGGGCTGTTTCAAACTTTAATAAGTTAACGATTATTGGAGATAGGGGGATAGGGGGATAGGGGGATAGGGAAATAGCTCAAAATTTTCCGAAAAATCCCCAAATTTAGTCATTAAAATCTGACTAATTAGCCGGCTTCAATCAACTCAAATGACTAACAATTCGTGATTAGGCTTTTGAGTATGGTTAGATAAATTTGGCCAAAATCACGACTATTCGTCCAAAATTCTCCCCATCTCCCCATCTCCCCATCTCCCCATCTATTTTTGGCCAGAATGAAACAGCCCTACTCCCAGGAGGGGAATATGGGGAGTGTGGGAACCCACCCCTAACCCCTCCCAGGAGGGGAATATGGGGAGATGGGGCAGATTTTTATTAAGGGTAATTATCCTGACATGATATTAGTGCTTAGCAATTATTGATTAAGGTTTAATTGTTAAATTTTCATGCTTTAAGTTTAGAATTAAGCAAAATAGCTGATTAACCACTAAGCACTAACTCCTCTACCTATAGGTTGGGTTTAAGCGTTTTTTTTGTTAAGTTTTTTTTATTTTATCAGAGTTTTATTAAAATTCAGTTTATTTATCTATTCCTTTTGGACGAGTAACATTGTGAGACTGTTGGGGAGCTGTGCCAATGATATTGAGAGGTTAAGTAATTGTAATCCTTGAGGTGAAGCAATTACAATCATTTAGCTTATTCAAAATGCTCCTTAACTCAGTAACATTTATTAATTAAAATAAATTGAACTATTCCTCTAGGATCGCTTTTGCGGTTTAAAAATTTTCTGTATCACAATAAGAGTCAGAAAAATTACGGAAAGAAAAATCCACCATGGTGAACAAGTCCTCTGTTGCGATGTCACCTCGTCAACAACAGCGTTGGAAAAGTAAAGAAACTATGTTTGCTAAGTTGCTTGCTAAGTTGTTTGCTCAGTTGAAGCAAGTGCCCTTGGGCTATTTAATGGTCATGGCTGCGATCGCAATGGCATTGGATCTCTATATCAGTACCTCCGTCACTCCTTTGATGGGTGTATCATTTTTGATGTGTCTAGTTGTGGGAGTGAGGTGGATTGGAGTCCAACCTAGTAATTCTGGGAATCAAATTCAACGGCTAATCAGGAAATATGGTTTAGGAGCCTGTCTTTTCCTATTCGCCTTTCTGTGGTTTATGTTGGACTTTACCGCTGCGCCAGCCCATGCCCAGTTTTTCCAAGTCGCAGAAGATTGGCTAACTAGTGCTATTCCTGAAGTAGACGCCGATTTGGTGTCCCTGGTGTTTAACGTTTTACGAGCACTATTCCTAATTTATTTAGGCATTTCATTGGTCAAAGTAGTCAATGCTGCCCAACAAGATGATGACTGGAAAACCCTAGCCCGTACTCCAATCATCATTTTGATTGTAGTTACCTTGGGTGATCTGTTAGCAGGCTACATCACTGGCACAGGGGCATAAACTACGGTACATCTAATTTGCCTGTTGAGTTTGATATAGCTGAAGGGATGAGTAGTCAGGGTTTTATTGAGATTGAAAGTTTTTTCAATCACTGATAGGAACGCAAGTCTGATCCAAAATAGCTTGACCTATGGCAAATAATTCAGAGCAACAATTCCGTCGTGTTAACCGAACTCTTGATGAAAAACCGAAAATTGGTCCTATTCCAGCCGATCAGTTTATCCCCTGGGCAATAATTTGGGCAATTGCCTATTACATCGTCAAGGGGGTACTAGGAGCTAGTTGGGTATGGACATCTTGTTTCGGAGTTTGGGGTATGTCTACTTGGTGGGTGCTAACTTCCTCTAGCCATTGGAAATTTCTTTCTAAGTTTATACCTGTACCTCAATGGACAAGAGGAATGGGTAGATACCAAAGGCTTTTAGACGTTAAAAGGGAAAAAGCAAAGGGCAAAGGCTAAAAAGTATGACAACCACTCAAGCTTACGATCAAGCTAAACAAAAGATGGGAAAGAAGCGGGTTGATGTAGGAAATGGTAAAAAGAAAACCTTAAAGCCGTTCGAGGATGACTGTAAGTTAGCTAGTTTCCTAGAAGTCAGACTGGATGGCTCTGATGTTGGGGCATACATTCTCAGAAAAGGAGAAGCTTCCTATAAATTTGTGTTTGGTTTTGAATGTCGAGGCATACACACCACCTTACGCCAGGAGTTAATTGACCCGGTGTTTGATGCCATCGAAGCTGGGTTAAAAGATTTCCCAGACCAGGAAACCCTCACGATTCACCTAAAGTCTTTCACTGATGACACTGATAGACAAAACACGTTGAGTCAGCTGATCAAGGGGACAGACTCTAACGAGTTAAAGTACCTAATCATGGGAGAAAAGAAGCGAATTCAAGACTTGACCAAAGGGGGAATTAGAAAGCCAAAGACGTTGTATTTATTTGCTACCTATACCGTAGAATCAGGTCGAGAGGGAGCATCTGATAAAATCGAAGAATTTTTGATGACAGCTACCAAGTGGTGGAACGGATTCATTGGCAAGCTGGATGAGTATGAAAAACAGCAGATCGAGAGAGTGATAGAGATTGCCTTTAATAATGGCTATCAATTTTGGGAAAGGCTGTTGAGCAATCAAATGGGTCTATCGATTCGCCCTCTTTCTGCTCAAGAGTCTTGGAATTATGTGTGGCAGCGATTTAATGATACACCACCTCGTTCAGTTCCCCAGTTGCTTTCCTTGACTGAAGCTGGAGTTACCGAAGAGGTTTACTCAGAAATCCACCCAGTTTCTCTGTTAATGGAAGACTATACCGCTATTCCATTTGCTGATCGACGTTGGATTAATCTCAAGGAGAAGTATACCGCAGTCATGCTCTTTTTAGACAAGCCTGAGGGGTGGAGGAATAAAGAATCCCAAATGCGCTATCTCTGGCAAGTCATGGCAAAAGATGAGGTCTATGACACCGATTGTTTTTGTGAGATTTCCAAAGCGAATATTAAAACAGTAACCAGCAAAATGCATTCGCTGACGAAACAGGCAAATGTCTCCTCAAAATATGCACAAGAGAAAAATACGATTAATGTTAAAGCACAATTAAATATTCAGAAAAATGTCGAGGCTCAGGCGGCTATCTATGAAGGGGCCGTGCCATTTAATGTCTCAGTTGTTTTCTTAGTCCATCGCGATTCTCCACAAGATTTAGATCAGGCGTGTTATACTTTAAAATCTTATTTTCCGCCACCAGCTTGGATGGTAAGGGAGACCGAATATCCTTGGAAAATCTGGCTAGAAACCTTGCCAATTTCCTGGAGCAGACTCTTAATGAGTCCATTTAAGCGATCGCATACCTATTTAAGCCATATTGCACCAGGGTTAATGCCAGTAGTCAAAACCCGGACAGTGGATAGAACGGGATTTGAATTAATCTCTGCTGAAGGAGGTACGCCAGTTTTTATTGACTTATTCAAACAGCATAAAAACCTAGGTATTTTCGGAACCACCCGCAGTGGAAAATCTGTTTTGGCATCGGGAATTATTACCCAAGCCTTGGCTCATGGTATCCCCATCTCAGCTATGGATTATCCAAAACCCGATGGCAGTTCTACCTTTAGTGACTACACCGCTTTTCTCGGGGATAAAGGAGCTTATTTTGATATTGGTCGAGAGGCAGTTAATCTTTTCGAGTTGCCCAATTTAAAGGGATTAGATGCTAAACTACAACAAGAGAGACTTACAGAATACAAAGAATTCTTAGTCGAAGCACTAATGCTAATGGTTCTTGGCTCCACGACGTTTCATGACCGGACTTATACGGATAACATCAGAGCCATGTTAAGCTTAGCAATCAAAGCCTTTTTTGATGATGATCAAATCCATGACCGTTATGTAGCAGCAAATATCAATGGCTTAGACTCTCAAGAATGGCAATTAATGCCTACCCTTGCGGATTTTATTGATTTTTGTTCTTTAGAGAGATTGCGGGTTACCTCTGTATCTGGGGATATCCTTCAAGGCTTGGATCAAGTAAAATTGCGACTGAGGTATTGGATAAATAGCCGAGTAGGAAAAGCGATTAGTCGTCCTTCTACCTTTAGAAGTGATGCTCAGTTATTAGTCTTTGCCTTACGGAATATTAGTAGTGACGAAGATGCTGCACTACTTTCTTTAGGGATTTACTCAGCAGCATTAAGACGTTCTTTAGCCTCACCTGTGAGTATATTTTTCATCGATGAAAGTCCCATTCTGTTCCAATATAATTCCATTGCTGAATTAATTGGCAGATTGTGTGCTAATGGAGCCAAAGCCGGAATTCGGGTAATTTTATCGGCTCAAGATCCAGATACTATTTCCAAGTCTCCCAGTGCAGCGAAAATTTTTCAGAATATAACAACTCGCTTAGTAGGGAGAATTCAACCAACAGCAGTGGATAGCTTTGTTAATATTTTAAAATATCCTTCAGAGATTATTAACAAAAATGCCACAGAAGGATTTTTCCCTAAACAAGAAGGAATGTATTCTCAATGGTTACTCGATGACAATGGGATTTACACCTACTGTCGATTTTATCCCGGTTCAGCACTGTTAACAGCAGTTGCTAATAATCCTGAAGAATCAGCAATTCGTCAGACAGCAATGCGCTTACATCCCCAGGATAAAATTATGGCTATGCATTATGCTAGTAAAAAAATGGCAGAAATGCGTAATTCAGAAGTCCAAGTCGTCAATTCAAAGTTACCCGAGCCGAGAGCAAAAGTTCGACTTCAAAATTAAGCTGAAAAATAGTATATAATTTAGGTAAGTCAGGGATACGCTTTTATAGCGCTACGCGCAAGTCAGAAGTTAGAAGTCAGAAGTAAAAAGTAAGCTTAGACTTACGTTTCGGAGTTTAGGAATGTCCTAATCTCAATGCGTAGTGCTATATGGTTTAGCTTTCATTTTTAACTTTTCAGCCTTCAGCATTTTTTCGTAACTATTCAATTTAGGAGTTCAATCATGGCGAAAAATGTGACCAAAACTTGGATACAGTTGTTAATTATTAGTACGCTAATTACAGCAGTTCCTAAACCCGCCTATGCTTCTGGTGGAATTGTGGATAGTTTTGTTGACTCGTTTGTTGAGGAATTTCAGAAGGTTAAGTCTTACTTTACAAATTTCTTCGATGAATTTACCAATTTACCAGAAACCATAGACAACGATTTGAAATCAGCATTGGAAGATTCCATGGGAGTTTTAGGTCTCCCCGATGTGGAAGACGTCAGAGCGTCAATTGAGGAAAGTCTCCAAGAAAGCGATTACCCAATTTATGAAGGAGACAAACTTGCTAATGAAGTAGAAAGGCAAGTTGCTAGAGCATCAGCGTCTCGTGTTCTGAGTCAAGAAGGACAGGAGCAGTCAATCCAGGAGCTAAAGCAAATGCAGGATACTGTTTCACAGGTACAGCAATTAGCTCAAACAGCTCAAAATGAGACAGTTACTCAGAATGTGATCAAAGAAGTCGCTCTTCAGAATGCTCGTCAAGCCGCCATACTCGGCTCCTTGCAAGCCGCTACTGTTGAAGAAGCGCAACGACAAGAAATTTCTAACATGCTCCAGAGCAATATCTCTCGTGCTTTGGATGGACAAACTCAGGCAGATCAATACCAAAAACTGGGCGCTGGTATGGAAACTTTGAGAATCACCTCGTTAAGTGGCTTGTTTTAGTTACAGGACTTACGCACAGAATCCATGGGTAGGGTGGGCAAAACCTTGCCCACCCTACAGGTAGCTGTTGATCGTTAATTGTTAATCGTTAACCGTTGACCGTCAACAGTTATCTGGATCCAGAATTCTTCAATAATTATCAATTCTGAACTGACTCACTTAGCACTTATAGGACTACCCATTAAGGTGTTTGACATTGATACAAGCAGCAAAACCTGTTGTAGTCAACTTTTGCCTCTTGCCTTTTGCCAATGCCATTGCGCGTAGCGCTATAACACTCCTCACTCACAACTATTTCTCTTATGTCTCCTTGGTCTAGCTTACCTGCTTGTCCCTATTCCTACCTTCTTTGTTTATCACCATGTGTAGCGATCGCCATGTCTGTTCGTCCTTATATTCCGGATTTCCTCCGTCTGCCGATCTCTTTGAATTCCTCATCTACCCACTCTCCCCAATGTCTCCACTCTGGTCATCCCATCGCTAATGACGTAAAGAGGTAATCATTAAATGATAGTCACCCCCAACTTAATTGCTCAATTTAGTAATGGAGCCTCCCAGATTATCCAAAATGGTCGTACCGGACAAATTGCGATCGCAGAAGCCATGAATGAGCTCTGGAGTGAAGTCCTCGGAGGTGGGTTGTATGCTGTGATCGCTAAACTGGGGGTGTTTTTTGCCGTGGGAAGCTTAGTTCTATTCATGACTCAATGGGCAAAAGCCTTAATAGAATACGATGAGCCAATTATGTGGTCTGAGATCATCTGGCCCTTATTAGTCGCAGTTTTGTTAGCGAATGATGGGGCAATGTTAGCCAATGGCACCCAAGGACTCAGAAGTGTAATCAACAATACCTCTAATTCACTACTGCAAAACACATCTGCCAGAATTTCTTTGCAAGAATCATACCAAATTGTGACAGAAAATATTGGGGCGAAGGCGGTTATTGATTCCTTGGTTTCTCAATGTGATTCTATCGTCGATGTTCAACAACAGGTGGATTGTTTAACAAATGCAGAGCAACAAGCACGGGACTTTTCTAAAACGTTACCGACATCTGAACAATGGTTCGATAAAATTGGTTCATTGCTTAACCCTCTGAATGTTACTGAACGAGTAGGCTTTGCCTTACAAACGGCAGTAACGGGTTGGTTAATGTCGATTGGTATGGCATTTCAGTGGGTAGCAGAAGTTTCGATGTTGCTAACCGGACTATTAGGTCCATTAGCGGTAGGGGCCACATTATTACCTGTGGGGGCTAAGGCAATTTACGCTTGGTTAATTAGCTTTTTCTCCATCGGTTTAGTGAAAATATGCTACAACATTATTGTTGGTTTAGTCGCAACCTTAATTGTTAATGCTGAGAGTTATAACCCATTAGTTTTTGCTTTTGTCGCTGGATTAATTGCCCCCATCCTAGCGTTAGTATTAGCCGCTGGAGGAGGTCTAGCTATTTTTAATAGCTTAAACTCCTTCAGTGCTTTTGTATTAGGAGGCTTGAAATAAATGGAAAGCACGACTAGTTCTCCTCAGAATAAGCTAAAATTTCTCCAAAGAGGTAAGAAGAGTACTTGGTTATCCAGTTTCAATGTGACGGATAGTCTGGGGATTATCTTAATCAGCAACTTTGCTTACAATACCTTAATTCTGTTTTTCCTAGCCCTGTTGTATGGCGCTCAAGCAAGGCTAGCTAATAAGCCAGCTCCTTCCTTGGTGCAATTGAATACTGGTGAAACCACTGCCGTAGAAGCCATTGGGAATAAAGAACGGACACCAGAGGTAATTAAAGCATTTACAATTAAAACCATGAGTGACCTGTTTACTTGGACAGGGCGATTACCTGGAAAAGATGGCGTTCCCTTTTCTAACTTAGACTCTGATCCAGGAGTAGAAATTCAGGGCAAAGGTAGGCGTCGAGGTAAAATATCTACTCAAGCCTGGAAAGCTAGCTTTGCCTTAGCCGATGATTTTCGTGATCCGTTTCTCCTAAAGTTAGTAGACTTAACGCCATCCAACGTATTTAAGGGTAAAACACAATTTGCTTTTGTCCCCCAATTTGTCAGAGAACCTATTAAAATAAAAGAAGGGGAATGGACAATCGATTTGGTTGGCACCTTAACCGTTCTAGATACTACCAATAATTTGCCCACCTATATTCCCTTCAACAAACAGATTCATGTACGGGCAGTGGAGCCTCCTAAGTATTCACCAGGCATGGCAGACGATAGTCTACCTCCAATTATTGCTAAGGCCAGAGAGAAAGGTTTGGAGGTAGTTAGTATCAAAGATTTAGACTCAAAATAAACCTGAATCCTAAGTCCAATAGTCCTGATTATAAGACTCCACTAATCCGTGCATCTGTCCGTGTTTACACATCCGTGTTGTGGGACTAATGACTACATCAACTGGAATAACTACAGCAACTGGGATAAATTATGAAGCTATCAGATCTCAAAGACTTTGATGTCCAAAACCTGGAACATAAATCTGAAGAAGAAATTAGTAAAAAAACTCTGATTCAGCAGAACAGTGGTGCAGAGAATACCGCCCCGACATGGACAGAAGAATCATTAGCTGAGTTGCTAAAATTTGATACTAGTTATGACCAAGAACAAAATCCTACAAGTCAGGGGGGAATAGCATCGACTGATAGTACCGCTGATTTAGATCCAGACTTAAATGTTACCCAACAAGAATTCGCAAAATCCGGTTGGGCAAAAGGCGCTTCCGTTGGTGCAGTAACTGGGTCAATTGCTGTAGTCGCCGGATTAGTTTTTACAGGGATGACCTCCTTGTCTTCTAAGAAGAAATTGGTCGAAAAAGTTACTCCAATTCCCACCAGTGTTGAGAAGGAATCGGAAAACGCGACCGATTCTGAAATCGGACGACTGAAGACTGAATTAGCCCTAGCCAAGCAACAAAAACAGATTCAAGCCATTCAAGAGAAAAAAAGACCAAAAACAACCATAGAGCTTGCCAAGTCAGAAGAACCCCCATCACCGAAAACAGCTCCACCACCTCGTCCTAGGCCAGCAGTGCGTTCAGCACCACCCCCTCCTGTGGTAAGAGCATCAACCCGTCCAGCACCCCGTCCAGTACGGCAACCGGTGATAATTCGTCAAGCTCCGCCACCACCGCGTCCAGTGCAGCAACCAGTAGTAATTCGTCAAGCTCCCCCACCCCGTCCAGTGCGGAGAGCACCAGTGCGGAGAGCACCAACACCACCCCCTGTGGCAAAAGCACCAACACCTCCTCCACCTCCTCCAGCCCCAGCACCAAAGATAGATCCCATGGAGCAATGGCTGGCTTTGAGCCAACTGGGAAGTTATGGTTTGAGTTCTGGCAATACTCCAGAAGCGCCAGAGCAAAATGTAGCGATGATGGAACCAAGCCCACAAACACAACCAGTAGCCCAACGAAACAATGGGATCAGGGGACGCTCTACTATTGCTAATACATACTCAATTCCAGCTGTACAGAGAGTTTCCAACTCTCCCAATCCTCCCCAACCCCTCAATGGATCTCCCGTTATTTTTGCTGATCAAGTTGCTATCTCAGAAGAAGCCAGTATTTTAGCTGGCAGAGCAATCAGACGGAAGCTATTTTCCTTTGGTCAAGAAGCAGCTGGAGAATTAGTGACACCAATTGTTTGGACAAAGTCGAACCTATCTCGAAATTCTCAACAACCAAATTTGGATGAACGATTTGTGGTGCGTCTGAGTGAGCCTCTAGTGGATGAAGATAACCAAGTTTTGCTCAAAGCTGGTACCAAAATTGTCTTTCTCTGTGACATGGTTGATGACAGTGGACTAGTGAATAGTGATGCGATCGCATTAATCATCGATGACCAAGAATATCAGTTACCCCCAGGAGTGATTAGTCTCAGAGGAAATAAAGGTAATCCCATGGTGGCGAATGTCTGGGATCGGGGTTCTGATGATATCGCCAAAAATGACATGATCGCCTTCTTGTTTGGTTCTGCTGCCAAAGTAGGAGAAGTACTCAATCAACCTGAACGGAGTCAAATTATCACCTCCAGTGGTTTTGGCTCAAGCCAGTCTAGCACCTTCACTAGTCGAGACCGCAACCTCTGGGGAGCAGTGCTTGAGGGAGGGTTTAAACCTCTTGCTCAGGACATTGTAGAGCGTAATGCTTCAGCAACACGCCGACTACAAAATTTGCCCAAATTGTGGTATATGGGTGCCGGGAGTTCAGTACAAGTTTTTGTCAACAGACCCTTTGAGTTGTAGTATAGCGGTTTTCAATTTGGTGAGGTACAGAGTTCCTGATTTTAGGGAACAGGGAACAGGGAACAGGGAACAGGGAACAGGGAACAGGGAATAGGGAATAGGGAACAGGAAAGAGAAACCCACCCCTAACCCCTCCCAAAAATATGGACCTCATCTAATTAAAAACTGCTATAAATTTTGACAGTATAATTTTTAATTTTAGGAGCTTGTAAGTAGCCATGAATAATTTTTTTTCAGCCTTGCAAATTCAATTAGGTCAAGAGTTAAAAATTAAACCAGCCAAAACTCAAATTCTTTTACTATTT
This sequence comes from Moorena sp. SIO4A1, assembly GCF_010672065.1. Lineage (NCBI taxonomy): Bacteria > Bacillati > Cyanobacteriota > Cyanophyceae > Coleofasciculales > Coleofasciculaceae > Moorena > Moorena sp. SIO4A1. Next base: position 2,360 of record NZ_JAAHHX010000088.1, on the reverse strand, counting down.
GCTTTATCCCTTTTTCTAGCTAAGCCAGCTTGGGCAGATCCTGGTAATTCAGCTATAGCAGTCAAACGGGTAAGTCTAACCTCTTCTGGGCAATCTTCAGTGCCTCAAAATAACCCATATCCAGTAGCCTTGGCTCCAGGATATGGGGTAAATATCAGTTTCATTTCTACTGGGGAAGTTATTGAAAAACTCTGGATTGATAATCCCTCATTCGTTGCTGTTGATGTCGATGGTTGCTTAGATAACTTAGTTGCTAAAAAAAATTGTGAGTATAATCAGGCAACTGTAATTCATTTGCGCCGCATTGAAGAACTTGATATTCCTGGTATACCAAAGACAAATAGCACACTTTTGACAGTAGTTACTCGTTCTGTTGAGGGTAGGCAAATTTACCTATTTAAAGTGACTCCAGCTGACCGACCTAGCGAAGTAGTCATTGAGTTTAATAAACCTACTCCTTCCGTAGACTTTATAGTCGTCGATGCCATAGAGCGGGGGATCTTTCGAGCAACCTTACAAGGACTTTTAGTCAAGGGTTCAGAACTCCATAGAAAGTTAGATAATTTCGTCGTTTTTCTCAAAGACGGTCAGACTATTTCAAATGCCGCCACTCAAGCCGGTATTTCTTTAGAATTGGCCGATAAATTGCAAAAAATGGGTCGTCGTCCAACTGTTCCAACAGCCATTTCACAAAGAGATGAACAGAAAGACACCATTGAAGTCCTAACTAAAGAAGTCGTAATCCAGGAGAAAAAGAATGAGCAGTAAGCATCAGATAAAATCAAATAAAAAGAAACCTTGGTGGCAAAAGGATAACCATCGGCGAAAAGCATTTATTCTACTCTATTGGTTCGTCACTGGCTTAGGTCTTTGCTTTGTACTTTCTGGTATTCTTATTGCCTCTGGATTAAGAATGCCAACAGCGGTCGCAACTCTTACTCCTGTTCAAAACAGTAAACTACCAGTAAAAGAAACGAAAATTGAACCCAAGGTAGAAGCACAAGTAAAACCACACGTAAAACCAAATGTAAAACCCAAGGTAGCATTAAATGCTGCAAGTTATCCTCTGCAAGACTATGTCCCAACCACAGCTTGGGAGGGGACAAAACTACCAAATTGGAATCAAGTCACCTTCGGAACTTTTCCCGGTATTTCTCAAGGGGGTTCTTTTCAAGCGTCTTCAGACGTGATTCAAGCCGTAGGTTATGACCCATCAAGGACATGGTTAGCTGGTCAAACACCAGACCAATATATGAAATTAGGAGACTTTCAGCAGATATTTGAGCTACAAAATTTTAGCTTGAATAACATTATGTCCCTAACCGGATTGGACTTAGGAAATTTGTCCTTAGCAGATTTTGGGTTAATGAGCTCCCAAACCTTAGGTAGCTTAGTAGACGCCATCCCTGATTTGGAGAGATATACTATAGAACAGCTGCAACCAGTCTTTGGTTTACTATCCATCAATTTGGCGAGTAGCTTTGACCCAACAGAAACCTTAGGAGACTTTTTAGCATTCTCACCCCACCTCAGAGACCTTTCCTTTGACACCCTTGACCTATCGGTTTATGGCTTAGATTCCCTACCTGGTATTGATGTTGCTCCCCTCGCTGCATTTAAGGATTGGCAGAATACCAATATCGCTCAAGTTCCTGGCTTATCCCAAGTACCATTTTCCCAATTTCCCAATCCGATTCAAGCACAAGGGAGCGCCATTGGTATTTTAGATATCGCCTTTGGCATAGCTGAATCTCAACGCAATAATACCATTTCCGGTAGTGATCAAGAAGGATTTAAAGTTCCCTGTGAAAGTGAATGCGCTCATATCGAATTAGCTGGTCAGCCAAGTATCAAAGGTAAGCAGTGGATTAGTGGTAAATATCAAGAAGTTGAAGGAGGTTCCGGTTTTTTAGGACAAATAAATGATGGGATGGAACCCACTGGTAGACACCCCTTTGGCGATGCCTTTAAGGTAGTGGTTTGGGATACATCAGAAACAGAAGGCTCTGCTGGTACAGCCTTGTTTTTCCGCTATTGTGTCCGTAACATGTTTGTGGATTTAGGTTGTACACCCTATTTCATCGGTCCTGTACCATTTCTGTCCTACCAGGAGCAAGACCCGATCTTTTTAGGCTTACTTTAGTCATTAGTAATTTGAAAATTGTTAATTGTTAAGCTGTTCAGCATTTAGATTGGTATACCTAAATTAATCAAAGGGAACAGGAATCCCCCCCAATACGGTTCGGTTAAGCTTGAAAAGCATGTAAACTGGTAATTGTCATCAAGGTGCGAAGGGCAAAATGCAACTCAAAGAATTCTCCTTGGTTGTACCGAAGATTGAATCAGGTACAGTACTCAAA
>NZ_JAAHHX010000879.1:0-1218 GCF_010672065.1 Moorena sp. SIO4A1 | reverse complement strand
ACCTAATAATCTTCAACCAACTAACCTTCAACCAACTAACCTTCAACCTGCTAACCTTCAACCTACTAATCTTCAACCTAATAATCTTCAACCTAATAACCTTCAACCTGCTAACCTTCAACCTGCTAACCTTCAACCTGCTAACCTACCCTACGGGAACGCCAAGGGCGAACAACCTGCAACCCTTACCGGACAGACAATCACCTTTGAAATAGAAGATACCGGTCCTGGTCTTGATCCAGCTGAGATTGACAGCTTGTTTGAAGCATTTGTCCAAACTGAAATCGGTCGGAAATCTGAGCAAGGAACTGGTTTGGGTTTATCCATTAGCCGACAATTCGTGAAGTTGATGGGAGGGGATATCACCCTTAGTAGTCCTCTAGGTGGAGGAACAATCGTTAGATTTGATATCCAGATTAGTCTGGCTGGAGCAGGTGCAGACATTCAGACACAACACCCAACCCGATCGGTGATTGGATTAGCACCTGACCAACCTAAGTATCGGATCCTGGTAGTTGAAGATAAATGGGAGAGTCGAAAACTACTGGTCAAGCTGCTAGAGCCACTGGGATTCGAGGTTCGTGAAGCCGAGAATGGTAAAGAAGGGGTAGCGCTATGGTCGAGTTGGGAACCCCATCTGATCTGGATGGATATGCGGATGCCAATAATGGATGGCTACGAGGCTACTAAACAGATCAAAGCCCATTTGAAGGGTCAAGCGACCGTTATTATTGCTCTGACTGCCAGTGCCTTTAATGAAGAGCGAGTGCTTATCTTGTCTGCTGGTTGTGACGATTTTGTGCGTAAACCTTTCCAGGAGGAGGAGATTTTTGAAACAATGGCTCGCTATCTCGGAGTACGTTATGTCTATGAAGAAAAAACTTCAGCCACCTCACCTCAAAGGTCAGCAACTGAGGCGCTGACGCGGGAAGCTCTAGCTGTGATGCCTGCTGAGTGGGTTGAACAGCTGTACCAAGCAGCTAACCAAGTTAATAATCAGCGGATTTTCCAGCTAATCGAGCAAATTCCTTCCGAACATGGTCCGGTTGCGATCGCACTGACGGATTTGGTGCGAAATTTTCGTTGCGACAAAATCATTGATTTAACTGAACCAGCTACATCATGACTATTACTCACACTAAGACACCATTAGATATCATTGAAATTAAGACCCCTAAAGGGAACATTTTAATTGTTGATGATATATCCGAGAATCTA
>NZ_JAAHHX010000878.1:0-1220 GCF_010672065.1 Moorena sp. SIO4A1 | reverse complement strand
TGCATGCATGCCTGTTGCCTTTCCTTATTAACTCTTGCCTGTTACCTTTCCTAATTAAAGTTATGTTCACATCTCAAATCAAGCATTAAGCGGTCAGCGGTCAGCGGTCAGTGGTCAGCGGTCAGTAGTCAGTAGTTAGCGGTTAGTGGTCAGCGGTCAGTGGCCTTTGGCACCTCAAAGATCGTGGCACAGGCTTCGACGCTGTGATCTAAAGCATAAGCTGATAGCTGATTGCTGTTCGCGCAGCGTGCGCGTAGCGCTAATCGCTGATTGCTGTTCGCGCACGCTGCGCGTAGCGCTAATCGCTGATTGCTGATAGCTGAACGCGCACGCGTGCGCGAATGCGCATATGCTGATTACTGACCTACTAAAGTATCTCAAAACCATCGTCAGTTTGATTAATTTCAAGATCCAAACCTGAACTCAATTGAGCAATGGTTTGCCCATCGACTTTTAGCTCACCAGTGATCGGGTCGTAAGTCACGTTAGTCTGGTCACTAACCCCTGGAATCACGATTTTATCTTCTCCAGACTGAAACTCAGTAATAATATCCGGTGCATCGTCAAAAAACTCGAAGGTAAATGTATCATTTCCAGGACCTCCGATCGCCACATCACTGCCTGGTCCTATGATCAGGTTATCATTTCCTTCTCCACCCAGCACCACATCATCCCCTTCATCGCCAGTGATTTGGTCATCTCCGGCTCCACCCAGGGCCACATCATCCCCGTCACCACCGCTAATGTCATCGGTTTGATCACCAGTCTGAATAACATCTAGACCACCGCTGCCATCAATATTACTTGGTTGATCGTCTGGTCCTAAAATCACGAAGCCATCTTCGTTAGTTGGGATAACTTCAACATCTGGGTCAGCAACAATAGAAGACATTTACTATAACTCCTTCTTTATCCTAGTTGATATTACCTATCAACTATAATTTATTAATTTTTTTTTTGCCACACTCTTAGTTTTTTTGATTCTCAAATAGTTTGAGTTAAATGGCATTGTTGGCCTCCTTATTGGTGATAAGCCCTTGATATTAGCTGATTTAGACCAGTAATTTTAATTACTGATTGAAGGTAATCTAGGTTAACTAATATATCTTCTGTTAGTGAGCTAGTATACATTAATTTTCGAATAGGTTTACAGTCAAAATTCTCTCCTTTTACATAATAATGTTTCAGTCCCAATTGTTGGCTAATAAGCCAGTAATCTG
>NZ_JAAHHX010000877.1:0-1221 GCF_010672065.1 Moorena sp. SIO4A1 | reverse complement strand
TGTTGATCTTTATTTAATCTTTACATTAATCTTCACCTAGTTAATTAGAATTTAATCAAGCTCTATGGGTTTTCACCTAAAATTTTTTTCAGTAGCAGAAAAAGTTTGCTGTTTACTACTACTGGACTAAAAAAGTGATCAATGTCTAATGCTGGCGCTGTCATTATTGTCATGGGAATTAGTAATGGTAATTATTAGCGGCTAAAGGCTTTGCGCTTCTACAACGCCAGCTTGGGCGATGACTTTTAACATTCTCGAAACTGTTTCGCGTGATTTTGATAATGAGAACAATTTTGGGCACACCGGGCGACGACATGATTTCAGCTAGCGGTGGAAAAACTACTATTTTCCCTAGCACTGGCAAGGATGATCTTACCGTTTTCCAAGGGGGGAATAATACCATCTTCGCCAATGAAGGCAATCAGGGTGATCGGGTTAGCGTAGGTATGGGCAGCAATAATACTGTCTACACAGGCGTTGGCGATGATGTGATTACAGTCTTTGAAAGTAATGAGAATTTAATCTTTGCAGGGGAGGGGGATAACCAGATCAGCCTGGTTAAAAGTGACAACAATCAGATTTTTGTTGGTGCTGGGGATGACACAATTTCTACGGAAAGGGGGGATAATGAAATCTTTGCTGGTGATGGGGATGACTTTATCACTACTCTTTTTGGTGACAATATCATCTACATGGGCGCTGGCGATGACAGAATTACCACTAAATTTGGTGATAATGTTATCTTCGCAGGAGCTGGAGATAACCTGATCGATGCTCAATCCGGTAACAATAAAATCTACGCTGGCACTGGTAATGACCAAATTACGACTGGCTTGGGTGATGATTTAATTTTTGCCGGAGTTGGCAATAATTTTATTAGTGCTGGCATTGGGAATGATACTGTTTTCCTTGGCAGTGGTATTGACGAGTTTTTGCTGTTAGAGGGTGAGGGAGCAGTTACTATTCATGGCTTCCAATCAGGTCAAGATGTCTTCCAAAATAATGAACTCAGTTTTACTGTTTCTGGAAATAGTACCTTAGTATTTGCCGAAAGTGGGGATATTTTGGCAACTTTAATTGATGTACAACTATAGCAATCTTAAGGTCAGGATTTAGCTATAAGTACTCAGCCGTCAGTAGAACTTTTTAGGACAACTTGGCGTCTTTGATAGCAAATAGCGATAAAATTAACAACCATGTACATTCGTAAAACTGTCTTCG
>NZ_JAAHHX010000876.1:0-1221 GCF_010672065.1 Moorena sp. SIO4A1 | reverse complement strand
CAATCAGGTTTCGTCTCCAGAGAGGAATTTTGCACAGAGTATGCACGGGAGGGGGAGGCGAGCTATAAAGCTTCTGAGTAACTCGGAATAGGTCATTCCTCTCCTGTCGGCTTCTTCTTGTAATTGCCTTTTTTCAAATTCGGTAACTCTAACTACAAGTTTTTGACTTTTCATCTGGATTGACAATTGTTACTACGAATGTTCTACTTATAGTAGGTCGAAAAACAGGAGAAGTCAATGAGAACAGCGTATCAATACAGACTAAGATTGACGAAGTCACAAGAGACAGAAATTGAAAGATGGCTTGACATGCTCAGGCATCAATACAATTACCTTCTTGCTGATAGGTTTAACTGGTATGAACAGAACCGTTGTTCCATTAACTCCTGTCCTCTTGTTTGTCATTTACCTGAGTTACGAGACAATCCTGATTATTTTTCTCAGAAAAGGACTCTACCTCAACTCAAAAAAGACAGATATTGGTATAAAGCTATCCATGCTAATGTTTTGCAGGATTGCGTCAAGAGGGTCGATCTTGCTTTTAAAAGGTTTTTAAAGGGGGACTCCAATGGTAGAAGAAGTGGTAAACCTAGGTTCAAGAGTAAAAGCAGGTATAAGTCTTTAGTTTTCTCTGCTTTTTCTAAAAAACCTATTCAGGGAAACAAGTTAAACCTTCCCAAGTTTGGATGGGTAAAAATGGTTTACCATAGGCCAATTCCAAACGGATTCAAGATTAAAACTGCCACAGTTACACGCAAAGCTGATGGATACTACGTGACCTTGTCGTTACAGGATGATACAGTACCTGAAATAATCCCGATCGAACAAGTATCAAATCCCGTTGGTATAGACATGGGTCTCAAATCATTTTTGATCAAGTCCGACGGGACAGAGGTACCAATCCCCCAGTACTATCGGAAAGCTCAAAAACGATTAAAGAAAATCCAGAAAACTGTCAGCAGGTCTAAAAAAGGCAGCAATAATAGAAAGAAAGCTGTGAGGAAACTAGGGAAAGCTCACAAAAAGGTAGCTGATACCAGGAAAGATTTTCACTTCAAAACAGCTAAATGGTTATTAGATGACCACGATCTAATTGCTCATGAGAAATTAAATATTAAAGGTTTGGCCAAAACTAAAATGGCTAAATCTGTATTGGACGCTGGTTGGGGTCAATTTCTGTCAATATTATCAAACAAAGCCGTTCGCGTAGCGTGGCCTACG
>NZ_JAAHHX010000875.1:0-1221 GCF_010672065.1 Moorena sp. SIO4A1 | reverse complement strand
AATAAATCCAACATGGAGAAATTGCTCATATCTTGTCCGCTGTCTGTCATAGGATTTTAGAGTTTAAAGTTTGGATTGATGATATTTTTTAAGCATTCAGCGGTCAGCGGTCAGCGGTCAGCCGTCAGTTTATTTTATTCAAAAGCTGTTCGCACCTCAAGTAGCGTGGCCATAGACCCAAAGCTATCAGCTATTAGCTGATAGCTAATAGCTAATAGCTAATAGCTGATAGCTGACAGCTGATGGCTGATAGCTGACAGCTGACGGCTGAATGCTTACGGCTGAATGCTTACGGTAGCACTTTCCCCCCATCACCCCATCGGGTTAAGTAATCTTCCGATTGAGGGTGTAAAACAATAACTCATCGTCCAAGTAATTAACCTTTTTATCCTGCCAGATAATTATCGATTTTGTATAAGTATCTGTAGCTTTAGAAATAACCGCTGGTGCATCGAGTAATTCATTAGTATGAAACCGTTGAACAGTAAAAATTTCATCAACGGGAAAGACCCATCGGTTCCTCTCAATTTCCACAACCACCATCCGTTGATACATCACACTACTAACATTCGTTTTGGGTTTTCGAGTCAGGGGCTGTTGGATTTTGGATTGCTCGGAATCTGAGTTAGCAGAATTATCTTCCAAACCAAGGAGATGGCTGAGGGAAACGCACATCAGGATTTCCCCACGAATGTTCACGATTCCCAGTAAGATCTCATTGCTGCGGTGGGGGATAGTGTGGATAACACAAGGCTGGGTGACTTCTTTGAATAACTTTGCAGACAATGCCAACCATTCTACTCCTAGCCGAAAGATAATTACGGATATGGTTTCCCCTAGTTGTGTCAGAGTACTTTCCCGTTGCGGGACAGATTGGGAAACCAGTAAGTTAGTCCATTCATTAATGTAACCTGGAGGCGGTTCACGTTCAAGCAAGCCGCGCCCTGCTAAGGAATAAACCGGACAGTTGCGGCAATGAATGAAGGTTTTTAGTTCTGGGCAGGAGCGATCGCCTGTCACTCCGATTTGGTTCCAACAATCGTTAAAAATTGGTTGATTACTTGTTTTATATTGCATTACTTCAGGAGTATATTAAACGTTAATATCAAACCAATTTGTGCTAGTTGTTTAACTAGAAAAAAAAATTGATATTTTTGTAAATTTTAATTCACGTATTTATTGAATAAACGCTAAGATTTCAATAGTATTATCCGAATATAC
>NZ_JAAHHX010000874.1:0-1221 GCF_010672065.1 Moorena sp. SIO4A1 | reverse complement strand
GTCTGGTAAATCGTACTGCAATCTTGCCAGATAATGAAGACCATGGCCTCCCTTATGACGTTCAACTCCATTCTGATCTCTTTATCCCCCCTTTGGGAATGCTAGCCTCTGAAGATTGTTTAACTATTTAGTATTATTTAGCATTCCAAAGAGCTTAGAGCACAAGTGTTGAATTCAGTAATAAACGTTACTCAAAATCACTGATATCTGTCTACCGTTGTTGTTAAGCGACTGCATCAAGACACAGAGCAGGAATTACGATAAACATCTACTTCTGGGCACTTGTCAGGCAAAAGGCTTGCATAAACAAGAATCCAAAACTACTTCTGCCCGATTCCCGATTCCCGATTCCCGATTCCCGATTCCCGATTCCCGATTCCCGACTCCCGATCCCTGATTCCCGATTCCCGATTCCCTGCTCCCTGCCTAAATTTGATAATAATCCTTGACCAATCGGTTTAGGTTGTGTTAGTTTTAATTCGTGGTCATCAATAAAACAGGTTTCCAATGACTCGCGGTCCCCAAAAGCAATTCGATCCTGAAGTCGCCTTAACCAAGGCTATGGAAGTGTTTTGGGCCCATGGCTATGAAGCTGCCAGCCTATCGGAGTTGCTGAAAACTATGGGGATTGGCAAAAAAAGCTTGTATGACACCTTTGGTAACAAGCAATCGCTATTCCTCAAAGCGTTAGAGCACTATGCTCAGACAACGATTCGGGACATGCGCGATCGCTTATCTGCGGATGGCTCGCCTTTGGGAAACCTGACCCAATTGCTTCTGGAATTGCAGGAGATGCACAGTCAACCAGGTAGCTGTGGCTGTATGCTCGGCACCAATATTGCTGATTTCAATACAGAGGATGAAGCAGTGGCCAAAGTCATGCGGGGGTATCTGCGGCAGGTAGAAGACGTGTTCTGTGCTACCATTACCCGTGCCCAAGTTGCGGGAGAAGTCAATTCTACCGTAAATCCCCGGGATCTGGCTCGTTTACTGTTGTGTACAACGCAGGGTATGGCCTTGCTGGGTCGGGTGATGAATGATGACACCACACTAGAGGGAACGGTGCAAGCGGCATTGTGCTTTCTCAAGGGTAACTAATTTTTTTTGGCCTAACTTATACCGAATGGTCAATGTTTTGATATTTGATTTGAGGTATTACTATGACACGCTTAGCAAATAAGACTGCAGTAATCACTGGTGGCTCTACCGGAATTGGCTTTA
>NZ_JAAHHX010000873.1:0-1221 GCF_010672065.1 Moorena sp. SIO4A1 | reverse complement strand
AATTCGTTTCTCCCCTTCATTGAGCTATCAACTCTATCGGGGCTGATACTACTAGTTTAGAAAATTTTCCTCAAAGGAGGTCATCTTTCTTTACTTTATTCTATAACAGATATTTTTTATTAGAAATCAAAAATGTTTAATTAGAAATCAAAAATGATTTATTTTTTTTATAGATCTAATCAAGGAGATGAGTTTTAGTGAATTTCCAGGCTTTGGCTTATATCCCCAAAATTTTGTAGTTGATTTTACATAATTTGTTCGGCAATTGTAGTTTAGTTGACATAACTTTCCTGGCCTTTACTATATGATTAAAAATCTGAATAAAATAGTCATAAATTTATCAATACCATTATTTTCCGTCTATGGTGCAACAGGTACTGAAGTAGCTGACCGCGAAAAATCCCCCCCTCACCCCCTTACCCCTTCATCTTCAAAGGAACTAGTCACCAATTTCTGCCTAGGTGTACTAATAATTACGGGTAATGTAAGGGGTCGTTATCGTTTCTAATCTAGTTGAGAATCATCCTTTCTTGATGCAAAGCGCGAGTGGGGGAAACCACGGCAAAGCGCGAGTGGGGGAGACCACGGCAAAGCGCGAGTGGTTTTGGGTCTGTGTGCGGAACCTGCGTCCGCACCGCTGTTTGCCCCGTGGGAACCCCCTTTGGCGGCGCTGCCTCCCCAAGACCGCGCTGCCTCCCCAAGACCGCGCTGCATCGCTCACTCATTCCCTATTACCCATATTATCCATTCCCAACAATATAGGAACTATTTTGGCACTAATTAATTTGACAGTAATTAATTGCACTTGGTACTAGAGCTTGTCGCCGTACTGGCTCAGGAAATCCTTGGGTGTCTTGACCTGATCAGTACCTTTTACTCCTTGTGGTTAAAACCTATCCACAACCCTTTTGATGCTACGCCCTTCGTTTCACCTACAATCTCCTGTACCGGATTGGCGGTGGAACAATGGATAGGGCAGACTTCTGAGCACTCCTGAATCCCTTGAGGATTCTGACTTGGATTAGATTTAAGCGTTGAATCATTTGCTGTAGCTCGAATCAAGTATGATCCAGATGCTTAACAGAAGACGATGCCAAATTTTAGCTGGGTCGAAGTTCCGATCATGACCTGATATAAGTCAACGACCGTTTTAATAAAGTGGGCGTTACCAATAATGATGATGTTACTCCCCCTGATCAACTTTCTATCCTAACCACTTTG
>NZ_JAAHHX010000872.1:0-1221 GCF_010672065.1 Moorena sp. SIO4A1 | reverse complement strand
CTATGATGACTCTCGGACTCTACCAATCTCTGACTGATGCACTAGTTTTAAGTGAGGTAGATCAGCCAGCTATTAAGACGTGCCTGAAAGCCCAGAAGCGTCTGAGAAAGATTATATACCATATAATGTAGCCAGGTAAGTTAAGAGCTGATTTGTAAAGAAAATCTAAAGAGAACTCAATGACGGGCTGAGTAGCCTGTAATCTATATGACAAAACGAGTTGAAGCACTGTGTTCATGAGTCGTTTGCCTGAGATCGCCAATCCCCATCGCCAACCCTATCCGAGTGACATGAGTGATAGGGAATGGGAAGTGCTGCGTAAGCTGATACCAGAACCAAAGGGATTTGGACATCCGAGGATAGTTAACCTACGGGAAGTTATCAACGCCATATTCTATGTGCAACGTAGTGGCTGTCAGTGGGAAATGTTGCCCCATGACTTTCCACCCCACCCAACGGTCTATGGTTATTTCCGCAAATGGCAGCCGCTTTGGGATTTGGCAGAGAATGCATGACCAATTGCGTCATCAACTCCGACAACAAATGGGACGACAGGAGGATTCGAGTGTAGCGTTCGCGTAGCGTCGGGCTTTGCCCGAATCGCTGATTCCCAATCGGTGAAGACGACGGAAAAAAGGGGGCCGTCTACGGCTATGACGGTGGCAAAAAAGTTAAAGGCCGTAAACGCCATATTGTTGTAGATTCCCAGGGTCTGGTTATTGGGATGCTGGTGAGTGAAGCTAATGGCCCAGAACGTTTAGGTGCAGTGGTCGTTTTGCATGAAGCTATTGCCCAACTCAGGCAATTAGAAGTGATTTGGGTTGATCAAGGTTATTCGGGCAAGAACTTTGCTAATGCAGTCCAACAAGTTTGTGGGGATCATGTGCGAGTGGAAGTAGTTGAGCGAACATCAAAGGAATTTGAGATTCTACCAAAGCGATGGATTGTTGAACGGACGTTTGGTTGGCTCAACGGATTTCGGCGTTTGAGTAAAGATTATGAGTTGTACACGACCATCAGCGAAGCGATGATCTATGGCTCGCTCATTCGTTTAATGACTCGCCGATTAGCTTCTTAAGCTTTTGTTTACAAATAATTAAGACATCCTTGGCTAATTTCTCCATCCGTAATAGGGGTAAAAGATTGCCTTCCGTCTCGTCAATGGAATCCCCATCCGCCACAGCCGTATCATAACCATCCACCAGTAATCCAGGCCATCCA
>NZ_JAAHHX010000871.1:0-1222 GCF_010672065.1 Moorena sp. SIO4A1 | reverse complement strand
GTGATGAAATAAGACTGCGACAAGTTCTGATGAACCTTTTGGGAAATGCTGTCAAATTTACAGATACTGGTGAGGTAACGTTTAAAGTTGGTTATTTGGGGTGTTCAGAGTTGAACGTTGATCGGTTGAACCTTGTTCGCGTTAGCGCAGGGTCGGCCGAAGGCCACGCTTTCGCCGTAGGCGACGCTGAAGCGTGGCCGAAAGGCCAAGGTTGTCAAGACAACCTACCCTACGGTAACGCCCAAGGCGAACAACCTAAAAACCGTCAAGCTTTAACCGAAAAGCAAGGTACTCAAAAAATGCGCTTTGTGATAGCAGACACTGGCATTGGTATACCACCAAAACAACTAGCAGAAATATTTTTGCCATTCCATCAAGTGGGCAATACTGACCGTCAGGTTAATGGTACAGGCTTAGGACTATCGATTAGTAAACGTTTAGCGGAATTAATGGGTAGTGAATTAAAGGTGAAAAGTACTGTCGGTCAAGGTAGTATTTTTTGGCTAGATTTAGATTTGCCAGAGGTTTCCGAGGAACAACAAGGAGGACAAGGAATTCTAGAATCCACTAAGGAAGAGAAAGCTGAAGACGTTATGCCTGTAGCTCCATCGCCAGATCAAATATCCGTTCTGTATGAACTAGCAATTATGGGTGATATTCGAGGCATCCAAGAGGAAGCTAATTTGATTGAACAGTTGGATGATAAATTCATTCCATTTTCTCAAAAGTTGCGTCAATTATCAAAAGGGTTTAAAGAAAGAAAAATTCTGGAATTTGTTCGGAAGTACATGGATACAAAAGACCGCGAAGCTCATCGAATAAAATCAAAGGATTTAAAAACTCCAGATAAAGTTAGTAAAAAATAAAGTCTATATCTTTAAAAATAATCGCCATTTAAATGACTAGTTAAGCCAGGGATAAGTTATTATATTTTTAAGGGTGATTTTAATTAGGTTTATTTGGATTAAATTGCACTATTTTTTTGTAAAAAAATATCCGAGTATTTTTGCTCTTATTAATTAGCCATTGATTAGCGAAAACCCCCAATAACGAGTTCATGTGATTATGAATATTTCCTCAGTAACTCAAACTAATCATCATTCCTCTTCCCGGAAAATTACCCTAACTGAGAGCTATAACAAAATTGGCTATAAAGGTGTAATTGTGATTGTTGATGATAGTCCGACTAATTTAGGGGTGATGTTTGAGTTGTTGAGCAATT
>NZ_JAAHHX010000870.1:0-1224 GCF_010672065.1 Moorena sp. SIO4A1 | reverse complement strand
TCGCTTTGGAGCACAAGCCAGTTTTCGCCTGACCGAACAAATTCACCTAGGCGGTTGGTTTGGTTATATTGATGCTGAAGCAGAAGATGATGGTAATGGTGGGCTAACGGAAGAGGGTGACAGTGCTGACATCTTCACTTGGTCAGCTAACCTGTCTTTCATCGATTTTGGCAAAGAGGGAGCTGTACTCAGTTTTGCTGGGGGTGTGCCACCGAAGGCTAGCGACGTTGAGGGTGACAATCCAGAAGATGATGATACGTCCTACCTGATTGAGGCACAGTACAAATTCCCGATTAGCAAAAACATCCTGATTACTCCAGGAGCCTACGTGATTTTCAATCCTAATCACGATGATGACAATGATACGATTTGGGTTGGAGCCATCCGTACAACTTTTAGGTTCTAGGGAAACATTCTAGTTAAAAATTCTAGTTAAAAATTCTAGGTTTTGCTATCAGCTATCTGCTGTCAGTTATCAGCAGATAGCTGACTTTTGTAAGATAAAGCCTTACCTCCCCTTCAACTTCAACCGGTATAATCGCACTTCCCATAGAAATTCATTGCTCTGTTGCAGGACTTACGCGGTTAACTTGATTTCGCCCCCCTAGCCCCCCAATTCTGGGGGGTAATGATGTCAAAGTCCCCCAGAATTGGGGGATTTAGGGGGCAAATGCGTAAGTCCTGTGTTGGTTATCGAGACTGGTATCTTAAGTGACTAGAATCGAGGATGAGTATCTTTCTCGAATAATCACAAACAATGATATACTAATCCAGAGTTGTCCTAGACATAACTAATTTTAGTGGTTATGATTAAGGGTTGCGGACTAATTCGAGTCCAAGAGTATAATCTATTAGGGTTGAGGTTGATTGAGAAATCATGTCAACAAGTTTTTGGAATACGATCAAATATAGTCCCGCTTTGCTAGGGGCTTCATTACTGGTGGCTAACAACGCCTATGGTGCTCCTAAGCTTGAGGCATCTTCTACTGAAACCCTTCCGGCTCCACAAGAGCTATCGGTTGCCCAGGCTAAGGGTGAGTCTAAGGGTGAGTCTAACTCGGAAATTTTGAAACAAATCAATCTCTACAACAACAACAGTACTGATGTAGATTCGATAGACCAGGTCACCAGTGTTTCCCAACTGCGGGATGTATCTCCTGGTGACTGGGCTTATGAAGCTTTGCGCTCTCTGGTAGAACGGTATGGTTGTATTGCTGGTTATCC
>NZ_JAAHHX010000087.1:0-21416 GCF_010672065.1 Moorena sp. SIO4A1 | reverse complement strand
TCCCCATCTCCCCCCCCTCCCCATCTCCCCATCTCCCCACCCTCCCCATCTCCCCATCTCCCCATCTCCCCATCTCCCCATCTCCCCATCTCCCCATCTCCCCATCTCCCCACCCTCCCCACACTTCCCACACTTCCCACACTTCCCACCCTCCACTCCCGAACAATACTCTGGACAAATGACAATAGTTGATAGTACCAATGTTCTATAGAGCAATCACTAAGAACGACCATTTTTTGTCAAGAGTCTTATGGAAAACCTCACATCTGCTCAACAAGAACTCTACGATTGGCTGGTTAATTATATTCGCATCTCACACCATGCCCCTTCGATCCGGCAAATGATGAGAGCAATGAACTTGCGCTCACCAGCACCGATTCAGAGTAGGCTGGAACATTTGCGTAGCAAGGGATATATTGATTGGACTGAAGGAAAAGCCCGGACGATTAGGCTGCTGCGGCATTGTAATTTGGGAGTTCCTGTATTAGGAGCGATCGCAGCCGGGGGCCTAGTGGAACCTTTCACCGACACAGTTGAGGAGTTGGATATATCTGGCTTTTTCTATCAACCAGGTAATTTTGCTCTGCGGGTTACTGGAGACAGCATGATCGAAGACCTAATTGCAGAAGGGGATGTGGTGATTATGCGACCAGTGCCTGATCCCGATGACATCAAGAATGGTCTAATTGTAGCGGCACGGGTGGATGGACATGGTACTACCTTGAAACGTTTCTATCGTAAGGGTGATAAAGTTACTCTTAAACCCTCTAATGCTAAATACCACCCCATAGAAATTATGGCAAAACATGTCCAGGTTCAAGGAGTATTAGTTGGTGTCTGGCGGGGATATGAGCAGCATCTAACACCCGCAGCGATACATTAGACTTCCCAACAGTTGTCGGGAATAGGGAACAGAGTTTCCTATTCCCATCGGCTATAATTACTAGTTATTACTTTTCCTCCTCATCTTCAATCGCTTCATCTAGCCGGTCATTAGCATCCTTAGCTAGCTTAACAAAAGCAATATTCGATGCTAATCCCACACTGGTAGTAACTATTCCATCAGATAGCTGTTTGGACATTAATAATCCTGCGCCTGCTAGACCTACAATCCCGCTTAGAATTGTAGCCCCGACAAGCAAGTTAAAGGAAAGGTTGGCTTGACGAATGCGCTCGTTCAAGTAGGTGGTTTCTGGGTCATATTCTTTGTTTGGTTTAGACATAATTTATTCAGCCTTTAGTTCAGTAACGCTCTTATCTCCAACTATAGGCTCTCAAAATTAATAATCTGGATTTGTGGGTCAAAGTTCACTTAGTTCACGGTCTTTACTATTGGTGAATCTCGAATAATATATCCGTAATTATTGTTTCACTGCTTGACAAACAATCGTGAAACTAGGGAATAGGGAATAGGGAACAGGGAACAGTTGCGTAGGGTGCGTTAGGGGCGGGCTAGCCATGATTTTGCGCCTCTTTCTGGTTGAAACAGCCCGCCCCGTAACGCACCATCATGAATAGTTGATGTAGGGTGGGCAGTAAGTATAATCGCGATGGTAAGCTTTGGAATTGGTATGATTACTGCCCACCCTACGATTTATTTTAATCTATTTTACAATTAATTTTCTGTTGGTGGGCAGTGCCGATTTAATTTACTACAAGCTTTGGAATTGGTATGATTACTGCCCATCCTACGATTAATTTTACTCTATTTTACAATTAATTTTCTGTTGGTGGGCAGTGCCGATTTAACTGACTACAATCTGAAAAATTGCTAGGAAGCACTGCCCACCCTACGATTTATTTTACTATTTTACAATTAATTTTCTGTTGGTGGGCAGTGCCGATTTAACTGACTACAACCTTGAAAATTCCTAGGAAGCACTGCCCACCCTACGATTCATTTTACTCTATTTTACAATTAATTTTCTGTTGGTGGGCAGTGCCGATTTAACTGACTACAATCTGAAAAATTGCTAGGAAGCACTGCCCACCCTACGATTTATTTTACTCTATTTTACAATTAATTTTCTGTTGGTGGGCAGTGCCGATTTAACTGACTACAATCTGAAAAATTGCTAGGAAGCACTGCCCACCCTACGATTTATTTTACTCTCCACATTATCCATATTTCGTAATAAAAAAAATTTCTAAATTCCTTGACATTGGGTTAATAAATTAATATATTAATATTATAAGCCATTTAGAGGAATCACGATTCATGACCAAGAACATTCCGCCTAACTCCGATGACAAGAACACCCCAGAAAACCCTGGTCGCAAACCTAAGAAAGTCAAGCTGATCTTGATCGGTTCTCCTGAAAAAGTTTGGAAGACAATTATTGCCCTTTATGGCCTTAAATACGCCTATCCCAACGAGTGGAGCACTCCCGAGCCTACGGGGAAGCCTGATGAGGTGATGACTTTTTTGATTCGCTATTTCTACGTAGACTAGGATAGTAATTTGCCAGGGTTTGACCCCCTGGCGACCATGAGTAAAATTTGTTTTGTGGAGGTTAGTTTACTGAGTTAGGATGTTGTTGTTTTGGATCAGTTGCTGACTTAAGCAATACTTGTAATGGCTTATATAATAGAATTCGGTCAAGCATTGGTTAAACAAACCTTGACCGATTTTTTTTTTGGTAAGCAGTTAGCCGTCAGCCGTCAGCCGTCAGCCGTTGGCCTTGGCCGTTGGCCACGCTACGCGAATGACTGATGGCTAATCGCTGTTCGCGTAGCGCTTAAGCTGAAACCTTACAAAAAAACTTCAGGTTACTTCATCGCACTTCACATCTTCACATTAGTGAAGCTCTAAAAAGATAGTTTATATTATTTTTTAACTACTTTAAAAAAAACTCGTGAAATTATTGTATCAATCTTACTCAACTACTAAATAATAGTCTATCCTAAGCATAGGAATACCTACGGCACAAGCAGCGATCGCTTATGATTAGTAAAGAAGCCTTCGAGGAAAAATACAAGAACATGCCTCCGAAAAGGCGACAAGTTTTGGAGGCGGTGGTTGGTGGCAAGACAGATATAGAAATCAAAGACAAAGTGCTAGGTGTCGATCATAAAAATACTGTAAGAAAGCATATTTATAATATATATCAAGACTTTGATATTGAAGCTAACGGTTATAATTGTCGTGATGAATTAGTTGAAATCGTTTATACCTATAAGCCTGAGTTAGTAGCTGATAAAGTTTTAAAAAAGTACGAGTTACCATCGTCTCCAACTAGAGCTAATCACGAGATATATATTGAGCGCCCACCCATTGAAGCTCGTTGTTATCAGGAAATTGTTAAATCGGGAGCGTTAATTCGGATTAAAGCCCCAAAGCTGATGGGCAAAACCTTACTGATTAGGAAGATTATCGCCCATGGCCAAAAACAGGGTTATGGAAAGGTTTATTTAAATATGAATCAGCTCCCTTTCACTAACTTAGATATATTTTTAAAGTCTTTTTGTGGGCAAGTTGGTAACAAACTGAAATTGCCCAATCAGTTAGAAACCTATTGGGATGATAGTTTATTTACCAGTATTGACAACTGCACGGCCTACTTTGAAGAGTATTTGTTAGACTCTTTAGAAACTCCGTTACTGTTGTGTTTGGATGACCTTGATAGAGTGTTTCACCATCAAGAGATTGCTGAAGGGTTTCTGCCCTTGCTCCGTAGTTGGCATGAGAGTGGCAAGTTTGACGATAGTTGGAAAAAACTGCGGTTGGTGGTGGCTCATGCTACGGAAATTTACATTGATTTAGATATAAATAAGTCCCCGTTTAATGTGGGATTACCTATAGATTTACTAGAGTTTGATTCTGATCAGGTTAAGAGATTTGCCCAGGGTTATGGATTGAATTTGTCTGTGGATTCAGTAACGAAACTGATGGCAATGGTGGGGGGACATCCTGATTTATTATCCCAAGCTTTTGATTATCTCAAGAATCACCAAGAAGTAGAAAAGACACTAGATACTCTTTTGGCTTTAGCCCCCACAGAAGCTGGAATTTATAGCAGTCATTTGTACTTACTGTTAACTACTATTCAAGAGCATCCCGAATTGCTGGACGCTGTTAAACAATTAGTTAGTACACCCAACCCAGTGCGCCTAGATGCTACTATCACTCGCAAGTTGGAAAGTATTGGACTGGTTGAGCGCCATGGCAATGATTGTAGTTTGAGATGTAATTTGTATCGTGAGTATTTTAGCGATCGCATTTTAGGGAGTAGGGAGTAGGGAGTAGGGAGTAGGGAGTAGGGAGTAGGGAGTAGGGAGTAGGGAGTAGGGAGTAGGGAGTAGGGGTAATATCATTATTATCAACATAGCAATAAGTACGATAACAATGAGCAAAAACATCTTTAACTATACCAAATTATTGAAAACTACTTCTTCTCTATCCTATCTCGCCAGACTTCCCAGACTTCCCAGACTTCCCACACTTGGTACACTCTTATCACTGCTCCCTACTCCCTACTCCCTGCTCCCTAAAACCCAGAAATTTGTACCTCACCGAATTGCAAACCGCTGTAATGACCAATCAACAATCAATAATCTACAAAGTAGGAGGTAGTTTACCTCAAGATGAACCCACTTATGTCACCCGAAAAGCTGATCACGATCTTTTTCAGGCATTGATGGCTGGGGAGTTTTGTTATGTGCTCAATTCCCGACAGATGGGGAAGTCCAGTTTGCGGGTGCGAACCATGGAAAAGCTCACAAAGGCGGGAGTAGCTTGTGCCTCTATTGATGTTACCAGGATTGGCAATGACGTAACCTCCGAGAAGTGGTATGGCAGTTTGATTAGAAGTCTTGCCAAGAGTTTTGAATTAAAGGGAAAAGTCCAGGTAATTCCTTGGTTAAAAGAGCGTGATAGATTCTCGCCAGTGCAGTGGTTAGATGAGTTTATTGAGTCGGTTATCCTAAACGAACTAAGTCAACCGATTGTTATTTTTCTGGATGAGATTGATAGTATTATTAAAGTTACGTTTAAAGATGATTTATTTGCCTTCATTAGGGCTTGTTACAATCAAAGAGCCGACAATCCAGCCTACAAGCGTCTAACCTTTTGTTTGCTGGGGGTGGCAACTCCCGCAGATTTAATTCAGGATAAACAGCGCACCCCGTTTAATGTTGGTCAGGATATTCGGTTGACTGGGTTTACCTTTCAGGAGGCCAAAGCGCCTTTGGTTCCGGGCTTGGAAGGTAAAGTTAATAATCCTGAACAGGTGTTAGGTGAAATAGTAAACTGGACGGGGGGACAACCGTTTCTGACTCAGCGCGTGTGTCGTTTGGTAGTCCAGACTTGGGAATCGGGCAATAGTCTTTCCCTAGACCAGATCGTGCGTAGGCAGATCATAGAGAATTGGGAAGCCCAGGATGAACAGGAGCATTTGAAGACTATACGCGATCGCATTCTCAGGAATGAGCAACGGGCTGGTATGCTGTTGGGTTTGTATCAGCAAGTGTTGGATTACGGTAGTCTAGCTGCTGATGGAAGTGAAGAACAGACGGAATTAAGAATATCGGGGCTGGTGGTTGAGCGTGATGGTTGTTTGGAAGTTAACAACCGGATTTATGGGGAGGTTTTCAATTCCAATTGGGTCAAGACAGAATTGGCCAGACTGCGCCCCTACTCTGAGGCGTTTACCGCTTGGGTTGATTCTGGGTGTAAGGATGAGTCTAGATTGTTGCGGGGTAAAGCATTAGAGCAGGCGGAACAATGGTCGAGGGGAAAAGCCTTAAGCGATTTGGATTCCCAGTTCTTGAGAGCTAGTCAGGTTTTAGATAAGGGAGAAGTGCAAAAGGCTTTGGCGGCTGAGAAAGAGGCTAGTGAGATATTAGCCAAGGCTCAAAAGAAAGCTAACCGAACCATACGCACAGGGGGAATTGTACTGGGTTTGTCCTTAATTGTTGCTATAGTGGCTGGTGTCAACGCTAGACAAGAAATACACGAAGCCAAAACAGGCACGCGACTAGAACGGGAAGGGCTTAGTATTTCACGACAGTTACCGGATAATGTTTACTACGGCACCAATACAAGAGGGGAAAGGCTTTTGTACCAGGCAATGAAGACTGGAGAAGAGCTATATAAGATAGTAAAAGATGGTCGCCCCCTGGATGACTATCCTTCTATCAGTCCTCTATATGCCCTCCACCAGAGTATTAGTCAATTCCGAGAACGGGCAGTTCTCAAAGGGCATCAGTCCTCGGTATTAAGTGTAGCCTTCAGCCCGGATGGACAGAGGCTGGCCACTGGTTCACATGACCGCACTGCCAGAATTTGGGACAGAAAGGGCCATGAAATATCTGTGCTCAAAGGGCATCAGTCCGAGGTATCAAGTGTAGCCTTTAGCCCGGATGGACAGAGGCTGGCCACGGCTTCACGAGACGGCACCGCCAGAATTTGGGACAACCAGGGCAATGAAATCGCCGTGCTCAGAGGGCATCAGGACCCGGTATTAAGTGTAGCCTTCAGCCCCGATGGACAGAGGCTGGCCACGGCTTCCTATGACAACACCGCCAGAATTTGGGACAACCAGGGCAATGAAATCGCCGTGCTCAGAGGGCATCAGGACCCGGTATCAAGTGTAGCCTTCAGCCCGGATGGACAGAGGCTGGCCACGGCTTCCTATGACAACACCGCCAGAATTTGGGACAACCAGGGCAATGAAATCGCCGTGCTCAGAGGGCATCAGTCCTTTGTATATAGTGTAGCCTTCAGCCCGGATGGACAGAGGCTGGCCACGGCATCAATAGACGGCACCGCCAGAATTTGGGACAACCAGGGCAATCAAATCGCTGTGCTCAGAGGGCATCAGTCTAGGGTATTAAGTGTAGCCTTCAGCCCGGATGGACAGAGGCTGGCCACGGCATCAATAGACGGCACCGCCAGAATTTGGGACAACCAAGGCAATGAAATCGCCGTGCTCAGAGGGCATCAGGACCCGGTATCAAGTGTAGCCTTCAGCCCGGATGGACAGAGGCTGGCCACGGCTTCCTATGACAACACCGCCAGAATTTGGGACAACCAAGGCAATGAAATCGCCGTGCTCAGAGGGCATCAGAAGGGTTTAGATACTGTAGCCTTCAGCCCTTCTGGACAGAGGCTGGCCACGGCATCAAGGGACAAAACCGCCAGAATTTGGGACAACCAGGGCAATCAAATCGCCGTGCTCAGCGAGCATCAGGACCCGGTAATAAGTGTAGCCTTCAGCCCTTCTGGACAGAGGCTGGCCACGGCTTCAGATGACAAAACCGCCAGAATTTGGGACAACCAGGGCAATGAAATCGCCGTGCTCAGAGGGCATCAGTCCAAGGTATTAAGTGTAGCCTTCAGCCCGGATGGACAGAGGCTGGCCACGGCATCAAGGGACAACACCGCCAGAATTTGGGACAACCAGGGCAATCAAATCGCCGTGCTCAGAGGGCATCAGTCCACTGTATCAAGTGTAGCCTTCAGCCCCGATGGACAGAGGCTGGCCACGGCATCAAGGGACAAAACCGCCAGAATTTGGGACAACCAGGGCAATGAAATCGCTGTGCTCAGAGGGCATCAGAAGGGTTTAGATACTGTAGCCTTCAGCCCTTCTGGACAGAGGCTGGCCACAGCTTCAGATGACAAAACCGCCAGAATTTGGGACAACCAGGGCAATGAAATCGCTGTGCTCAGAGGGCATCAGAGGGGTTTATATACTGTAGCCTTCAGCCCTTCTGGACAGAGGCTGGCCACGGCTTCATCGGACAACACCGCCAGAATTTGGGACAACCAGGGCAATGAAATCGCCGTGCTCAGAGGGCATCAGTCCAAGGTATTAAGTGTAGCCTTCAGCCCTTCTGGACAGAGATTGGCCACGGCTTCATTAGACGGCACTGCCAGAATTTGGGACAACCAGGGCAATGAAATCGCCGTGCTCAGAGGGCATCAGTCCTTTGTATATAGTGTAGCCTTCAGCCCTTCTGGACAGAGGCTGGCCACGGCTTCATCGGACAACACTGCCAGAATTTGGAAGGTTGAAAGTTTAGGTGAGCTGCTGGGTCGGGGCTGTGAATTGCTGGAAGATTACTTTGTTAGGAATCCTGAAGCTAAAGAGAAGTTATGGGTATGCCTTAGGGAAAAGGGAACAGGGAACAGGGAATAGGGAGTCGGGAGTCGGGAATAGGGAATAGGTTCACAGGTTTGTTCACGAGGTTCAGAGGTTCAACAACGGTATTCAAATACTCACCGTCGAGGCTCAGAGGTTCGTTCACGAGGTTCAGAGGTTCAACAACGGTATTCAAATACTCACCGTCGAGGCTCAGAGGTTCGTTCACGGTATTCAAATCATCGACGGAGAGGCTCTGAGGTTCGTTCACGGTATTCAAATCATCGACGGAGAGGCTCTGAGGTTCGTTCACGAGGCTCAGAGCCTCAACCACGGTATTCAAATACTCACGGTCGAAGTCCAGATACTCGGTTAAGAAAGTTCAATTCCTGGAGATCCCCCCTAACCCCCCTTAGCAAGGGGGGAACAATCACGGATCTGGCTCTGGCTTCCCCCTTCCGCGCGGGGGACGGGAGGGGGATCGGTGTTGATAGGCTGACTTAACTCAAATTTTATTCAAAACAGTTTTTTCCTCAACCATCCCCATAGCCCATAAGCTAATAGCTGATAGCTTACCCTTTATCTATTAATATGGTGTTCCTCTGGCGAGATAAATACATTCACCTGCTTACGGATTTCGGCTTTAAGCGGGTCTTTGGCACTGAGTCCAACAAAGCACTGTTAATTGACTTCTTGAATACTCTGTTACCTGCCCACCATCAGATTCAGGATGTCACCATTAAGACTCCGGAATTCTTTGGCAACAGCTTAGTGAACAGAAGAGCGATTTTTGATAGTTATTGTCAGAGCACAACCGGTGAACGGTTCATGGTGGAAATCCAAAAAGCAGACCACAATTTTTTCAAAGACCCCAGTGTCTACTATGGCACGTTTCCCATCCAAGAACAGGCGCAACTGGGAAATTGGGATGATCAGCTAACCGCAGTCTACACCGTTGGTATTCTGGATTTTATTTTTAATGACCATAAGGACAATCCAGAACTGTTGCATGTGGTAGAGCTAAACAATCAATACTGTGAACTGTTATATAATAAGTTGACATCCATTTATATTGAACTACCGAAATTTACTAAATCGGTTGATCAATTAGAAACCCATTTTGACAAGTGGTTATTTTTATTGAAGCATCTCGGTGAATTTAAAGCTCCCCCTGAATCCTTTCCAGGGGATGTGTTTGCCCAGCTATTTGAAGTGGCCGAAATTGCCGATTTCTCACCAAAAGAGCAAGCCCTGTACTATGATAGCCTGAAGGTCTACCGGGATATGTACAGTGTTGTCCAAACCTGTATTCAGGAAGGTTTTAAACAAGGTAGACTTGAAGGTCTAAAACAAGCTGCTATCGAAGAAGGCAAACTTAAGGTAAAACAGCAGGTTGCTAAACGGATGAAAGCAGCAGGGTTACCCTTGAAGGATATTGCTCAATATACGGAGTTGAGTGTGGATGAAATTAATCAGTTGTCCTGAGAGAGTAAGAAAAATCGGCAATTCCGTGGCACAGGCTTCGAGAACTTTGTGGCACAGGCTTCCAGCCTGTGATGGGGTGCATCTCAATCCATGCTGTTTGACCCGGTGGGTGTAACGGGCATCTTGGTGGAACAGGCTTCCAGCCTGTGGCAATTTTCGGAAGGGCTATCCCAACACTGGCGGTGCGTTACGGGACGGGCTATCCCAACACTACCAGGCGGAAAATCAGTGCGAGCCCGTCCCTAACGCACCCTACGCAACTTCTTTTCCCGATTCCCGATTCCCGATTCCCGATTCCCGATTCCCGATTCCCGATTCCCGATTCCCGACTCCCGATTCCCGATTCCCGATTCCCGATTCCCCACACTCCCCAGATCGGAATCTGATATGATATCTCAATCCGTGAGCAGCAACCGGAATTTATGCAACTCGTTGATTGGCTGATTGTCCTAGTCTACTTAGTCTTGTCCCTAGGGTTAGGACTATACCTATCTCGCAAGGCTTCCGGCAGTCTTGTTGATTTCTTTGTTTCGGGGCGATCGCTCCCCTGGTGGTTAGCAGGGACCAGTATGGCTGCCACTACTTTCTCCATTGATACCCCCCTCTACATTGCCGGGGTAGTTGGCAATCGAGGCATTGCGGGCAACTGGGAATGGTGGAGTTTTGGCATATCCCATCTGATCATGATTTACATCTTTGCCCGGATGTGGCGACGTTCAGAAATTGTGACTGATGCCGAACTCACCGAAATCCGTTATGGTGGCTCCATCGCTGCCCTATTACGGGGAACCAAAGCCTTTCTGTTTGCTGTACCAATCAACTGTATTGCCATTGGCTATGCCATGTTAGCCATGGTCAAAGTAGTAGGTGCTCTAGAAATTTGGCAAAGCCTTGGTATTGCCCCCGAAGCCAGTAGTGTAAAACTCTGGAGTGTATTAGGAGTAAGTGTTCTAGTCTTAGTTTACGCTGGCTTTGCTGGACTGTGGGGCGTAGTAGCTACAGATTTCTTCCAATTCTTTTTTGCCCTACTCGGAGCAATGATAGTTGCTGTAGTTGCCATTAACCATGTCGGTGGTATTCATCAACTAATCCCAAAAGTGCAACAAGTAACCCAACAGGATGTACTAGCCTTTTTTCCCCTCACGGTTGGTTCCGGAGGCATTAGTTGGAGTGAAACTGCTGGCATCAGTGCTAGCACATTCTCTGCCTATGTGTTCCTGCAATGGTGGGCATGGCGTCGCAGTGATGGCGGTGGTGAATTTGTCCAGCGTTTGGCCGCATCCAAAAATGAAGCAGATGCCGAGAAAGCGGCTTGGCTATTCAATATCTTTCACTATGTAATCCGAACCTGGCCCTGGATATTAGTTGCCCTCGCCGCAATGGTAATCTATCCAGATTTGCCAGACCGGGAATTGGGGTATCCCAAACTGATGCTAGACTTTTTGCCACCAGCCATACTCGGGATAGTGGTAACTTCCCTAATTGCGGCATTTATGAGTACCGTGTCTACCTCCATTAACTGGGGAGCCTCCTATCTCACTAATGACCTCTATTTGCGCTTTGTGCATCCCCAAGCCACAGAATCAGAACTCGTCTTTGTGGGGCGGATCGCATCAGTGCTGGTCACGGTTTTAGGAGCCATTGCCGCCTTCTTTGCCACAGACGTTGCCACCGTGTTCCGGTTAGTAATTGCCATTGGTACCGGACCGGGATTAGTGTTAATGTTACGTTGGTTCTGGTGGCGGATTAATGCTGCTGCGGAACTAACCGCCATGGTTGCTGGTTTTGTAGTCGGGTTTGGTACCAGTGTCGTGCCAGTTATTCAGATTCCTGACTTTGGTTGGCGTCTGCTGGTAACTGCTGGAATTACTGGTGTTTTGTGGATAGTGGTGATGTTACTCACGCCACCAGAATCTGATACCACCTTAGATGAATTTTATCGACGGGTGCGTCCAGCTGGGCCTGGCTGGAAACGTCAGCAGCTTCGCACCGGTTTAGCTCCAATCCAGGATTTGGAACACGATCTAAAACGGGTGCTGGCATCGATATTGCTAATGTTTGGAGCCATGTTAGCTATTGGAGGATTTTTGTTGCTAAAGCCCTTGACCGGTTGGGTTTCTCTGATCATAGCCGTTCTAGGATGGATGTGGCTGCGTCAAATTAAAGGGAGTAGGGAATAGGGAGTAGGGAGTAGGGAATCGGGAATCGGGAATCGGGAATCGGGAGTAGGGAATCGGGAATCGGGAATCGGGAATCGGGAATCGGGGAAGAGAGGGAAGTGTGCTAAATGTGGGAAAGATAGGAAATTATGAGAAGTTTGGAGATAGGTAATTGCAACGACTATACTATTAAAGCGGTTGTCATAATTATCAGGTACAGTCAATTTTCTTACCCCGATTCCCTACTCCCGATTCCCTACTCCCTACTCCCTACTCCCTGTTCCCTTAAAAAAACCATAGTTTGACAAGTCATTTTAAAACTATGTTAAAAACTGTAAATATCCAAAACCCTTTAGTAATCGTCCTGGTTATCGTAATTTTAGTAATCGGGGTGGTATTTTTTATCTACTCTCAAGCCCAGAAAAAAATGACCGAACCGAAACCATCTAACTACGAACTTTGTCGTAACGAGGAGATAAATCAACCTAGCTATTATCCCGTAAATCAGACCCTATCATCGAGTCTTTATCAACCCGTTAGTGAGTGGATAGGACGACTGATCGAGCCGCCAAAGGAGGAACGAACAACAGATGATTCTGTCTTCTTGGAAGTCTACCATGCTGCTGCTGAATATCAGCATTTGGTGGGACAAATTGTGACCTTAGGATGGACTAAGGATGTTCCAGGGATCCAAGACTATGTGAAGCGAGTTACCACAGATATTAACTTTAATCAAGCCACTGAAGATAGCATGACAGGGGGCACTATCCATCCGGTTCGATTAAATAATCTCAATCAAGTAGGTCCCCTGGAATCGTTGGCTGCAGACAGACCTGACGATAATGTGATTGTCATGGTAAAAAATCCAATTGTGACTGAGTCAGAAACAAGGACGTCTTTGACTATTGCCGAAGAGCCAGTGCAAATTACTGGTCGCTTCTATGGCTTGGTTACTATTATTAAACGGGAGGCTCTTGACAGCGATCGCTTTGAAGTGTCTCCCGCTTAATAAAGACTCAAAACAATTTGATGGACCTCAAGAAATTATTCGTATTCCTCAAGTGGTGGCTGACCGGGATGGCATCCCTAGATCTACCAATTCCCAGATTGAAGACTCTCCTCTAAATAGCGCTGGTTGGTATATTTATGGTGCTCAGGATCCTGACGGCATTTTTGTTACCCAAGGGATTGAACCTAGGGCTTTGATGATGCTAGAGCCAGATCAAGTAATTTTGGGAGTTGAGGAAGGGGTAACTTACATTAAGGAAAAAAATTGGGAAAATACCGAACAGCAAAAAGGTACTGGCAACACAGTTCTGCTGGATCCTTTAGCTGAAGAAGCAGAGGCGGCGATATCCCGTTGGCAAGAAGGAGACCGGGGAATTGTCATCCATCTTTTTGGGGGAATTGGTGGTAATAAAAAAGATGAACGTGCCCTTTTTAATATGGTAAGCGGTCACTTTGCCTATGGTATTGCTCATGTAGTGCGTGACCCATTAAGCGATGAATTACGCTTTGATATAGAGTACGATCAAGTTTATGCTAGTAACCCCGATGGCATTGTTTCAGGGTCAATCAAATGGCCGAACTATATGGGAAATTTGCAGCGGGGTTGGTTAGGCAATCGACCTGTTTCTGATGTGATTGTTAAGTTGGATGCAGTCACCCAAGACTACGAGTTTGGTGATATTAAACTATCACCCTTGGACGAATTGAAGCATCAGTTACAAGTAATGATGGCTCGCTACCGCACGGGGGATGGTGACGGTGCAGCATTGGTTTCACCAGCAGAATCCTGTGTGCAAGACTCCAATCAAGCGCTTTATGTAGCAATCCAACAGATAGAAGATGAAGTGAATGCCAATCCTGAAATTCAAGAGTGGTTGAAAAGTCATCCAGATCATCCCCAAACTCAACGATTTCAACAATTATCCGAGTTGGGACAAGCACTAGAAAAACAACTGACTCCCCTAGGAATTGTTCGTAGTGACTGGAAGGAAAATGCTGAAACCTTGGTGGGAGTTGCTACCAGTGACAATCCCATTATCCCGATCATTAGAGGACTTACTAGCTGGCGCACTATACTACCACGACGTGGTCATGACGAAATCGCTAATCTTTTGTTAAACCATGGCGCTAAACTTTGGGTTATCCGCACTAATCAAGTGGGAGGATTCGATCCCGATATTATCCCCTATGCTCCGACTACGTTATTTTAGAATGAAGAATGAAGAATGAAGAATGTAGAATGAAGAATGAAGAATGGAAAATGGAGAATGAAGAATGGAGAATGAAGAATGAAGAATGGAGAATGAAGAATGAAGAATGAAGAATGGATAATGGAGAATGAAGAATGAAGAATGGATAATGGAGAATGAAGAATTAATAATGGAGAATGGAGAATGAAGAATGAAGAATGGAGAATGAAGAATGGAGAATGAAGAATGGAGAATGGAGAATTATAAATTCTTAATTCTTAATTCTTAATTCTTAATTCTAACTTAATTCTTAATTCTAACTTAATTCTTAATTCTTAATTCTTAATTCTTAATTCTTAATTCTTAATTCGACCTTGACCGTGCCATAGTGGTCAAGCGTCTTAGCAAAGGTTGCAGCATCTCAGGAACTGCTGTATCACCAATTTCCACAGTTTTTTTCCGTCCAGCGACTTCCACTGTCAGTTTGTAGCTAAACTGATCGGCACCTGGTGTTGATGACATCAGCTGTGCTGGTAGCTCAAAAAAACTAGTAGTATTCAGCAGACCTTGCAACTGATCAGCTTCTTCTGGCGATAGGGATTCAGTATCAACCTCAGTTGCCATATTCATCCCCATAAAACCGCCACTACGCTCAAAGTATATTTTCATAACACCCCCGTCTTTACTTATTAGATCTTGCACCATTGTGATTAATTCTAGTTATTAATTTTAAGGTGGGCAGTGTCTGGGGTGTGGGGTGATGGGGAGAGGGGTGGGTTCCTATCTCCCTATCTCCCTATCTCCCTATCTCCCTACCCGTGAAATTTTAGTCCGACGCCAGAAACAGGGCTACTCCCTAAGAGGGGGTGAAGAAAGACCTGATAAAGTCTGGCGCACCTGCGGAGCATCCTGGGGGTTCAGGGGGTTGAGGGGTCGGAGGCTGTTCAATAATCTCAACACCTATCTCTTCCCAACCTTTACGGACAGCTTTTTGTTCCAGGCTGCCAACACCAAATCGGTCACCTGCCACCTTGTATGTCTCTCTGGCAGCATCCTTAAATTCTGAGGTGGTACCCAGCTTATCCCTCAAGGTAAGATACCAGATCCAACCGGCCTTATCCCAAGCGTATCCACCAATTTCCAGAGCAGCAATGTAGAAGGCTCGGTTGGGGATACCAGAATTGATATGAACCCCACCATTATCTTGAGACCCGGTATAGATGTCTCTCATATGAGCTGGTTGAGGGTCTTTACCTAGTCTGGGGTCGTTATAAGCACTCCCTGGTTCTTTCATGGAGCGAATGCCTATACCATTGACATTCTCACTAAACAGACCAGCTCCAATCACCCAATCCGATTCACTAGCAGTTTGGTTCAGTGTCCGTTGCTTAACTAGGATGCCGAACACATCAGCGAAGTGTTCGTTGAGAGCACCTGGTTGATCCCGATAGACCAGTCCCGCTTCATATTGGACCACCCCATGGGTCAGCTCATGGCCAATAATATCGATGGCGATAGTAAAGCGATTGAAGAGTCTCTCCTCTTCTGGCAAATCTTCATCCCCATCCCCATAGGTCATCTGTCGGCCATTCCAGAAGGCGTTGTCAAAACCGCTCCCATAATGAACGGTTGAGCTCAAAACCATCCCGCGATCATCAATCGAGTTCCGCTCGTATATGTCACTATATAAATCAAAGGTGGCTCCAGAACCATCGTAGGCTTCATCCACTGCTGTGTCACCTGTGGCTGGGTCTCCTTCCCCCCGGACTTTACGGCCAGGTAAACGAGTTTGGTAGTCTGCATGGTAGATCACCCGTTCTTTAGCTGCTCCTGCTTCTCGGGCACTGGGTCGTGTGGAGAAGTCAGCTAATTCCTGGCGCACTCCACGGAACTGACCAGATTCCACTAGGGCGCTCAATGCTCGTTCTCGCTGTATAGGGCTTCCCTGTTCTGAAAGTTCCCGCAGCATATACGCCGGAAGTATACAGTGCAGAGGGTTGCGGTGGTGATGGTGGTGATGGTGGTGATGGTTTATCTTGGTAGGCATAGTATTATTTAAGTCTTTTTGCTATTACTATGATCGCCCTTGCTAGCGCAGGTTTTTTTGCCAAGTTTTTTTGCCCGAAGCAACATCTTGGAAGCTTTGCCAGCCACTCTCAATGATAGCGAAGGAAACTCAAAACAGTTTGTGATTTAGGGCATTTCCTATTGCTAGGATGATTGAGTCTGTTCTATCTTGCTTTAATTCCAGTCTCTTCACCCTCTTTCACAGTTTCATAAATCATCCATCCAAATCAGCAACGCCCTTATCTGTCGTGTCTCGATTGAAAAAATCGATACCAAAATTAGCATTATAGGTTAGATTTCCGAGCTTTTAAGTCTTTGATACAACAATTGTTACAATATAGTCGGATTGTATTATTTTTTCCTGATTAGTAATTGGCAATGGTTCAACATTTTTTAATGTCATGGAATAGCCATCAAAATTTCTAACAGCTAAATTTTCTTGGGCTGCTCTGAGGGTTAACTCAACCTCCTCTGGTTGTGAGTTCTCCTTGACAACCTCGAAGGCAATGGTGACTTGTCCTGGTTGCACACAGACTACATCAGCTGGGCATCTGGAATCCTCCACTATATCCAGAACCTTAACTTGCATCGTTTTCGATTCCATTAATGCCATCTGATCGATCTGGAGTTGAATCTCTTGATTTAAATCCGCCTTAACCAAATTTTCTGTTGGTTGAATCTCTTGATTTAAATCGGCCTTACTCACATTTTCTGTTGGTTGAGTACAACCGAGCATCGGTTGAATCAGACTACAAATAATAATAAGTTTTATGAACCCTGAGACTAAAGCTAATCCTTTCGATTTTGTCATGATTGACCACCCCAAGTCTGTTTAAATCTAACCTTTTCGCCCCTACTAATTGTACCTTACTAATTTTATAGGATTTTCTCTTAATTGACACAATAAGAGACAGAAAAATCCTCAAGCTCCTAACCGTGACTGTAATCGGATGGTAACCATTCAGCCCAAGGCTGATCAGCTATAAGCTAGTTATTATCAGGGTAACATAACTGATAGCTTCCAAACCGGGTCACGAAAAAGTGCCCTATTTGAAAAACCGATTAGGGCTGACTCTGTTTATTGATCCAGCATTACCTAATTTTAGCTAAGACGTGAATGCTGAGGTCGGATTTGACTACAATATCTTGCGATTTATTAATTAACGTAAATTTATCAATGCGGGAACTTGCAACAATGAATTTAAATCAATTAACTGGTAACTAAGGGTAATTGCTATTCAACGATCAATACTCTTACCCATAAGCCGGTCTTGTATAGGTTGGTCACTTTTTTCCACAGCCATAGCACTTATCAAGACCAAGCTTAGATATTGTTTCAGTTTATGGAACATCATGACTAAAAGTTTGTTAAAAATTTATCCCCTTGGCCATCTCAGTCTTGGTTTGGTGGAATTGGTATTACTGGCATGGGCAATTCGCCTGTGGCGTCGCTCAACTAGTCTGGCAATGATTGTCCTGCCCATTGTGCTAGCAAGCATTAGCTATGACAATCTAGTTCTGGCCATGGGGAGCCTGATTGGTGAAGGAGATCTCCTGAAATCACTGAGTATGGTGCGCTTCCTCTTACACTTCTTAGTGGTGCCGCTGTTCATTGTAATTGCTGTTGAGCTAGCTCACCGCGCTGGAGCAGTTTGGGCTAAGACAATTGTACGAGTGTTATCCTGGGTGCTTGCCCTAGGACTGGGTGGGTTTGAAGTGGCGACCCAGTTTGTTGGCCTAGAATTGGTTCCAGTCACCTTTGCTGGCACCTTGCGCTACACAGTAGCGGAAGTGAGTGCTCCACCAATTGTAACAATTTTGGTCAATTTGTTCGTGCTGCTGATTGGTATCGGCATCTGGGTAAGGCTGAAATGGCCATGGCTATTTGTAGGAACCTTGGTTGCCCTAATTGGCAATGCTGTACCAATCTCTAGAGTTGGCACCCTCGTCGGTAGTGCCTCTGAATTCGTCATGGCTCTGAGTTTGCTGTTAACTGAGCGGCGGACGCAGTTTGTCCGTGCCCAACTCGGCTCAGGTGAAAAGACAACGAAGGTTGAAGGTTGGGTTGAAGGTTGTTCGCGTAGCGTGGCCAAAGGCCAAGGTTGAAGGTTGGGTTGAAGGTTGGGTTGAAGGTTGAATGTTGAAGGTTGAATGTTGAATGTTGAAGGGTTAATAACCTGAAAGCTGAAAGCTGTAATCTCTAAGCTCTAACCTTAAACCTCTAACCTGTAACCTGTAACCTTCAACCTGTAACCTTCAACCTGTAACCTGTAACCTTCAACCTCTAACCTTCAACCTCTAACCTTCAACCTCTAACCTGCAACCTTCAACCTAGATGGTATTACCGACAAGCGATCGCATTATAAAATCCCTTTCGATTAGTTATCCTCAAAGAGGTTACTGCCATGAATGCCGAATTTAAATTTAGACCAATTCCCTTTGCTTGGGTTGCTATCCATCCTGAGCCGGTAGGTGTTGTTCAATTGATTGGTGGTGCGTTTTTCGGAAGTTTTCCGACAATTTTTTACCGGTATATCGCCAAGCGATTATTTGAATCAGGTTATACCGTTGTTGCCAGACCGTTTAGATTTACCTTCCGCCATTGGCCTGTAGCCATTGGTTTGGTCAAAGAACAAAAACCCCTATTCAATGGAATTTTAGAAGAAGCAAAAAAATTGGGCTATGATTACAGTATCTATGAAGAGGACTCCTCTGCCAGAGCGAAGAATTATTTTTGGTTAGGTCACAGCTTAGGAACAAAATACATCGCACTCTTGGAACTTTTAAGTGATTTGGAGTTCAAAAAAATTCAGGAAATTCTGGGAGATTGTGTGGGTAAAGATCAAGAGGAGCAGATTCATAATAGCATCAGAGATGCTGATCTAAAAGATATTTCTTTGATCAATCAACCCTCTGTATTAATGGCTCCTGTTATTAGTGGTACCAGTAGTGCCGTTCCTGTTCCATTCATAGCTGATTTAGTAGACAGACTTGGTTTCGGGGTGTTACCCACACCGAAACAAACCTATTGCTTGATCAAAAATAGCAGTTTATTTAATCTTACTGCTTTAATTAGCTTCAGTAAGGATAAGATTGCTGAAGAAGCTGGAACGGTGCGTTGGCTACAGGAGAATTTAGGCAATAAACTCCTCACTGATAAGAAACTTCCTGGTAAGCATCTAACTCCCCTCGGTTGGCTCCGGGGAAATGATCAACTTGCGGATACGGTTATTGAAGTTATCACAAAACTAGCCGAGCGAGTCTAAGGGAGCAGGGAACAGGGAACAGGGAACAGGGAACAGGGGGAAGAGTATCGGAAGTGTGGGAAGTGTGGGGAGATGGGGAGATGGGGAGATGAGGAGATGAGGAAGGGGTCAACCTACAACCTCTAACCTCTAACCTCTAACCTCTAACCTCTAACCTCCAACCTGCAACCTCTAACCTCCAACCTGCAACCTCCAACCTCCAACCTTGGCCTTTGGCCACGCTACGCGAACAACCTCCAACCTCCAACCTCCAACCTCCAACCTTCAACCAAATAACCTCCAACCTCTAACCGTCAACCGCTAAAAGCTGTGCCATTGTAGTAAGATGGAGAAAGTAAAGAATTGTTAAAATCAACGAACCATTAAATTCATGGCTATTTTTCGTCAGTACATTGCTCCCCTACTGGCACTACTAGGCTTCTTAATTGCCCTATTGGCAGTCAGTTCTCGGATCTTTTTACCGAACGATATGCTAGCCCCTGCACCGATTGAAGAAGTTGACGCTGCCAGCATTCAAGCACCAGTATTCGCTCAGCTGGTTGTTAACCAAAATTTCGCGAAAATTGGTGAGTAAGCCATTGTTAGCAGGCTACCAGCTACGACTGGGAACGGTACGAGAACGGGCAATTTTGGTGAAGTTCATGGAGTTCACTTACCAAGAGCTTTTCCCAGAACAAAATGATTTTTCTCACCTGGCGAAGACTGTTAAACAGTACTTTTCCAGAGAAACCCCCCTGTGGTGGGTTACAGCAGCGGATGGGAACGTTTCTAGGAAAGGTTATACTGCAACTCATCCCTTGCCCGTGGGGTGTCTGTGGATGGGCAATGGGGTTGATCAGGTAAATGGCGATCGCTATGGCTATATCTTTTTACTGTACGTCATGCCAGCACACCGCCGTCAAGGCATTGGTTCAGCACTGATGCAGCAGGCTGAAGCTAGGGCAAGGGCAAGAGGCGATCGCCAAATTGGACTACAGGTGTTTCAATCGAATCAAGTCGCTTTGAACCTTTACCACGGACTGGGTTTCCGCACCCAATCTCTGTGGATGGTTAAACCATTGGCAAGGAAATACTAATGAAGACTCTGGTAGAATCAGGCAAGATAAGGTAGGTTATCAGGCATGTATGAAGATGATGATCTGAGTTTACTGGATAATACGGCTTTACTAGAAAGCCCTTTAGATGACATAGAGCCGATTGAAGATGAGTTAGAAGCTTCCAAACCTGATCCAGAGGAAATGCTGGCTCTGTTAACGGCACCGGAAAGCCAACAACGGATGCTAGCAGCTCGTGCCTTTTGTGAGTTGCAAGATGAGCGGGCAATTCCCCATCTGATTAACCTGTTAAATGATGTTTGTCCTTTGGTACGGGTAAGTGCTGCCTATGGTCTCGGGCACAATCCCAGTCCCACGGCAGTAAAGCCCTTGATTGACCAGCTAACCGTTGATTGGAACGGTTATGTCCGTAAAGGGGTTGTTTGGGCATTGGGGAACTGTCGCGATCGCCGTGCTTTAGCTTCTCTAATTGATTCCCTAAAAACGGATATTCCTGCAGTGCGTTTGTGGGCAGCTAGTGCTCTGGCGCAAATGGCAGAGTTAGATTATGAAGAAGTAATCGCATCGATTCCGCCCTTGATTACTGCTTTAAGGAAAGACCCAGTAGCAGCAGTGCGCAGTAATTGTGCTTGGTCTATCGGGCAACTGTGTCGGGAATTGCCCTCCAATGCCGTTTACGCTGGTGCTATTGATGCCTTAATTGAAGCAATTGCTGATGATGAAGACCTAGGGGTAAAAGAAGACGCCAAAGCTGCCCTCTTGAAAGTGGGAGACCCCCGTGGACTTCAGATGATTGAAATGATTGAGATGGAAGGGTTTTTGTAAGTTGGCATGTTATAGCCCTGGGCGCGGGAAGTCTGGGGAGATGGGGAGATAGGGAGATAGGGAGATGGGGAGATGGGGAGATGGGGAGATCTTACAAGGGTAGGTTTTGAGTACGTACTTTCATTAGCTAGAAACTCCTCAATATATGTATTAAAATATGTATCAAAATACACAATCATTTCCGGGGTAATTCTGCCCATTTCCCGCTTCTGACGACTCCCGACTCCCGACTCCCGACTCCCGACTCCCGACCCAAATGTAAAAAACCTACCCCTGT
>NZ_JAAHHX010000869.1:0-1226 GCF_010672065.1 Moorena sp. SIO4A1 | reverse complement strand
GGATGAGGGAAGGAGGTTCGGTTAAATGACCCGATTGAGCCATGAGAGCTTGCTCGTTCGCGTAGCGTGACCAAAGGTCAAAAAATCCATGACTGACCGTTGTTGAAAACGGCAAGTTTGGACTGGTCGTGTAGTAAATTAGCGGTCTGTTGGAAACGTTCTTCAGAACGAGAGCCACCACTCACCTTGCGCTTGGTCACTGCCAAACGTTTTGACCTCTCGGCTAGATTATTATCCGGTGGAACTTGGGGGTGGTCTAAAAAATACCACCATTGGGCAGCCTTCTGTTTGAGGGAGCGCAGTAACTTACCCGCTTCCGCGACCGCCACCGACCACCACGTTTCGAGAGTCAACTGTACCTGAGTTTTGAATCCCCTGACCCACTGTTGGTACTCCGTATATTCTCCATTCTCTTGCCAGAGCCGATAATGGCGAAAAGCTTCATCGATCAGACTCACGAGCGCTTCTCCAATAGCTCGGTTGTGTAGTCCGGGCTGTTTGATTAACCTCAGAAAGTGACGACTTTGATGGGCGCTTTCACTTCTGTTGATCCTTGACCTCATAACCGTTGTAGACGCGCTTATTCATCAGTAATGAGAACCCCTCGATAGGACGGCCCCAACTGGCAAACCAGTTCCAGGCGAGAGCGAGTATCGACCGCATGAAACAGACAGAATTGGGGATGACTCAAAACCCATAGCCATTCTTTGACTCCCTTGACCGTCGATGGGGGTTTCATCCACGTGAAGATTGGGTTGTTCTCGATTGACCCAGGTAATGATGGCTTCTACGCTGTGATTAGCAGCTGTTGCCAGTCGTTGGTTTGTGTTCACTTAGTCCCGACTCCAATAAAGATTGCTGCCAATTTCCCACAACAGTTCCTGCTGTTTTTCTTTTGGCAAATGTCCTATGTTCCAAGAGGCACCAAGTAATCCTTGCAGCCTACCTCCATAATCTTGTCCGGGGATGATAGAAGTTGGCCACGGTACACTTGTATTCCCCCCACACTCACGACACTGACAATGATGGCGCTGGTATTCTACGATTTCTATAGGGCGCTCGACGAGCTGGGCGACTTGAAGGGTTTCAACTTTGACCGAGGTCGTTTCCTAATGACTCACACCGCAGGTAGAGCATTGTAAAGGACGCAGCATTTGACAGCGGTCTACTCGTCCAAAACCTTTACGAGTCTTTCCTTTGTGTCCGGGCTGTCCTCCAGGTTTTCA
>NZ_JAAHHX010000868.1:0-1230 GCF_010672065.1 Moorena sp. SIO4A1 | reverse complement strand
CATATCTTCTAATGGAGTGGACTTTCACCACTATTCAACAGACAGTTAGGTTTGAGGATTTTTACCTCGCGCCCCTAAGTCGTACCTCTCCCTCTTACGGGAGGCTCTTACTTAGAACGAGCCGCACTGCCTGACTACATAAAGGTTGCACTCCAGGAAAAGTCTACGGAATTCGAATGTTCCCTCGAAGCTACCATTGAAATGGCAATTTCCAACTTCCTAGACGAAGAAGCATTGAGCTTTGAGGATTGTTTACTCGCTCAACGTCTGAAAAATAAGAATCAAAATTGTCGATAAATAGAATAACTAAAGCGATTACGAATTTGTCCCTGTAACTCAATCCGAATCTAAACACTCACGCTGCCGTTGTCCCATTTTATAAGCACAGAGATTGTATATATATCTGGCGCGAGTTTTGAGAATGGTCAATTGATCCGCCTTTCCCAACAAGTCATCTAACTCAGCCACCTCATCAGTGCAGAGCAATGATTCTACATTTCTGGCCACTAAATCATCCAAACGAGTTTGATCTGCCACAGCCAATTTACAAGTTGCCAGTGCTTTTAACTCATCTACACTCAAACCAACTAAACACTCCTCATCCAACCCTAATGGATTAGCGAGTCGAGAATAGGTATTCCAATCCAATAAAACCCCAACTCTTTCCCCTTGCTCATTCGTGACGTACTGTAATAAACTTGTCATATCAAAAACCTTATCTTAACCAAACAAGCACCATTATCACCTTACTGGACTGTTCCCTTTGCTATGCAATCCCATACCCAGTATGTTGACGAATATCAGGGGGATGAAAAGCAAGAACAATCCTATCCTTCGGAACTCCTGTGGCAACCAATTCATCCGTGATACCATCCTCAATCCCATCGTAATGAATCCAGATTTTACCATCGCGGATTTCAGCATGAACAATTGTACCATATACACGGCAATGGTTTTCCCAGCCTTCATGGAGCAGCATAAAATGATTGCAATCGCTACTGATAATTACAGAGGTGGTTACATCACCATAACGGTAAGGAAGATTGGCGTAATACTTTAAAATATTTTCTAGGGTTTCACGCCATTGATCTAAGGCTTGATTTGTGGTTTCCATTGGATAATCTCCTTAATTTTGGCATCAAAAACAAGTAATCGAAAACCGGGTTCTTCTAATAAAAGTTGTCCAGCTTCTTCCTGGAAAAGTGTTTTAAAAATATTGCGCTCTACTGA
>NZ_JAAHHX010000867.1:0-1230 GCF_010672065.1 Moorena sp. SIO4A1 | reverse complement strand
TGGTAATCGGTAATGACTAATGGCTCATGGCTAATTGCTAATACCAATTTTATCTCCCCATCTCCCCATCTCCCCATCTCCCCATCTCCCCACACTCCCTACTCCCTACTCCCTATTCCCTAAAACCATTAAGAACTACTATGAATAAAATTGGTATTACGTCATCCCAACCCGTTTGGTTCTTAGAGTCACATTAACCCCTTCAGTAGATTGTTCCAATACTAATAATGGCGTTGGTTTTGCCTTTTGATCCCAACGCATGCAAACAATACGTCCTTGAATTGTTGGTTGCCAGGTATCATTTTCTGCATCTGGACTAAGAAATGTTTCAATACAGTCAATAATTTGGCTAACGGTTGCCGAGGTGCGTTGAGTGGGTAATTTCATTAATTTAACTTGAATGCGGAAAAGCACTCCCACACTGCGTTTACCTCGAATTTCTGTCTCGTACTTAACATCAAATGTTTCATTAATTTGACGACCTGACGTACTAGCGACACCGATAACATTTCTAGAGTCTTGAGTAGGTCGTAATGCTATACTGATTAACTGTTTTATTCTAATTTTAATTTGATTGATAACTGCAAAGTGGAATACTTCTTCTTCCATTCGCATTCTGAGGTAATCCAGATTAAATTCCCGCGAGTGAACCAAATCAGGATTGGATTCCATTTTCCGGATAGTATTAAGCGCCAGCTTTAACTTTTTCCGAAGATCAGCAGTTTTATACTGCTCCAATTTCAGCTTTTTGTCCTTATCCTTGAATTGGAGCTTACCATACACCACTAATCCAATCACCACTAAAGCTAGTCCAATAGACACAAACATCCAATGATTCAAACTCCCCAGTTGCCCAGCAGAGACAGAAGTCTTGGGATTGGTAGATGGAGGTGAGGATGCAATTTTCACAGGTACATAAACCTGAGTCCGTGATTCTCTGAAGATGAGATGATGGGACATAATTACTATCGAATAAAACTCAAAACCTCTTAACTAGTATTACCTTAGGGTGGATATCGGAAAAAATTTGTAATCACCTGCTACTATTCGCTTCTGAATCAGTTAGTCATAGACAAATGCTAATTCGCAGTATCTACATATATATTTGTCTTTGATAGGTTTTTGTTTGATAGTTTTTTTTCCTATGATTTAGATTTTAACTTTATCATATAACTTAGATTTTATCTAACTCCAATAGGTTAGGCCTCGATCCTAGGGGGACTTATTCCC
>NZ_JAAHHX010000866.1:0-1231 GCF_010672065.1 Moorena sp. SIO4A1 | reverse complement strand
TGTTCAGTTATTAGCGAGTACAATAACCTGGTTTTACCTGAGTTGCGACAACGAACCATCGCATTTGAGTTAACCAGTAATATTTTTGCACTGTTACTGGTAATAGGTTTCCAATCTCTCGCCTATTTACTCCTAATAACTGAACCAGTTGCAGTTTATAGTTTCCTTTATCAACATTATTTTCAAGCGATTGAACCTATTCATACTCAACTGGCTGAAGAGTTTTTTCAACAAATTCCCCATCTTCCATATCTGGAATGGATTGGTATTTTTATACTGATTGGCCTCAGTGCTAGAATACTGCTTGCGGGGGCAAAAGTTCTGGAGCGTAAAGACTTTCCTCAATAGGTAAGCGGCTGGTTGACTGACAAAACTTATGTAACCGAATACTCATAAGTGTGGATCTGAAATTCCAGCCTATACATTCGTTTTTCCTATTGTTTGCATGATGGGTACTGGTTCCATCGAATGTGAAGGAGAAAGGCGTTGCTGATTCTGGGTATGGTTTCGCCCCCCTAGGGGGTGTTTTCAAACTGGTTATATCCTAAAAGTAGTGTGATAAATGGGTGCATTAGATGAATCCAGGGGACGTAAAGTTTTGAACAGTGGGAGAGGTTAAAACCGTTGACCTGAAGTCTTACTATGAAATGATGCACTTTCACTACTCACGTCAGTTGAAGAGCTGATTTGTAAAGAAAATCTAAAGCTAACTCGAAGCCTTGCTGAGTGACTTGTAATCTGAAACAGAAGACGAGTTCAACCCTATATCCATGAGTCGTTTGCCTCAAATCTCCAATCATCACCGCCAACCCTATCCAAGTGATAAGTAGCTCCACTTAATTAAACATCAAACGTTCCACAGTATAATTTCCCTGTTGACCCCGATTTTCGATGCCCTCAATAATCGCTCTTGCTAAATCGTACTCA
This sequence comes from Moorena sp. SIO4A1, assembly GCF_010672065.1. Lineage (NCBI taxonomy): Bacteria > Bacillati > Cyanobacteriota > Cyanophyceae > Coleofasciculales > Coleofasciculaceae > Moorena > Moorena sp. SIO4A1. Next base: position 304 of record NZ_JAAHHX010000866.1, on the reverse strand, counting down.
TCTTCAAAAACATAACCACCTAATTCCTGTCGTTTGAGATGTAGCCATTGGTCTTCAATGGGATTCATCTCAGGAGAATAAGGAGGAATAAAAAAGATGCGTGGGTCCTTGTTTGGACCAAATTTGATGACGTGTTTTAACTAGCTTGGCACGATGGATTGAAGCATGATCGTGAATAATTATTGTGGGCTTTCCTGTCTCAAATAATCGTTTCATCGCTCGTTGTGCTTGCCAGTCCATGAAACGAAGATAACTTTTGGTGTTGTAGGTTCCCACTTTCAAGGTATATTCAAATCTTTGGTCA
>NZ_JAAHHX010000865.1:0-1231 GCF_010672065.1 Moorena sp. SIO4A1 | reverse complement strand
AAGAAAGATTAACTCAAGTAGAGAACTTGTTAGAGACAGCAGCACGATACATTAATCGTCACTCTCAGACCATCGAGCAAAATCAAGCAGAAATTACTCAATTACGAGTTTCTCTGAATGAGACCTTAAAATTGTTTTCGGATTTGGCAACCTATCAACGTCAAAGTCAAGAGGAAATTCGTCAAAGTCAAGCAGAGATTCGCCAAAATCAAGAGGAAATACGACGGATTTGGGAATATTTATTAAATCAAAGCGGTAATGGACGCTCCGGGAATTAAACCTCTAGCGGTTTGGGAGTGTAAACAGAAAATTGATGGATAAAGGGCACCATCCCCCTGTCGTGATTGGCCTTTGGGCCACGCTACGCGATGCTCGGTACGAGCCGCTACGCGAACAGAAAAGGTGAATTTTTCTTGCATTCGAGAGCAATAATTTGATCACCTAGATAGAATTTAGACTGACAAAGTGAAAAATGTGCTGGCTACTCGACCTGGGTAGCCGGAAAAAGTCAATCAGGGAATCTCCATCTCATTTCTTTGTTGACGTTCGAGTAGAAACCTCGATGATAAACAATAGCTGTTCTGTGCTTGATTCCCTTTGCAATCTACAACCAAATCCAAACCAAGAAGACCACACTGGTGCTACTAGTCAAGGGATTGTAGTGATTTCTCCCCTAGATGACCTTGAAACTGGTGAAGATTTGGCTACTACTGGTGATTTGGATATCACCAATGGCCCGATTAACGTCAAGCCCCCTATAGAGAGTCAAAGAATTATAGATTTTGATGACATTGACCAAGTGTTTGATCTCGAAATTCAGCCTCAAGATGGAACAACCGCGAATATCACCAAGATTGAAATTAGTAGTCATCGAACAGTAGACCCAGATGACCCTCTCGTCAAGATCAGTAGCAGTGCGACGGCTACTAACATGATTAGTCCCAATCCCTTGGCCAAAAGCCACGCTAACGGAACAGGCGACAAGGCGTGGCGGTGTGGTAATGGTCAGCAGTAGCAGCATGGCTACCAGCACCATTAGTGACAATCCCTCAGCAGATTTAAGCGATCGCATAAGCGCGGAAGCTGAGGCCATTGGCCAATCGCATTTCCAGTATCCATGGCACAGCCATGGTTTCCAGCACCATAAGTAACCCTAACACCAATAATTATCACGTTAGTGGTGCCGCCAGTGTCACCATTGGTAACGACAACCCGATTAGTAATCCGGATG
>NZ_JAAHHX010000864.1:0-1232 GCF_010672065.1 Moorena sp. SIO4A1 | reverse complement strand
ATCCAGTAATGTATCAACGGAGTATGTAGCCCCTGAGACGGAGACACAGAAAGCATTAGCAGAGATTTGGAGAGAAGTGTTGGGTATAGAACAGATAGGTATACATGACAATTTCTTCGATTTAGGAGGTAATTCCCTGCTAGCTGTCCGCCTCATGGCTCATATTCAAAAACAGTTTCAGATAAATTTGCCCTTAGCTACACTTTTTGAAAATCCAACCGTTGAAAAACTTGCCTATTTTATAGATTCCCCAATCAAGCACATATCCTGGTCTCCCCTAGTTCCCATTCAAGCTAATGGTAATAAGCGACCTTTCTTCTTAGCACCTGGAGGTGGGGGCAATGTCGTCTATTATTCTTACTTAGCTCGCTATTTAGGTTCAGACCAACCCTTCTATGGTTTACAAGCAGTTGGTCTTGATGGAGAATCAGAGCCTTACACACGAGTTGAGGACATAGCTGCCTATAATATCCAAGAAATACAATCAGTTCAGCCTCAGGGACCCTATCTACTGGGTGGTCATTCTTTTGGTGGAAAGGTCGCTCTGGAAATGGCTCTACAATTACAAAAACAGGGACAGGAAGTTGCTTTACTTGCAATCTTAGATACTACTGCACCAGAACCTGGAAATAAGATGACAAGTTTAGGCTGGAATGATGCGATGTGGATGGTATACATTTGTAAATTCCTAGGATACCTATTTGGTAAAGAGCTAGAGCTATCCTACGAAGCACTAGAACAACTAACTCCAGACGATCAATTAAACTACTTCTACAAACGGTTACAACAAATCAATTTTTACCCACCAGGAGCAGGGATTAAGCAACTTCGTGGTTTTGTGCGAGTTATGAAGGCAAACTGCCTGTGTTCCTATTTTCCAGAAGAAGTTTACCCTACTCCCATTACTTTATTTCGGGCTATTAACCCACATCCAGAAAAGGTTATGAAAAAAGAGCTAATTGAATATCTTCGTCCTCAAAACATGAGTCTTCCAGACTGGGGTTGGAATCAATTTTCTACTGGATCGGTGGAGATTTATGAAGTTCCGGGCGACCATATCTCGATGGTGGCAGAACCTCATGTTCAGGTTTTCGCTCAAAAGTTGATGGCCTGCATTGAAAAAGCACAAGTGAAAGGCAAATAATCAGGACTTAGGCAAGGGCACTATATTGGGTGCATCCTGGGGGCAGGGCTGTTTCATTCTAACAAAACCCAAAGCCTAGATCCTTAGA
>NZ_JAAHHX010000863.1:0-1232 GCF_010672065.1 Moorena sp. SIO4A1 | reverse complement strand
CACCTCATCCAACCCGTCTAGAAGAATTAATGTTCTACCTTGACGGAATAACGCCTCGGAAATACCACAACTGGTGAAAGATTGGCTGATGTAGGTCTTTAAATCCGGTGCGCTGCGGGTTTCCGCAAAATCTTTGAGGGTGATAAATAAGGGAACTCGGTTTGCCTGAAACTGTCCCTCAATGCACTGCATGGCCAGATACTTCAAAAATGTAGTTTTCCCGGAACCTGGTTTCCCCAACACCATCAGCTTGCTGTGACCCTTTACGGCTTCTAGTCCCGGCACTCCCTTCTCAGTTACCTGGTTGAGTCCACACCGCTCAAAGTCCTCCAGGTTGCAGTTTTGCATCAGTTCAGGGATATCCAGTCGCCTGCGTCCCGTGATTGTTACGGTCGATGCCTGGTATTATCCAGGGCACCTCCGCTTTCGGCTAAGGCCGACGCTGCGCGAACAGAACTGGACGTGAAACTTTCGCCTCATCCAGCTCCTGAGTATCCTCAACCTTTCGGCTTGCCTAACGGCAGGCTCCAGTGGATTTCTTGGTGGCAGCTTTGATGTACTGCCATTAGGTTCTTTTGCTTCCAATTGTCGTGGTTTCCATCGATGTGATGAAGATGTACATATTCGTCGCTTAGGAACCTATGTCCGCAATGTCCACAGGAATGGTTTTGCTTTTTCAAAGCTTTAGAGGTAGCATCGTCGTATAATACGGAGTTCCTCAAACTCCAATAGACTAGGTCTCCATCGTAGGGGGACTTAGTCCCTTTAACGTTTACGTGTTGATTTTGTTCATACCCTACTGCTGGGAAGCCTTTCTTACATAGTTCATTGGCTCTATACCGGTTTACTTTCTTTTCCTTTCGGAATTTACGGTTTGTGGTTTTATTCATGAACCATAAACTATCTCGGGAACTGCTCATGTCGCAGCTTTTATGGTAATTCCTCCATCCGCGCACGATTGGAGCTAATTTTTGGGCTTTTACTTCAGCGCCATAGTTCGAGTTGTTGACCACGGCTTTAATCTTCTTTCGGATGTTCCGATGGTTTTCCACTGAGGGAATACATCGGAATTTTCCGTTTTTCTGGACTCTCATATGCCAGCCCAGGAAGTCAAATCCGTCTGTCGTTTTGGTCAGCTTGGTCTTTTCTTGATTTACCTCTAAGCCCCTTTGGGCTAGGAAGTTTCTCACTTTATCTAAAAACTTCTCAGCGTTGTCTTTTGGCTTAAGAAT
>NZ_JAAHHX010000862.1:0-1235 GCF_010672065.1 Moorena sp. SIO4A1 | reverse complement strand
TAATCTGGCTCTGGAGGAGTTGCTGTTAGGACGTAGACATTATCACCCACTAAACCATAACCCAAGCTTCTATAATTAGTTCCTGCTCCAGAACGTAAGGTGATCCGAGAATTGGGGTTGTTAGCAGTTAGAGTGGCTCGACAGTGGGAACGCTCACTAGGAAAAGTATGCTGAGCAAAAGCCTCAGTTGTAGGGACGGTAACTGCAGCAGCTGTAGCTAGTAATAAGATTGCTTTTTTCATTTGTTTTCTCCAATCATCGATGTTTCTTATTTACTAGTAAAATAGAAATAACAGTTGGAGTGATTAGAGACAGTGCCAGTTTATCAGTAGTCCTAACGCTGACAGCAATAAAACCTGATTTTTCTATAGTTAACACCCTTGCTAGTACAGACAGTTGAGAAATTGGTCTATGGTGGTCTTGTGAGGGGGGAGTAGGGAATAGGGAATAGGGAATAGGGAATAGGGAGTAGGGAGTAGGGAGTAGGGAGTAGGGAGTAGGGGAGATGGGGAGATGGGGAGATGGGGAGATGGGGAGATGAGAAGTGTGGGAAGTGTGGGAAGTGTGGGGAGATGGGGAGATGGGGAAATGGGGAGATGGGGAGATGGGGAGATGGAGAGATGGGGAGAAACGGGAGATGGGGAGTCAGTGGAGCCAAAGGGGAGCGAACGCCGACCTGTAGATGTTTCCTCTATCAACGACTGCATCAAGACAATTTATTTAAAGATACCAACTTAATCAAAGAGGACTTCTCCCCTATCTCCCCAGATTCTTCTCCCTACTCCCTACTCCCTGCTCCCTGCTCCCTGCTCCCTAAAAGCAGGCAGGAGACTGGCAAAAAAAATCCCCTGGCTTGATCAGCCTAGGGGTATTGCAGGAATTAATTACTATGAACTAATTCAAAGCCAGCCGTTAAAGATTCCTTTCAAAGATGCCTGAAGGTACTAAGTGCCAACGGGTTCGGGTGACTCAGTAGTTTCGCTACCTTCGGCCTCAATGAGCTCCATGTCCTCATATTTGTCAAAGCACTTACGCTTAGCAGCGACAGCGATGTCGAGAACAATGGGTACTTCTAATTTGATCGGTACTTGGAACACACAGGGGTTATAGTATTTGTAAGGCATGGGTTTTACCTCTTGCTGTAATTAATTTCAATCAACACATTTATAGAATGTCAGATCTAACTCTGGCTTCACAGTACCCTTGTGGGTACCTTTTTTTTGGGCTTTGCTTAA
>NZ_JAAHHX010000861.1:0-1235 GCF_010672065.1 Moorena sp. SIO4A1 | reverse complement strand
ATATCAACATCTCCCAGGTAGACCCCACATCAGGCTTAAACGAATTGCCAGGAATCCTGGTCGATGCAGAAGCCATCCTGGCCAATGACCTTTGTGGCTTTGAGAATAATCGGATTGCTGGGGGCAGTTCCTTTACCATTACCGGAAAAGGGGGTTTACCAGCTAGTGCAGACGATCCAGTGATTAATAGGGACACCACAGTGGGCTGGAGAACTCGTCCTGGCTTAGCCAGCAGCAGAAGACAACAATTACAGCAATTACGGCAGCAACCTAAGGCCAAAGGCCACGCTACGCGAACAGTGAGACGCCCTTCCCAAGACAAAAAAGTGATTATCGAAGCCCAAGGCTGGGTCAGAGCAAAGGATGGCACAATTATTCTGACGGCTCATCCCTTTAGGGGTACTCCTGTTGAGCAGATATTGCCCCATCTTGATTGTCATTCGGGAGTAGGGAGTAGGGAGTAGGGAGTAGGGAGTAGGGAATCGGGAGTAGGGAATCGGGAGTAGGGAGTCGGGAGTAGTGCGTAGGGTGCGTTAGGGGAGCGATGGCCATGATATTCAACAGAGTAGCCAGTAGCCCCGTAACGCACCAGGGCAAACGCATCTTATTTTTGAAACGCAGGCGGCGTGAAGATTTCAGCGATCGAGTCCTGTTTTTAATCAATTGATGAAATCTTTATTGGATAAGGGTTTTAGAATTTAGATGCGTTTGCCCTGCGTAACGCACCACCAAAAGGCTCGCTCTATTCTCTATTCCCAATTCCCTTAATTATTATGAAAAAAATATCATTTGTAATTGCAATTACATTAACGTGCTTTGTTTCATCAGCACAAGCCTTATCAAATTCTCCAGTAATCACACCAGATTACTCAATTACTGATTCTCCAGAACAACAAGCCCAACAACTCTATGAAACAGGTCAATATCAAGACGCTATACCGTTGTTGGAGCAAATGATTAGTAACTACAGGGAGAGTGGCGACCTTATTGGTGAAATTAATTCCTTAGTCAATCTAGCTTTAGTTTATCAACGTTTGGGAAACCTAGACCAAGCATTAGAAACCATATACCAGAGTTTTACCCAACTATCACAACTCGATAATACCAAAGAACGTCAAGAATTACAAGCCCAAATTTTGTCAGTCCAAGGACAAGTATACTTATCTCTAGGTCAGGGGGAAAAAGCTTTATCAATTTGGCAGGAAACTAGTGCTATCTACCAAGATATCGGAGAC
>NZ_JAAHHX010000860.1:0-1235 GCF_010672065.1 Moorena sp. SIO4A1 | reverse complement strand
AATAGGGGCGCTTTGGGGAGATGGGGAGATGGGGAGATGGGGAGATGGGGAGATGGGGAGATGGGGAGATGGTAGACCGGCTTGTACACAAGTGGATGGATTGGCCGTTGGTCACGCTACGGGAACGATTGGCCGTTGGCCACGCTACGGGATTGACCGTTGGTCACGCTACGGGAACGGAAATTTAAGCTGATAGCTGATACGCGACACGCTGATAGCTGAATAATTACGATAGCTGAATGCTTACCAATTTTTTTTATAAATTCACATAATATTCATTAAAAATATTTATTTAATTCATCCAAATTTTATAATTTTAACCTCACAATAAAGCAATATAACAACAGATGGATAAAACGATTAGTGATTGACGCTAATTACATCAAGCTAAAATCACAATTTTCATCCTATAGGGTGCAATGAAAAAAATATTTTTTAGGAGAAATAAAGATGTCTAATAATTCCACTAACACAACAGTTTTGACTTTCGATCAACTGCCCTTGCAACCTGTTGATGACCTGAGTTTCATGGGGGTCACATTTAGTGATACACCAATAGAGCCGATTGTAATCGATTTCAAGGATGCCGCTGCTTTTGTAAAGGACAGTTTAGAAGGTAATGCCGCCGGAATCCTAACCCAAGACTTTGATGCACTGGTTTCCGACCTTGAGTTTGGGGTGGCCCTCAATACCCTTGCTACTCTCAAACCTGGTTTTACAGTGGAACTGTTTGATGACTCCACATTGGTAAATACGATCCCAGTCGATACTAGTTCACTGCCAAGCTTGACCGAAGGTCTGTTATCCCTTTTTGATAGTGATATACCAAATGATATTGATATACCAATAGACCAAATAGACCGGGTTGTGATCGATTTCAATGATGCCGCTGCTTTACCCTTTGGTCAGATTTCTTTTGAACAAAATGACGATACCATAATCACCACAATCGATAATCAACCATTAGCTGTGTTGACTGATGTACCTTTTGGTGATATAAAAGAGGCATATTTTCTGTTTTAATCTCCTGTTTTCTGAAAGGAGTTCCAAGGATTCCCGGACAATATTCTCTGGAGTGGCTTGCTCTTGTAACAACTCCGGCACAATCGAACGCATTACTACCAAGTTAGGGGGAGACATGAAGGGAATCGAAAATTTCAAGAAGGTGCGAGCAAGCCAGTAGGTAAAGGGATTAACTCGGTAGAAAACCACCTGAGGCACATCTAGTAGTGCTA
>NZ_JAAHHX010000086.1:0-22353 GCF_010672065.1 Moorena sp. SIO4A1 | reverse complement strand
TTTTCGCGCCTCGTGTACTAGCATCGCTTTACGTCGTTATTAATTGAGGTAGTACCGACGAATCCTACCTGTGCTAGGCTACACACTTAATATATTATACACCTTTTTCTAATAAATTCTGGAAAAGCCGCCCTAAAAGGGCAAGGCTTGAGACCCATTATTTTGGTCAGAAGTGCCCAACTAGAGCACTAACTTAGTTGGAGGACTTCACTAGACCTCTTGCAAAAATAAATATGAAATCAAAATCTATCCCTTTTGCCTTTTGCCTTTTGCCTTTTGCCTTGTCAACACCCACGGTTGATGAGACTTATGCAAGAGGTCTACTGTTATTGAGAGAGATATATATAATTCTTCGACATCCCCAGAGCAACCGGGAAGTTCAAGATTAATTATGCCAAGCTTTGAGACCATCAGAGCGGCTATTCCTAAAAGCGCTTACAGGAGCAGGCCAGTAGCTTCAGCGACTCTCCTACTGACCGACTCTCCCACTGACCGACTCTGGGAGTAGTTTTACTGTAAGCCTAACCAGGTTAATAAGTCTTGACCAGTAAAGTATTCAATTGCCAAAGTCAAAATAAAACCAATCATGGCAGCTCTACCATTCAAGCGTTCTGCGTAATCATTAAACCCAAACTTAGGTGACTGGACTTGAGGGACTTTAGAGGGTTGGGGTTGCGTCATAGTTATAAAAGTTGCCAAGCTATAGTGGAGTTACGTGAAGTACCCTAGCCTGCTTCGCTGAGAATGCGTTCGCGTAGCGTGGCCTACGGCCATGGGATTGCTCGCATTCTCAACTCAATCAGGGACGGTCTTATTCGTCTTTCGGGTTTCCCGTTTCATCCGCCGATGCCTCAAACAGCAAGCTGCAATACGGTCTTACTCAGCGTCCACAGGCAGACATCCGCCTTCCGCAGACGTATAGTTTACTCGACAGACTCACCTTGGAATTACAGCACTATGGCTAACCAGCCGGGGCAAGTCTCTTCCCTGAGCTCTGCTAGTACTTTGTACACCTAATGGCCTAAAAACTGATAGGATATTAGACCATTTGTAAGGTAGCCTTTTAGTCAGTCAGGCGGGTCAGCAACCATCTTTATTCTAACATGAACCGTGATGATTTGTCATCAAAAGTTGTCGTCTCGCTATCCATCCTAGAGACGAAACCGATAGATAGGGTCGCCTTAATCAAAAAGTTTTAACCAAAGGTGCGCTTGACCCGTAATTAAATTCGCCACGGGTCGCACCTCTTTTATGCATAGCCGACTAACCATAAAGGCGACCCTATCCTTACGGTAACTTCAACACCCTGGAAGAGGGTGGGGAATTCCGCGAGTTTTGTTAACTTTACTAATTTTAACATTTAGATCATATTTAAATACAGCACCAGTACGCTAAAGAGGTAAAAGCATGGAAATAGGTGTTCCCAAAGAAACGAAAGATCAGGAATTTCGTGTGGGATTAACCCCCAGTAGTGTCAGGGTTTTACAAGAAGCGGGTCATACAGTTTTCATTGAAACTAATGCTGGCACTGGTGCTGGCTTTACCGATGAAGACTATCAGCGTCAGGGAGCCAAAATTGTCTTAGACGCGGCTGAGGCTTGGAATCGGGAACTAGTAGTCAAAGTCAAAGAACCCCTAGCGCCAGAGTATCCCTTGCTTCAAAAAGGACAGCTGTTGTTTACTTATCTACACTTAGCCGCTGACCGCCCTTTAACCGAGCAGTTGCTGCAATCGGGGGTGATTGCGATCGCATATGAAACAGTAGAACTCCCAGACCACACCCTACCGCTGCTAACCCCGATGAGCATTATTGCTGGTCGTCTTTCCGTACAATTTGGAGCCAGATTTCTGGAGCGTCAGCAGGGGGGAAGAGGGGTGCTGTTAGGCGGTATTCCCGGAGTTAAACCAGGTAAGGTGGTAATTCTTGGTGGCGGAGTTGTCGGTACAGAAGCCGCCAAAATCGCTGTGGGGATGGGAGCGAGAGTACAGATTTTTGATATTAATGTTCAACGGTTGAGTTATTTAGAAACTATCTTTGGCTCAAGAATTGAACTCCTCTACAGCAATTCAGCAGAAATTGAAGCGGCTGTTACTGATGCTGACCTGTTGATTGGGGCAGTGTTAGTCCCTGGTCGTCGTGCTCCCATTTTAGTCCCGCGCTCTCTGGTCAAACAAATGGTTACTGGCTCAGTGATTGTAGATGTTGCTGTGGATCAGGGAGGCTGTATTGAAACATTACGACCCACATCCCATACCAATCCCATTTATATCGAGGAGGGTGTCGTTCACTATGGGGTGCCTAATATGCCTGGAGCTGTTCCCTGTACATCAGCTGTGGCTCTAAACAATAGTACTTTCCCCTACGTACTCAGTCTGGCCAATCAGGGGTTGAGCACTCTGGAAAATAATCCCGCTCTAGCCAAGGGCGTTAATGTCCAGAATCACCAGTTGGTTCATCCAGCAGTCCGAGAAGTGTTTCCCGATTTAGCTGATGGCTAAGGTTTTCTTGCTATAGCAATCTTAAATGATTACTATAGCAATCCTAAATCAATTGTGAGAATTTTTCGTAAGCATTCAGCTATCAGCCGTCAGCTATCAGGCATTGCTGAGGGGCGGAATGAATATGAGTGGGGTGGGCATCCTGCCCGCCTGAAAATTGGAACGGGCAAGATGCTCATTCCACAACTCCCTACTCCCTACTCCCTACTCCCTACTCCCTACTCCCTACTCCCTACTCCCTTTCCTTTAACATTTTCTTGCTAAAGTCTTGAGAAAATGTTTTAATAGAAATATCGATTAGTGTCCGCTAGCTTAAAAAAAGTTGTTAAATTTTTATTAAAAAAAGAATTAGCGACTGTTACCAATTACATGTCTTAGGAGCTTTTTAAGGTGATGCGTGATCAGGTGTTAACCTGGTTAGCAGATAATGTGCCGTCTTCTCGGCTACAGCATATATTGCGAGTTGAACAAATGTCCGTTGAACTCGCTGAGCTTCATCATATCAATGCTCAGCAGGCAGCTCAAGCAGGGTTGTTGCACGACCTAGCCAAATGCTTTAAGCCTGAGCGCTTGTTGCAAATGGCTAGAGATAATGCCATAGAAGTCGATCCAGTCTGTGAAGCCGCGCCTCACTTATTGCATGCAGATGTCAGTGCTATTGTTGCCCAAGAGCAATTTGGAGTCAAAGATGAAGCAGTATTGCAAGCGATCGCTCTTCATACTTTAGGACGTGAGGGGATGACACCCCTCAGTTGTGTGGTGTTTATTGCTGATACGATTGAGCCAGGTCGTGGTGAGACACCGGATTTACAAACCTTACGAAATCTCTCTAAGCAAGACCTATACAAGACTGTTTGGTTAGCCTGTGACTACTCGTTAAAATTCCTGCTAGAGAGTCCTCGTCCCATTCACAAACGTATGATATTGACTCGAAACTGGGCGCAACAGATGTCCAGGAAGACAACAGCTAAAAGAGACTGTAAGACAGATTGTGTAAATGCCTAAAGTCCCATGTGCCTAGCTTTCAGGAACGTTTCGTCAATAGCAGTGTGAGTATCAAATGAAGAAGCAACGAAAAGAAATGAAAAGAATTGTACAGCAAGTGATTAACCACAAGAAAACTTAATTACTATTAGAACAGATTGTTTTGTAGAGCGAGGAATCAAACGCTTAATGAGAGATCAAAATAATAAGCCCTCCACCTTAGTAACCCCTGATACCGAACACCAGGATGCTAGCTATGGGTTAGCACTAACCGTTGCTCAAGCAGCAGATGACCGCAAGGGTGCAGATATTGTGATTCTGTCGGTGTCAGAGGTATCGTACATCACAGATTACTTTGTAATTGTGACCGGGTTTTCTAGGGTACAGGTCAGGGCAATCTCTCAGTCGATTGAACAGCAAGTAGAAGAGGCATGGAACCGTTTACCTGTGCGAACAGCAGGAAAAGCAGAGGGAATCTGGATACTTCAAGATTACGGTGACGTGATTGTCCATATCTTGCTGCCTGAAGAACGGAAGTTCTATAATCTCGAAGCATTCTGGGGCCACGCGGAGCAGATTGAGTTTCAGGCATCCTAATTGCAGCACTCACAAAAGAATAATCATGAAATCTCCTGTTTATGTATGTCCTGTTCCAGAAGAGCAGCAACCCATAAATGAATACCAAGAACTAAAAGAATCTTGGTTTTTTAACTGGGCAAGGCTGGAACTACCAAATTATGTGATCAAGCTGGCGTGGGTTTGGGGGTTGAGCTGGCTGATTTCAGGGCCGATAGCAGCCGTGAGTTTTCCACCCCAAAAAGCTATAATCAAGTTTCTGCTCTGTGGTGGAGCAGGAGCAAGTATCTTCTTGATTTTAACTTTGCTGCGGTTATACCTGGGTTGGTTCTATGTAGGCGATCGCTTGATCAGAGAAACCATAGTCTACGAGGAGTCAGGCTGGTATGACGGTCAAACCTGGACAAAAACTCCAGAAATTTTGGCTCGCGATCGCTTAATTGTTTCTTATGAACTCCAACCAATTTTGCGACGTTTACACTGGACGTTCGGATTTTTGATTATAGTCGTGATTGGTGGCAACATAATTTGGCATGTGTTATCAGCCACCTAGCTCGATTGCTCCAACTAAGCTATAGGGTAGCTTTAAGTCTAATCCATGACCAGGGGAAAACGTACTCAAACACGAGCCTTAGAAGTCCGTTTACTACGGGAAGGCATTATCGAATCAGTTCATTCAGCTCAAGCGGTTGTTTGTGATGACCGGGGACGGATGTTATATGTTGCGGGTAACCCAGAAACCTCAACATTTATTCGCTCTGCACTCAAACCTTTCCAAGCCTTAGCGGTAACTACCACAGGTACCCTTGAGCGTTACAATCTCACCGACCGAGACTTGGCTATTATGTGTAGTTCCCATCACGGCACGATGGAGCAGGTAAGGCAGGTCTTTAATATTCTTTGGCGCTGTGATGTTGACCCCTCAGCACTACAGTGTCCCATTCCCCCAGGTAAGGAAAGCTCACTCCAGCATTGCTGTTCTGGTAAACATGCTGGAATGTTGGCTGTTTGTCAACAAAGGCAGTGGCTAATCAAGAGCTATTTGGAGTATAATCATCCCGTGCAAATGTTAATCTTAAGCCAAGTAGCGGAGCTGCTACAGATGCCGGAGCAAGAGTTAATTCTGGCTCACGACGACTGTGGCGCTCCGACTTATTTTTTACAGCTACGGCAAATGGCATTATTGTACGCTCTGCTCTCTTCTGGTAATAATCTGGCCATGGAGCGTATTGTGCGCGCCATGATCAGTCATCCCCAGATGGTGTCCGGGGATGGGGGATTTGATACAGAACTGATGCGATTATCCGAAGGGGAACTGGTCAGTAAATCGGGAGCACAAGGGGTTCAATGTATCGGTCGCGTTGGGCAGAATATGGGTCTAGCCATTAAAGTCCTCGATGGCGCAAAATCTGCTAAGTATGCTGCAGCCATTGCCCTACTTAAGCAAATGGCTTGGATTACTCCTTCGGTGGCAGATACCTTGGAGTCGATGTTTATTAATCTCAGTAAATACAAACGTTTAGAAGTGGTTGGTGAGTTATCTATGCCTTGAGGGGTGAGCTTATAGCGGTTTTCAATTCGGTCAGGTACAAATTCTTGGGTTTTAGGGAGCAGGGAGCAGGGAGCAGGGAGCAGGTAAGAGGGAAGTCGGAAGTGGGAAGATAGTTATGAAAAACGCTGTATAGCTTTTGTATCTCGGTTGTCAATATGGGAATTGGCAAAAAAGGCAATAGGCATGCTAGCAATAGGGCCAATAGCTCCGAGCTTGTATTTTCCCGATTCCCGATTCCCGACTCCCGACTCCCGATTCCCGATTCCCTACTCCCTACTCCCCACACCCCGCTTGTATTTTCCCGACTCCCGACTCCCGATTCCCGATTCCCTACTCCCTACTCCCTACTCCCTACTCCCTACTCCCAGAGCACTGATAGAACTAATTTGAGAAATTTTCAATTTCCCCTTGCCACATTTGGAAATTAGGTGTTATACTTAAAAAGACGACGCGGGATAGAGCAGCCTGGTAGCTCGTCGGGCTCAACAATCAAGTTAGCTAGACGCTTAATAGCGAGCTTGAGCATGGGCGGCACGAAGATAAATCTCCGTGTGTTTACCTGTCAAATTCGGGGAAGCCTGTAGCGAGGTAATCCCGAGCCAAGCTCCGAAAAGGAGAAGGTGTAGAGACTGGTTAGGCAGGCACCCTAACGTTTAAGGCGAGGGTGAAGGGACAGTCCAGACCACAAACTGGAAGATCCAGGCAACGAAAGTTGTAGTTGGTACGCATAACCCGAAGGTCGGTGGTTCAAATCCGCCTCCCGCCACCAAATAGAATATCATGAAGCCCTGCAAGGTTTATTTTTGCGGGGTTTTGTGATTTTGGGGAATCGGGAAAAGAATGAATAGCAGTAGAGTGGGCATCCTGCCCGCCGGATCAATAACAGTAGAGTGGGCATCCTGCCCGCCCCAAAATAAGCATGAAACTGGCAAGATGCCAGTTCCACCAAGATGCCCATTCCACCAAGATGCCAGTTCCACCAAGATGCCCATTCCACCAAGATGCCAGTTCCACCAAGATGCCCATTCCACCAAGATGCCCATTCCACCAAGATGCCCGTTATCAATATTTTCGTGGAACAGGCTTCGACGCTGGGACGACGTAAATCTAAGCATGTCCATAGCGCATAAGCTGACGGCTGATAGCTGACCGCTGACCGCTGACTGCTGACCACTGACCGCTTACTATTACCTTGACACTCCCCGGTCTAAAGACGCGGGGATTCTTCGCTCAACGATTCGGCTTGCTGAACCTGGCCGGAACCAAGAACAGTAGAGGCCAAATCTCCCGAAGTGTTTGGATCGAGGATCCAGGTTCCGGTGTGCCCCACCGTACCCAAGGCTCTTTTCAGGATATTGATAGCGGCATTGTGGTCACGATCTAACTTACAACCACATTTGCAGACGTGAGTCCTAGTTGATAGTGACTTCTTGACTACTTCGCCACATTCAGAACAGTTTTGGCTTGTATAGGCAGGATTAACTGCTACGGTCGCCCGGCCAAACTTATTGCCAAAATGCTCCAACCATTTTCTGAATTGATACCAACCTGCATCATTAATAGACTTGGCAAGACAGTGATTTTTAACTAAGTTTTTGACTCTTAAATCTTCATAGGCGACCAAGTCGTTAGACCGGATTACACGGCGCGCAAGTCTCTTTGCGTGCTCTTCGCGTTGCCTACTTATTTTAAGATGTTGTCTACCTAATCTGTTAATGGCTTTCCTACGATTGGATGAGCCTTTCTTTTTCCGGGAAACCCGGCGCTGATAAAACTTTAGTCGCTTCTCTCCAGTTCTATAGAACCGGGGATTGGGTTCAGAGTTGCCGTCAGAGTCAGTGTAAAACTCCTTAAGCCCCACATCTAAGCCAATGGTATTTTTAGATGGTTCCAATTCCTCAACTACGTCAACTGAAACGCAGAATTGAATATAGTAGCCATCAGCTCTTTTGACTATCCGAACCCGCTTAATTTGTTTCTTGTCGAAGCGCCATAAATCCCAAGTGCCCTTGAGTTTGAGCTTCCCTATGCCTTTCTTGTCGCTGAAGGTGATTGACTTCTTATCAGGAGATAGTTTCCATCCCGACTGTTTGTACTCAACCGTTCGCGCAGCGTCGGCTACGCCGAATCTACAGTGCTTTTGAAAACGGGGAAACCCTTTCTTTCCAGGTACTTTTTTCTTACAGTTGTCATAGAAGCGGACAATCGATGACCATGCTCTTTCCGACGCAGCCTGACGGGCTGTAGAGTTTAACTCATTAGCAAAAGGGAATTGATGAGCCAGTACTTTACTGTACTTACTAAGGTCAAATTTATTCGTCCCTTTGTTATCCATCCACAAACGGATACAGCTGTTTCGGATAAATTTAACTGTCCGAATAGCCTCATCTATGGCTGAGTACTGAGACTTTTTCCCTTTGGCTTTAAACTCAAGAATGATCATCGGTTATCGACCTCTACCGCTTCTATTTTATTCTACCATACTTGGAGTAAAACTCCGGATTATTTCAGAAATATTTCTCACGGCGGCTAAAGACCGCTGCGACCCTTCATCCCCGCTCTAAAGAGACGGGGCTTTCGGGTATCGGGTTTCTTGTAAACTTTCTAACACCTCTGTTGTAAAAGGATTTTCACCATTCTTGAGAGCGTCAACCCAACCCTGTCGTTGTGCTTTCTCCTTCTCATTATCTGTCCAGGCGATAAACACCTCAAAGTCTTCAATCGCACCTTTAATATTACCTGTTAAGGCCCTAGCCAAACCCCGACTATCCTGTATATATCCTTCATCTGGTGCGAGTTCAACAGCTTTTTCACAGGCAAACATTACTTTATCAGCTTGGTTATACAGGCTACCATCCCAACAGAGTGCATTCCAAGAATTGGCAGAAATTTCTAAATTAGGATCTAGTTCTTGAGCTTTGTTGTAGCTTGATAATGCCTCATCAACTTTACCTTGAGCTGCTAATTCTTCCCCTTCACTAACAAAAAATTTTGCTGCAAGTTTTCTTGCTCTTGTCTGAGAGTCAAACTCTAAACTAGGGTCAAGTTCTAAGGCTTTTTCAAATTGAGTAATCGCCTCATTAATCTTACCATTCTCTGCTAATTCTTCCCCTTGTAAAAGTAAAACTGTTGCAGAAGCTTCCACCCCACAAAGATGGCGCTCCTTTTCACTAACATAAGGGTGATTTTTTAGGTAGTCATTCACCCCTTTACAAGCGTATTTAAGGAGTTCATCTCGGTTAAAGTTCCACAATTTCACGGTCTTGTCCAAACTAGCAGAAGCGAGATATTTACCATCTTGGCTGAAGGTGACATGATTGACATTACCCTGATGCCCCCTCAAGGTTCCAACCAATTGCCCCTCTTGCGTCCACAATTTCACGGTATTGTCACTACTAGCAGAAGCGAGATATTTACCATCTCGGCTGAAGGTGACATGAGTGAGAAAACCCTGATGGCCAGTTAAGGTCTCCACCAATTTGCCCTCTTGCGTCCATAATTTCACGGTGTTGTCCCAACTAGCAGAAGCGAGGTATTGACCATCCGGGCTGAAGGTAACATGATCGACCTCACCCTGATGCCCACTCAAGGTCTCCACCAATTTGCCCTGTGCTGTCCACAATTTCACGGTATTGTCATAACTAGCAGAAGCGAGGTATTTACCATCTCGACTGAAGGTGACATGAGTGACAAAATCCTGATGGCCAGTCAAGGTGTCGAGCAATTTGCCCTGTGCTGTCCACAATTTCACGGTCTTGTCATAACTTGTAGAAGCGAGGTATTGACCATCCGGGCTGAAGGTGACATGAGTGACAAAATCCTGATGGCCAGTCAAGGTGTCGAGCAATTTGCCCTGTGCTGTCCACAATTTCACGGTATTGTCCTCACTTGTAGAAGCGAGGTATTGACCATCCGGACTGAAGGTGACATGATTGACATTACCCTGATGGCCAGTGAAGGTGTGCAGCAATTTGCCCTGTGCTGTCCACAATTTCACGGTATTGTCCTCACTTGTAGAAGCGAGGTATTGACCATCCGGGCTGAAGGTGACATGATTGACAAAATTCTGATGGCCAGTCAAGGTGTCGAGCAATTTGCCCTGTGCTGTCCACAATTTCACGGTATTGTCCCCACTAGCAGAAGCGAGGTATTGACCATCCGGACTGAAGGTGACATGAGTGACAAAATTCTGATGGCCAGTCAAGGTGTCCACCAATTTCCCCTCTGCTGTCCACAATTTCACGGTATTGTCATAACTAGCAGAAGCGATGTATTGACCATCCGGACTGAAGGTGACATGATTGACCCAAGCCTGATGGCCAGTTAAGGTGTCCACCAATTTGCCCTGTGCTGTCCACAATTTCACGGTATTGTCCCCACTAGCAGAAGCGAGGTATTTCCCATCCGGGCTGAAGGTGACATGATTGACATTACCCTGATGGCCAGTTAAGGTCTCCACCAATTTGCCCTGTGCTGTCCACAATTTCACGGTCTTGTCATAACTTGTAGAAGCGAGGTATTTCCCATCCGGACTGAAGGTGACATGATTGACATTACCCTGATGGCCACTCAAGGTCTCCACTAATTTGCCCTGTGCTGTCCACAATTTCACGGTCTTGTCCCCACTAGCAGAAGCGAGGTATTGACCATCCGGACTGAAGGTGACATGCTTGACCCAAGCCTGATGGCCAGTTAAGGTGTCGAGCAATTTGCCCTGTGCTGTCCACAATTTCACGGTCTTGTCCCCACTAGCAGAAGCGAGGTATTGACCATCCGGACTGAAGGTGACATGATAGACCTCTCTGAGATGGCCAGTTAAGGTGTGCAGCAATGTGCCCTGTGCTGTCCACAATCTCACGGTATTGTCCCCACTAGCAGAAGCGAGGTATTTACCATCTCGACTGAAGGTGACATGAGTGACCGAACTTTGATGGCCAGTTAAGGTGTCGAGCAATTTGCCCTGTGCTGTCCACAATTTCACGGTATCGTCACTACTTGCAGAAGCGAGGTATTTCCCATCTGGGCTGAAGCTGACATGATTGACCTCACCCTGATGGCCACTCAAGGTGTCCACTAATTTCCCCTGTGCTGTCCACAATTTTACGGTACTGTCACTACTAGCAGAAGCGAGGTATTTCCCATCCGGGCTGAAGGTGACATGACGGACATCACTCTGATGGCCAGTCAAACGGTTAATCTCTCTTGGTTGAGAGAGAGCCTCTTGTAGCAAGTTTGCACCTGCTATCAAAATATCTGTCGTTGGTTTCTTTGCTTCCTGCAATTCTTGATTTACTTCAATTGCATCCAACTGAACATCTAAGGTTTCCTCTCCTGAGACTAAACGAGACTTTAACCCTGCAATGTCAGCTTTGAGATTTGCATTGTTTTCAGCGATAAGTGCCTCATCCCTTTGCCAAACAGCAACTACTGCTAGTCCAGAAATTGCTACAAATACTATTGTTACAAATCCTATAATGCTTTGAAACTGGCGTTTTTGGTATTTCTGACTCAAGCCAATAAACTCTTCTTCAGCTTCGGATAGTTCCTCCCGACGTTCTTTAAGTTTTTCCTGTGCCTGGACTAAAGCAGCTCCCCGCAATAACAGTCCCTTATCCCGGTTCATCTCCTGCCAGTGACCCATAGTAGCTCGGATTCTTTCTTGCCAAGCACGGAATTCTCGGTCTGTTTCCATCCATGCTTTCAGTTGCCCCCAGTTACGAATTAAAGCCTCATGAACTACCTCCACGGTTTCTTGTTCAGCATTTTTAGCACTGGTGACAACGGTGCGACTGGTAACCACTAACCGGGCATCTGCTAATCGTTTAACTAATTTCCAGTTGGTCTCCTTTAATTCTACTTTGGTGGCGACTCGTCTAGTATCTTCTGTACCTTCACCGGGACGTACTAATTGAATAAATATCCGCCTTACCCGTTCTTGTTCCTCTGGCTGAAGTTTACTAAATTCCCGATCAGCATAGCTGGTTAAAGCACCAGAAACTTCACCGATTTCTTCATAGGCTTGGTGGGTTAATTGTTTGCTGGTGCGTTTTTTCCAAAGTTCAGTTAGGGCAAATTCCAACAGAGGTAAATTCCCTGGTTCTTTATCCACATCTTTGAGAATGCGTTCCACCAGTCCGCTTTCAAAACTAACCCCTACTTTTTGGGCTGGCTTTTCAATTACGTCTCTGAGTTCCTCTGGATTCATGGAACGGATTTGAACATTCACCTTGCGCCAGACATCTGCTAAGGGAGGATAGGACAACACATTCCCTAAAAAATCTGCCCGCATGGTGGTTACTAACACCGTTGATGAAGAAGATTGTTCAGGGCAAGATTGAAATGTGTTGGAGAGGGTATCGAGAAATAGACGACGGGTTTTCTGATCCCTACACAGGGTGTAGAGTTCTTCAAATTGGTCAGCAATTAGTAAAATTCTATGGTTAGGATGATTCTGATGAATTGTGGCAAAGACATCGGATAATAGAACTGTACGATTTTGAAAATATCCCGCTAATTTACGAGCTTGAGCCATGCGGTCAGTTTCATCCAGGTTCGGCACGTAGAGAGGAACCAAGGCTTGAGCTAGAGCCAGAAAAGGGTCTTTTCCAGGACGAAAATGGGTAAATTGCCAATGTCCGGCTTTTACTAATTTCGGCACTAATCCCGCTAGAACTACAGAGGATTTTCCACTACCTGATGCCCCCAATACGGGAATAAAGTTACGAGTTTGAGTCGCTTGGAATAGTTCTTCTATAAAAACATCACGCCCAAAGAAATATTCCGCTTCCTTGGGACTAAAGTGAAACAACCCTTGATAAGGGCATGGTAGGTTGTCACTTGCTGTAGATTGATCTAAATCTTTGGGAGTAGTGCTGCTTTCCTTTTGGTAATGGTAATAATTGATAATTTGGATTTGTTTAACCTGCTCCCCAGGCGACTTCGGCTAATGTTCCGGAGGATTATTGTAGTTAATGGTTACTGTATGACCACTACCACCTTGAATCACAGGAGATTTATTATCCTTGTTGTTATTGACTTCACCACCAGATACCTTGTTGTAATTGACTTCACCACCAGATACTTGCCAATTTTCCCCTTCCACTTGGTTCAAATTATGGATTTCTCTTGCTAATGCTTGAATATCCTGAGCAAATTGATAATCTTCTGCCATCGCCTCTTGCAAATAGTCAGATACAACCTGTACATCAGCCTGTGAACCATCTTGAGCAGCTAGTAAAGCTAATTCAGCCCTGGGATTACTACTTAACTTATCAATAATATTATGGCGCAGTAGATTAACTTTTTATAGGGCTGCCTCAGTGAACTTTTCTACTGTAGTTTCCGCAGCTTTCGTACCGATAAAAGCAAGAGTGACAATAGCTAAAGCAGACATAGATTCCATATCTTACTGAGTGAAAAATAGGCGAGATTAACTAGGAATACAAGGAACAAATACAGAAAAATTATTTGTAATCCAGATTAACTCTGATAAAATAAATGAACATCCATGAATTGGCTTAGGTACGTTCGACTCAGTGATGGGACTGGGTGACTATAGCCTTTGGGCTACGCTACGCGATCGCATTTAGTACTCGATTCTAGTTTCTGCACCAGCGAAAGTCACACAACAACCCAAACCACAGTATCTCAGTGGTAGACTGCAAACAGATCACAAGTGCAGTCACTAGGGATAAGGCTGTTGGGAAGGGTGAATCTCATGTTTGCTGTTTGACCCGGTGGGTGGAATGGGCATCTTGCCCGTTACAATCGGACGGGCTATCCCAACACTGGCTACGAGGCGGACTATTCCAAAGGTGGCGGTGCGTTACGGGACGGGCTATCCCAACACTGGCTACGAGGCGGAAAATTAGGGCTCGCCCCTCCCTAACGCACCCTACGCACTAACTTCAACCTCCTAACCTTCAACCTCCTAACCTTCAACCTTACAACCTTCAACCTTCAAACCCTCTAACCTTCAACCTTCAACCTTCAACCTCCTAACCTCCTAACCTCCTAACCTTCCAATCCCATTGGTTAAACAACGACTCGACAAATTATTAGTAGACCGTAACCTGTGTGAATCACGACAGCGAGCTCAGGTGCTGATTCGTGCGGGTGAAGTCATGGTAGATGGACAAATATTAGATAAGCCAGGCACTGAAATTAAGACCACCGCTCAGATTCAGGTCAAAGAGAAACCCCCTTTTGTATCCAGAGGAGGGCAAAAACTTGCCAAAGCCTTGGAGGTATTTGGAATTTCAGTAAACGGACGCATTTGCCTAGATGGTGGCATTTCCACCGGTGGCTTTACCGACTGCTTGCTAAAAGCTGGAGCAAAACAGGTTTATGGTGTTGATGTGGGATATGGACAAGTAGCCTGGAGTCTGCGCAATGACCAGCGGGTGGTGTTGAAAGAACGTACTAACTTACGCTATCTTCAGCCAGCCGACTTGTACGGTGTTTCACCAGTCCCGAATCAGGGTCAAGTCTATGCTGATTTAGGGGTAGTGGATGTCTCCTTTATTTCCTTAACCAAAATTCTTCCTGCTCTGTGGCAACTGCTATCCCCTCCCCGTGAGGTAGTGTTCCTAGTCAAGCCTCAGTTTGAAGTTGGTCGTGACCGTGTCGGGAAAAAGGGAGTAGTCAGGGACCCCAATCACCGTGCGGATGCGATCGCAAACGTTCTAGAATCCGCCAAACAGCTGGGTTGGCAGTACAAAGGATTAATCTCCTCTCCCATTACTGGCCCCGCCGGAAATATCGAGTACTTACTTTGGCTAGCCATGGATAGTGTATTACCCTATCCCAATTTAGCAGCAATTAGAGAGATTACCAGCAATAGGGAATAGGGAATAGGGAATAGGGAATAGGGAATAGGGAATAGGGAATAGGGAATAGGGAGTAGGGAGTAGGGAGTAGGGAGTAGGGATTTACTACTCCTTAATCGTTGCTATCAGTTCCCTAAAAACCAGGAATAAATTACCTCAAACAATTGATATTATTGTAAGCTATTTATGATAGCTGATAGCTGACTGATGACTGCTGATTGTTTACATATTATTTATAGATAAAACCCCAAACTAAACATTTTTTTGTAATTGTAAAAAAATATTGCAATTTTAAAATTTTCCTTGACATTTCCCGAGATATTAGTAATAATAAAGATGTCCAATATTTCCCTAGCATTTGTGGACAAAGAGCCGCGCTTCCCAGTTGCACGCTAAAGCGCGGCTCTAGTCCCCAGTCACAAGCTATGTGTGAGGTAACTATATCATGCCAACAAATCGCTCAAATGACCATCTGATTAAGTGTCAGCGAGCCCTAGACCGCCTTGCCCAACTTGCCAGGAGCCAATCCACACGCCCACATTCCTATCCTCGTCCCATCACTGAGCGAGAGCGAATCCTGATCGATCTATACAGCTACTGCCCATTGTCCATGACCCCCCAAGAGTTTTATGGCAAATGGCAAGTTAACCAAGAAGACATCGGTAACATCTGCTACCGCTCAACTTACGCTGTAAACTCCTGGCTCGCCCAAGGTGCTCGCTATAAATCTCCCAGTGTCGATTCCTTACATCATCTCGCGTTAATGGACTTTCTATTAGAAAATTTTGAAGCAATTCCAAAGGATTTATTGAATCGACTCTGCTCAAAGGTTAAAGTTTAAAGAATGAAGAATGTAGAATTGAGAAGGCAGAATGGTGAAGGAAGAATTATAAATTTGTAATTATAAATTTCCAATTCTAAATTATTAATTCTTCATTCTAAATTCACCATTCCAAGAATTTATCAAATTTTAAGTATCCTGAGGTGCGACCCGTGGCGAATTTAATTCTTAATGGGTCAAGCGCACCTAAGAACTTTGCTCACCAGAAGCTAGCTGCTGATTAACCACAACCATAAACTCCTCTACAGAAGCAATGGTAATTGCCTGTCTGTGCAACATTGTCAACATCGAGTCATCTTTAATTTGGTTGATTGTTTCCACCAACTCCCTAGGCACATCTTCAAAACGAACCCGAAGTACTTCCAGCAAAGATTCTCGACCCTTTTGTATAACCCCCTCTTGACGAGCAAGGCGTTCAAAACTAGTAACGTAACGCATACTACTCTCCTGTTCATAACGTCTAATTTCTTCTGTAAAGCCGGTTTGCCAGTTATCCGGTAAACTAATTAGCCAATCAATTAACCGGAATAACTCTAGGATATCTTGCCTGCCATAGCCCCGTTGATACAAACGTTTAGCAACTCGTAATTTAATCTGATATCGTTGCTCAACATCTTGTTTAGTTTGCTGATTGGCCAGATGAGCTGCCACAATTACAGCAAACGGATTGTTACTTTCTTCCAACACCTGGGACGAATAATCCAGCAGTTTCACAATCGGGAAGCGCAACAACACCTCACACCCCCAAATAGTGTAACTGTATTCATTCGGTCGCCAGGATCTGCTTTCATCAGCTAAAACAGCTAAACTGACTACTTGACGCCGATATTTGTCAAAAATGCGGTAATTGTACACATAAATCCTCTCAGCAAACACGGATTCGTATTGACTTTGGACTTCCACATGAATTAATACCCAGGTTTCCTGGCCATCCCTGCGCCAAACCTTAACTAATTTGTCTGCTTCCCTAGTGCTAATTTCCCCATCCCGAGCTATCTGTTGGAATTCCTTGTCCAGAAATTCATAGCCTTTGTCCCAGTCAATATTTTCCTCAATTTCGGGGAATAAAAATGCCATAAAGGGTTGGAAATATAAGGAAATTGCCTCTTTCCATGGATTATCGTAGTCTGCACGTTGATTGGTCATTATTCATGGAATAAATTAAGAATTAAGAATTAAGAATTAAGAATTAAGAATTAAGAATGAATAATGAAGCCTGAAGCCTGAAGCCTGAAGCCTGAAGCCTGAAAAAAAATCCAAGTCTCAAGTCTCAAGTCTCAAGTCTCAAGTCTCAAGTCTCAAGTCTCAATTCTCAATTCTCAATTCTCAAGTCTCAAGTCTCAAGTCTCAAGTCTCAAGTCTCAATTCTCAATTCTACATTCTAAATTCTAACTTCTAACTTCTAACTTCATCCCATCGCCCCCAACGTTTTCAGAGTTGCTTTCTGTGCTTCAGTTAACCCTCTAACTCCAGTAATATTCATAGCTTCATAGAGTCTAGGAGTTCTCAGAATTTTCAAACACTCCCCTGTTTCTACATCCTTTAGTCTTACGGTTTGGTCTTGAGACCCACTGGCCATAATTTGACCATCTACACTGAAGGCGACTGAAGAGACCAGATGGCTATGTCCGGTGCAAATGTCAAGGCACTCCCCTGTGGAAACATCCCAAAGTCTGACCGTTTTGTCAGCACTGCCACTGCTTAGGGTTTTCCCATCGGGACTGAAAGCAACTGACAATACCCAATTGGTATGTCCCATCAAGGTTTTGCAGCACTTACTCTCACCAATATCCCACAGCTTCACCGTGTGGTCTGTACTACCACTAGCCAAGAGCTGACCATTGGGACTAAAGGCGACCGAGTGGACTCGATTACTATGTCCGCGCAAAATTCCTACACAGCTTCCGGTCTCACAATCCCATAGCCTCACCGTGTGGTCGGCACTGCCACTGGCTAAGGTTTTCCCGTCATTACTGAATGCTACTGAACATAGTCTATCGGTATGTTCTTGAAACGTTCTGATGCAGTGACCTGTGCTGACATCCCACAGCTTGACCGTGTGGTCGGCACTGCCACTGGCTAAGGTTTTCCCGTCACTACTGAATGCCACTGAAAATACCCAATCAGTATGGCCATGCAGTGTTCTCATGCAGCGACCTGTGCTGACATCCCACAGCCTGATCGTATTGTCTGTACTGCCACTGGCTAAGGTTTTCCTGTCACTACTGAATGCCACTGAATAGACAAAGTCAGTATGTCCGGGCAAAGTTCTGATGCAGCTACCAGTATCATAATCCCATACTCTCACCGTGTAGTCGTTACTGCCACTAGCCAGGGTGTGACCGTCACTACTAAACGCGATGGGCATTGCCCAATCCGTATGTCCATACCAAGTTTTCAAGCATTGACCGGTTTGATAATCCCACAGCTTCACCTTTTGGTCTAAACTCACACAAACCAAGGTTTTTCCATAAGGACTAAAGGCCACTGAAAATACCTGATTGCTGTGTCCATGCAAGGTTTTCAAACATTCATTGGTGCTAGTATCCCAGAGCCTAACGATGTGGTCGCCACCGCCACTAGCCAGGGTTTTGCCATCTGGACTAAAGGCCACTGAGTAGACACCACTACTATGTCCTGTGTAAGTTCTTAAGCAGCGACCTGTGCTTACCTCCCAAAACTTCACCGTGTGGTCGGCACTGCCACTGGCTAAGGTTTTCCCGTCACTGCTGAATGCCACTGACCCAACGCAATCCCTATGTCCAGTGCCAGTGTTCAGGCATTCACCAGTGCCACTATCCCAGAATCTCACCGTGTGGTCATCACTGCTACTGGCTATAGTCTTACCATCTGGACTAAAGGCAACGGATCTAACCCAACTGCTATGTCCGGTGCAAGTTTTGAGACATTCTGCAGTTTTGATATCCCAGACTTTCAAGGTGTGGTCGCCACTGCTAGTAACTAGGGTCTTACCATCTGGACTAAAAGCGACTGAACATACCTCATTACTATGTCCGGTACAAGTGTTTAAGCACTTACCATCACTGACATCCCAAAACTTAACGGTGTGATCCGCACTGCAACTAGCTAAAATTTTACCATCATGGCTGAAAGCAAGGTCCCGTACCAAATTGGTGTGACCTTCACACATCAAAACTAGTTTACCGCTTGGTACTTGCCAAAGGCGAACCTTCCAATCTGTATCACAGGTTGCTAATACTTTACCATCTGGACTGAATGCTGCTGATAAAATATTTCCTAAGGTTTCCGTAAATAATGAGCTGGTTAAGTCAGCATGGGCGAAATTGACATTGTGTAATTTAATCCCCTGTAGGTTAGCTTGCCAAACTGTTAGATTAGAAAAGTCATAGCTGCTTAAATCCACCTGTAATTGGCGCAGTATATTAATTATATTGCCGCAGATATATGCAGTATATTGAGTTATTTGTTTAACCGTGGAAGTTGGGGAGCGCACCATTGAGATAATTTCTAGCAAGTGATTGGTGAGCTGTTCTGTGCAACCAAAACTGGCGAGTAATCTCTCAATAATCGGTTCGAGAATTAGACACACTTGAGTATCCCAAACATACTCAGGGGCAGTGGCTTTGACTAATGCGTGAGTGCGCAACAGAGCAAAATTTTGACTAGTAATTTCCTCAGGAATCTGCTCAATTAATCGATTAACCATGTATTCCATCACTACAGGTTGTTGGGTAAACCCAGCCGAGGTTTTCTCAATTAATGAGCGCCGTTGTAGAGACCCTAAAGACTGTAAAATGTCAGGAGCGCATCGGTGGCAGACAACGTCCTGTTCCAACTCCTTAAAAAAAACCGGTTCGCGATTAATAGCTAGCCAGTACATCAGGTCTTGTTGTGTAGCACTCAGGCGCTGAAACTGCCGGTCTAGCAAATCCCGAATATCATCAAAAATGAATGAGCCTTGCTTTAAAAAATTCAGGAACTGAGCAATATTGCCATAAAAAAAGTCTCTGACCACACAAGCCACCATTTTTAAGGCTAAAGGATTGCCAGCATAGTGCTCAATCACGGTCAGCCACTGGGTGTCATCCCCAGCAAAATTTCCTTTTTCCTTCAGGATTTCCTGTCCATCGGTGTCTGATAACCCTTTGAGTGGGAAGCAGCGAATGGGTAAGTTTTCCCCCTCCAGGATAATCAAGTCCTGGGGTGGCTCCCGAGACGTCAGTAATAGACAGCTGTGGTGGGCGGTTTCACCAATACTTCTGAGCAGCTCACCGTATTCAGCATATCCTTCTCGATAAATACCGGTGCGATCGCCACTTTGCAGAATCGACTCAACATTATCTAGAACTAGCAAGCAACGCCCCCGTTGTAAATACTGAATCAATCGCAGAATTTTGCCATCCACAGAGGAGGGTAAATTGGTTTCCTGCTGTCGAGACAGAAATTGAATCAGGTCTGCCAGCAGTTCTTCTAGGGGAGGGGCATTGCGTAGAGTGCGCCAAATCACAAACTCAAATTTATCTTCCAGAAGATGGGCTAAGGTCACAGCCACAGAGGTTTTACCAATTCCCCCCATCCCTAGAAGTGTCACCAGGCGGCAGTTGTCCTGAAGAATCCATTGCTGTAGGGTGTTGAGTTCTTCAGTACGACCGTAGAAATCTCTTAGCTTTGGTGCTTGTCCCCAATCAACACGTCTAATTTGAGCTAGATTGGGACTCTTGCCGTTATTGATTTGATCTCGCTTAATCTGATCTGGCTCAACAACCTTTTCCCAATCAACCCCTACAGCACTACAAATAGCAATGAAGTTGTCACAGCGAATCGGTTGTCTGGCCCAAAATCGGTTTAAGGTTGCCCTAGAGGTGAAGGCACTGCTACACCAAACTTCTGCGGTTTTGTTCCATCTTTTCAGGCGTCTAGCCTGGTCAACCCATTTGAGTCCTAATTCAGAAGCTCGCACTGAATTCTTCATAGCCCAATCTGCTTCTGCTCACTATCCACGCCAATTGTTATGCCAAAATCTGAGAGTACCATGAAGTCAATCTGAGACAATTGACATAATAACCTTAAACAAGGGCACAGGTAACTTCGGATCTTAGAACAGCAAGGGTTTGAGGAATTTTAAGTTTTTTGAACACAGTTAATATAATTTAATAGCAGTTCTCAAATCGGTGAGGGACTTTCGTCCTAGGGAGTAGGGAGTAGGGAGTAGGGAGTAGGGAGTAGGGAAGTCAGCAATCCGGCAAAAGGAGCCCCACATCTCAATACGTAGTATGAGTGCTTAAAGTTACCGTAAGATAGTGGAGCTTTTATGATTAGTCGGTTATGCGCAAAAGGGTTAAATCTTTTGTAATAAAGCTCCACTATCTAAGGTTTCGTCTCCAGGGAGGAATTTTGCACAGAGCCTTTCGGAGTGGGGAGGCGAGCTATAAAGCTTCTGAGTAATTCGGAGTAAGTCATCCCCCTCCTGTCAGCCTCTTCTTGTAACTGCTTTTTCTCGAATTCGGTAACTCTAACTACAAGCTTTTGAGTTTTCATATTGGGTTGACACCTGTCGCTACAATTGTTAGACTAATAATAGGTCGAAAAACAGGAGAAGTCAATGATAACGGCATACCAATATCGGTTGAGGTTAACCAAGTCACAAGAATTAGAAATAGAGAGGTGGTTAGATATGTTGCGCCACCAGTACAACTATTTACTTGCTGATAGATTCAATTGGTATGAACAAAACCGCTGCTCTATTAACTCCTGTCCTTTGACCTGTTACTTACCAGAGCTAAGAAATAATCCTGATTACTTTTCCCAAAAAAAGACTCTCCCTCAGCTAAAGAATGACAGACATTGGTACAAAGCTATTCATGCTAATGTATTGCAAGATTGCGTCAAGAGGGTAGACCTAGCTTTTAAAAGGTACTTAAAAGGTGACTCTAACGGAAAGAGGAGTGGGAGACCCAGGTTCAAGAGTAGAAACAGCTACAAATCTTTGACTTTTTCTGCTTTCTCTAAAAACCCTATTCAGGGAAATAAATTGAATCTGCCAAAGTTCGGATGGGTTAAAATGGTCTACCACAGGCCAGTTCCGGATGGATTCAAGATCAAGACTGCTACGGTTACTCGAAAGGCTGACGGTTATTATGTAACTTTGTCTTTACAGGATGATACTGTCCCTGAAGTGCTCCCAATAGAGCAAGTATCAAATCCTGTTGGCATAGACATGGGTCTCAAGGCTTTCTTAGTTAAGTCTGATGGTTCAGAGGTACCAATTCCTAAGTACTACCGGAAGGCTCAAAAACGACTAAAAAAAATTCAAAAAGTTGTCAGTAGATCAAAGAAAGGTAGTAGCAACAGAAAGAAAGCTGTAGGTAAACTGGGAAAAGCTCATAAGAAGGTTGCTGACACTCGAAAAGATTTTCATTTTAAGACCGCTAAAAGTTTACTAGATAACCATGACTTGGTTGCTCATGAGAAGCTAAACATCAAAGGTTTGGCTAGGACTAAACTAGCTAAATCCGTACTAGACGCTGGATGGGGTCAATTTCTGTCTATATTATCAAGCAAAGCCGTTCGCGTAGCGTGGCCTACGGCCATAAATGCTGGTTTGGTCACAGTTGCAGTAAACCCCCGAAATACCAGCCAAAATTGTTCCAATTGTGGAACAAAAGTTCCCAAGAAATTAAAAGACCGCATCCATTCCTGTCATTCCTGTGGTTACACCGAGGATCGTGATGTAAATGCGGCAAAAAATGTTTTGAAGTTGGCGGTGGGGCATCCCGTCGGAAATAAAGCTTACCGAGTATCCGTTCGCGCAGCGGAGGCGAAAGCCGATACCAGTAGGTGGAGTTGGTAAGAAGCCCACACTGTAATCTACGATTCAGTGTGGGAGTATGTCACAAGAGGAATCCCTTAATCAAGAGGGTACGGAATTGGTAAAAAATCTTGTTTACCTCATTATATCATGTTCGGATAAGGGCGACCGATGAAAGACGCTCAAGGAAGTGGAGATTCCGAAATCTCCCAATGTAGCTAGGGTTCAAGCTACGTCCCCACCCGAAGGAGCACTTCGAGATGGATATGGCGGTTTCGACTAC
>NZ_JAAHHX010000859.1:0-1238 GCF_010672065.1 Moorena sp. SIO4A1 | reverse complement strand
TTGATTGTTAAGTTAGATAGGACTTACGCAGCAACTCTATCTCTCTCTATTTTTAGGGTTTCTCTTACGACCCTAATAGATAAAGGCATTGGAGATAAGGGTGTTTTTCTCCCAGTTTTGGGTAAGTCCTGATAACTTAACAATCCTGTTTTAGATGTCTTTATTTATGCCCCACCTATCAAGATATCCGGGAAGGTGAGAACCCCTACCTTTTAAAGAGGGTTTGAAGTTACCGTAAGATAGGCTCACCTTATTCAATTAACTTAAACCTTTTACCCATAACCTGCCGACCCTCATTAGCGAGCCTGTCTAAGGTTTCGTCTCCGGGATGAAACGGACGCGACGGGTTTTAAACCGTCGTGTCTATAATAGATCAAGGAGGTGATAGTAAGTTGTACAAAACAATTCCTGTAAAAGCATCATTCACTGACGAAGAAAAGGCTTTTTGGGCGTTTCAATGTGAGCAAGCAAACAGCTTGATTAATTGTGCTATTTATTACACGAAACAGAAACACTATAGCTGGCTTCAGCAGCAAGAAGAGTCCTTTACGACTTATTGGAGGGGAGATGAACTCATATCTGGTTGGAAAACCTACAAATGCCACACAAAATACCCAGAGTTAGATAAAGCGTTAAAACTGAGTCCACACTATAAGGCTATGGCTGCTCAGTCAGCTCAACAGACATTAAAGACAGTAGGGGAATCCATTGCTAGTTACAACCAATTGGTCGGCCTTTATTACAAAGGTAAAGTTGACAGACCAAAATTGCTTAGGTACAGAAAAAAGGGGGGATTGGCTGCTGTTACTTTTCCTCGTCAAGCACTCAAC
Organism: Moorena sp. SIO4A1; assembly: GCF_010672065.1. Lineage (NCBI taxonomy): Bacteria > Bacillati > Cyanobacteriota > Cyanophyceae > Coleofasciculales > Coleofasciculaceae > Moorena > Moorena sp. SIO4A1. The sequence continues at coordinate 408 of NZ_JAAHHX010000859.1, read as the reverse complement.
TACAAAAAAGGTTTATTTTACCCATCGATCAGCAAAGAAACCAAGCCTGAACTAATCACCGAAATAGTACTAGAGCCACCGGATTTTATAGATCCGGACTGGGTGAAAGAGGTAACTGTTCGCCCGTACTTAGGAGAACTGTGGATTGACTGGGTAATTGATGACGGCAAAGAACCGATATCTGATAACCAGTACCTCGACTACTCCCAAGCTTGGAGTTTTGATCACGGTGGAACGAACTGGTTGACTGGTGTTTCAACCCTTGGAAAAAGCTTGATTATTGACGGTCGAAAACTCAAGTCGATGAATCAGGGGTATTGCCGATTAGTTGCAAAATACAAGCAGGGGAAGCCCGAATTTTACTGGGATTCCAACCTCGATTCGCCGTTCGCGTAGCGTGGCCTCGGA
>NZ_JAAHHX010000858.1:0-1241 GCF_010672065.1 Moorena sp. SIO4A1 | reverse complement strand
GCTTCTAATTCTGAGTTAAGGGATAACTACCTTTGTCATCGACCTACTTTCCTCCCAACCTTTGCTTCTTAGCTGCATTCTAGCAAAGTGTGGGGGTGCGTTACTAAAGCATTTCCTCAACCCACCGGACAAGTCGCGTACGCACTATTGGGTCAATGTATATTATCCGCAACAATCGGATAAGCGATCGCTAGCCAACGCCCTTCGGGCTAATCGCCTTTGGCGCGGCTGAGGCCTTTGGCCACGCTGCGCGAACGCCGATCGCACTCACCACCTCAATTCAATCCTAGGTTGGGTTGACGGAACGGAAACCCAACAACATCAGACCGCCACACCAATTAAATTGTAGGTTCTATTTTGTAGCGAGCAGATACCCGGCTCTTGGGTCGAAGACGTTGTGTTGAGGGGAATTATGTTGGGTTTCATTCTTTGCCCCATTACCTACAAGCGATCGCATAGGACAGAGATCACCTTTCCAACCCGCGAGCACTATTTTATTCGCATTTAATTTTCTTGTGTCAGGCTTTTGATAATCTTTTTAGCCAATCGCTCATTAATTTCTCGATGCCTTGGAATTGGTTCCATTTGTCCGTTATTTGGGTTATGGTAAATATCGTGTTTCCCACCATGTCGAATCAAATAGCAACCGGAGTTTTCTAAGTAGGCAATTAAATCGCGTCAAATCATGCAAGCGCAAGTTCTGCGACTCTCTTAATTCCGGGAATTTCTTCACTAGTAAATGTTCTATAGAGATCAGCTAAGTTCTCTTTTAATTCTTCACGATCAACCCCTTGTGTCCAATGATCTGGAAATTCATTCAAATAGCCCAAGAACATCCCATCCGCTTCTTTCCAATATGTATATGTAATTTTCATATATTTTACCCTATGTTCGCGCTTCGATACTATCAGCGGTGCGACCCCGGTCGGGTTTCCCGACAAGCGTGAACGCGCACCAAGAGAAATGATTTTCTTTTCTTTGTCAGACGCGCAAACGGTTTTACTGACCGACAATAAGTAACCTCTTAATTTTAACCAATCCCCATCAGTGTACGCAATCCCCACCCGATCGGCTTCGCCGATCGCACTTCACCAAATCATCAAGATAGAAGCAGGAGAATAAACTGAACGGGCTTCATCGCCTTTTTGGAAATCAATTTATCCAAAAATCCGTTCATAGGTTGGTAATTGTTTAGCCATATTTCCCTTAAAAGCTGGTCAAAGGCTTTTGCTCCCCGCTCG
>NZ_JAAHHX010000857.1:0-1242 GCF_010672065.1 Moorena sp. SIO4A1 | reverse complement strand
TATTTAATTTCTATCGAACCTATCAATTTATTAATCAGTAAGCATCTATAGCTTGCAGTTTTAGAGTACAATGAATAGCATTTAATATGCAAAACACTAAACTGATACAGAATTTCTTTGATGAAACCGCTGCCATTTACCCAACCTACTTTGACCTGGTTAATAAAACAGGAACAAGTTTTAACTTTAACAAGCGGATGCAAATCATTGGCCATTTAGTTGCTGGCTCAACAGGAAGACTGTTAGACTGTGCCGTGGGTGACGGCAGGGTGACAGCTTATGCCCTAGAATGTGGTCAATTCACAGAGGCAATCCTAGTTGATCTGTCGCCTAAAATGCTTAAGCTGGCCCAGGGAGTCTGCCAGGGCTCAACCAACACAGGAATTGGTATTCAATACTTAAATTCAGATATCTTTGACTTTGCTCAATCCCAAAATTCATTATTTGATATAATTATTTGTTCTGGTCTTATAGCTCATTTAAATAATCCTGCTGATCTTTTAGATACTCTAGGAAGAATATTATCACCTAATGGTAAAATTATTCTGCAAACCACCCTATTGGATCACCCAGTTACTTGGCTAGTCAAACAGTTAACAGCAGACAAGTTTTTGAAAAACAATGGCTATAAAATTTCTTACTATACTTCTCATAAAATAGCGGCTTTGTGCAAAGAAACAGCTTTGCGGATCGAGCGAGTTGAGAAATTTTCCATGGGTCTGCAGTTTTTGGATAGAGTGTTGCCATCGACCTGGAATTATTATCTGGAATCTAGATTAGATACAATTGCTCAATCAATGGGCTCAGAAGCTATCTATGTACTAGGACGGTAAATCGGACGGGTGACATTTAAGTGCGTTAACTTTTCTAAAACTTAGATATAGCAGTCCTAAATGATTCGTGAAATATATTGGCTTAAAGTGTTCGCTATAACCTTTTTCCAGCAACGATTCCAGATTTGTCTGATTTTACAAATGATTTAGAATTGCTATATCACTATTCAAAGCTCAAAGAATTGACACTAAATGAAAATTCTAATAGTCACACCTGCCCTCGGTCCAGTGTACGGTGGCCCTTCTAAAAGTGTGATAGAACTAGCACATGTATTAGGGGGAAAAGGTGTCAGTATTGACCTCGTAACTACTAACGCAAATGGAGATCAGTCTCTAGATGTTCCTCTAAAGCATTGGATCCAGAGAGACTGTTATCGCGTTCAGTTTTTTACCTGCCATGCTTTTAAGG
>NZ_JAAHHX010000856.1:0-1242 GCF_010672065.1 Moorena sp. SIO4A1 | reverse complement strand
CCAGACGATAATGCCTATGTCGATGATCGAACTAACTATGCCATTAATGAAGTCGCTCTTGACTACAACGCTGGCTTCACTGGTGCTCTTGCCCGTATGTACCGTGAACAGATGGAACTAAGTCTGGGTTCTAACCTTGAACCAGTAGTGTCTACAGTAGATCCGATCACTGAGTTAATAGTTGAACTATCCCCTGCCGGGGAATTCTAAACGGTTTTTACGTTTGACACTGGAACAGGTTTCGATTCAAGCGATTTGGGTCTGGATAGCATTCTTAACTTTATCGGAGGTCAAGACCGAATTAGTCTAGAACAGAGCACCTTCACTGCGCTCACTGGTACGTCCAGTGGGGGCTTAGATAGCAGTGAATGGGCGGTTGTAGATGATAATAGCCAGGTCGAAAGTAGTGGTGCTTTGATTGTCTACAACAGCGAAACCGGCGATCTATTCTACAACCAGAATGGCAGTGAATCTGGTCTGGGAAGCGGAGCTCAGTTTGCTACAATCGACACCAGCACCTCGGTAGATTTCAGTGACTTTGAGATAGTATAAGTTAATCAAAAGTCAGCTTATATATAACTTATAGTAGTTTTTTGTTGAAGGTTGACTGTTGAAAGTCAACCTTGGCCTTTTGGCCTTTAGGCCACGCTACGCGAACGGCCACGCTACGCGAACAAGCTACCCTTAACCGAAGGCAAAAGGCCAACAACCTTCAACATCCAACAACATTCAACATCCAACAACCTTCAACATCCAACAACCTTCAACATCCAACAACCTTCAACAGTCAACCTTCAACCTTCAACCTTCAACCTTCAACCTTCAACATCCAACCTAGCCTACACCGAACCCCTACAACAAACAACCTTCATGCTCATTAATCACCGTCCTAATTACAGGAATTATGGTAAAAAATGTGCGATTACTGTGGGAAATCTTTTCCATTAGTGAGCGCCTTTCCAAAGACTGTAAAACTGAAATAAGTTGTGAATTATAGTCTAAGGTAATGCTATGGCGCAATTGTTTAATAGAAATGGGGTTAGGATTCCTAGCTAGATAAGCAATCACCTTCTTCTCTGACTCATCTAACCGATTCAATTGCTCGATTAAAATTGTTTTCATTGGCTCAGGAACAATCACGTCATCCCAATTTAAAAATTCTGATACACTACCAAAAAAAAGTCTTTAATTGTTTTTACAGCCAGCTTTAAGCCTAAGGGATTGCCTCGATAACGTTTAATG
>NZ_JAAHHX010000855.1:0-1248 GCF_010672065.1 Moorena sp. SIO4A1 | reverse complement strand
ATTGAAAAACTTAGAAAAAAAATTGCTATCTTTTCACCTAATCAGCCTACTTGTGAACTGTTTACTGGGCATATTGGCTGCGGCAAGTCTACGGAGTTGCTCAGGTTAAAGCTGGATTTAGAACGCTCAGGATTTCATGTGGTTTACTTCGAGTCGGATCAAGACTTGGAAATGAGCGATGTTGATATTAGCGATATTTTACTGGCGATCGCCCGTCGAGTCAGTGAAAGTCTGGAAAGTGCTGGCATTAGCCTTCAACCAGGGTACTTTCAGAGGTTATTCGGTGAAGTCAAAGATATCTTAAAAACACCGATGGAACTATCGGATGTAGAATTTTCTGTAGGCATTGCCACCATTACCAGTCAAGCCAAAGCTAGCCCTAAGCAGCGGGATAAGTTGAGGGGATATCTAGAGCCTCGAACCAATGGAATTATTGAAGCAATTAATCAGGAGGTGCTGGAGCCTGGTATCAAGAAATTGAAACAGACCGGCAAAAAGGGACTAGTAGTAATTGTTGATAACCTTGACCGCGTGGACTCTATTCAAAAGCCGTTTGGTCGTCTTCAGCCAGAATATTTGTTTGCGGATCGAGGGGCACAGTTGCGGGGACTAGGCTGTCACGTGGTTTACACTATTCCATTGTCACTGCGGTTTTCCAATGACTTTGGGATGGTGACTGAACGGTTTATGACCGACCCCAAAGTCTTACCAATGGTACCTGTGCATTTACGCAACGGTAGTAAACATGAAGCAGGAATGGCACTGCTGCGACAGATGGTGCTGGCAAGAGCTTTTCCAGATTTAGAGCCAAACCAGCGTCTGACTAAAATTACAGCAATTTTTGACAGTCCTGAAACCTTAGATCGTTTATGTTTTGCTAGTGGCGGTCATGTGCGGAATTTACTTCGGTTTCTCAATGAATGGATTATGGAGGAAGGAAAACTACCCCTTTCCCTCCATGTTCTAGAACGTATGATTAAGGCTCAGCATCATAAACTTGTGTTAGCGATCACTGATGATGAGTGGCACTTACTGGGTAAAGTAGCTAAGGAGAAGAAAGTGACTGGAGAGGACGGATACGAAATATTAATCCGCAGTCGCTTTGTTTATGAGTATTATGATCAAGATGAACCTTGGTTTGATGTTAATCCGATTTTGGCAGAAGCTAAGGAACTACAGTCATAGCATTTATAAATAGTTTGACCTGGTGGTGCGTTAGGGGCGGACTTGTCCTTATTTTTCGCTTCA
>NZ_JAAHHX010000854.1:0-1250 GCF_010672065.1 Moorena sp. SIO4A1 | reverse complement strand
TTCTAGATCGTGAACTTCAACAACAATTTGCTTGATCTTTTGCCAATCCTGAGCTTCGATGCCTAAAAGTACATCCAACTCGCTTTTCTCCACATCTATCTTAAGCAAATCAATCTGTTCGAGCTTGTGTTCCCTTATAATCTCTGAAACAGTTTTTAACTGGCAAGTTACCCGCTCTATTTTAAAAGCTTTGTCTATGCTATTTTGGAGTAAAATTGATCGCATAAACGACGGAAACCAACGAAGCCAACGAAAGGTTTGAGGGGCGTATTGAATATTGCGAATAACAGCCTGCTTCAGTTGCTTTTTTAGCTCAGTAAAATCCTCTTGATATGCAGTGGATAACATGGTAGCGTTGGGATTATAAGCGAATGTTATACTCTTGGATTCCTGAGAAAGTCCACAGGAAAAGACTTTAATTTTATCTGAATCAAAGCGTTGAGCGTTAGCCTGTAGTACATTAAAAATGGCTGGAATAGGTTCAAAAGCATAAATACTAACATTTTTATTACAATTTTGATATGCCCATAAGGAAAACAAACCAATGTTAGCTCCTACATCAAATACGATATCACTTTCGTGCAGCTCAATTCCATATTTAATGTACTCTTGAATCTGTTCGTACAGAACTGGTACTTCTTCTTTCCGCAAGCAAAATATTTTCATTCCATTGGGAAGCTTAGTTTCCTGAATTATATTTGGCATAAGGATAGAACCATTTGTTAATAAATTTTATTAGGTAGTGACTGAGGGGGTGACATGAGCTTTAAAAAGATTACTCTATAAGGCTTTGATGCCAATGAGCTCAGCCAAGATACAGTCGCAAATTGACCATATTTTCATTTTATGGACTGAAGTTATCCGTTCATTTGTACTACTCTACTAGTTAAAGGCTCTCCCCATAAGGGATTTAGACATAAAATTATTACTTTTAATAATTATATTATTGTTTTGTTGAAGCCAAAACTGGTTTACCAGTATGCGCCACTTGTTCGATAATATCAGCTGCTCGACTCACTCCCCCTGCTCGTTTAATTGCCTCTTGTAGCCTCAAGGCATTCTTTTTATAGGAATCTTCCGTTAAGACCAGTTTGATAGCCTTTTGTAGCTTCTCCACGCTCAATTTTTTCAAAGGTATGACCTCTCCTGTTCCTGTCCAAGCGATCCGCGCCGCCACTCCAGGTTGATCGTTGGTAATGGGAATAGCGACCATGGGTACTCCATTACTCAACGATTCTAGGGTAGTATTC
>NZ_JAAHHX010000853.1:0-1250 GCF_010672065.1 Moorena sp. SIO4A1 | reverse complement strand
AACAATCAGACCAATACTTACGGGATACATTCACCGAATCTTCAAAAATGTGATAGGAAAGGGAATAGGGAACAGGGAATAGGGAACAGGGAATAGGGAACAGGGAATAGGGAACAGGGAACAAAAATTCTCACAATTCCTACAGGGATCCCTATAGGACTTACCCTCAAGTCCTGAATGTGGGATCCTCAAGAAGGATATTGAATTTTTCGGCGTTGCTCAATCAAATAATGAATCCGAGTAGAGTGGGCATTCTGCCTGCCCCAAATCAGGAACAGGCAAGATGCCTATTCCACCTCACTCTTAAAATCATTCCATTATTAAGCAACGCCAATTTTTCTGCCATGGTGCCAGTGGGCAGATTGTCTAGGTCAACCACACTGCTAAACCCACTGAATTGGTGGGATTCACCATTCCACCAGAGAGTCAATTCAGTTAGTTGCATATTACTGGGGGAACTAATCAAAAGAGATTTCTACTGTGAAAGTAGAGACAGTTGGAAATCCGCAGATAATGTTTGACTTAACCTTTACTCGTAATTTAAGCGCTACACTAATTGTTGTGACTCTGCTTAGCCTGAGTTTATCTACCGTGCGTCATCATCCCCAAACCATGACGAAACAAAAACGATTCACTCCAATTGGAAACGCGATGAGAATGGGTTTAGTCATCAAGGGTCAACAACTTCGCTACCGCTAATCGGGTCTATCTGATATTTCTCAAAAAGAAGGGGAAGTGTGGGAAGTTTGGGGAGATGGGGAGATGGGGAGATGGGGAGATAGGAATAGATTCAATTTGTGAATGGATGCTACCAGATTTTAGATTAGAGTCTTGTTTTGCGATCGCTTAATTTTTATTGCTATTATATCTGTTATAAAATAGCGACACAGTAAGCATTCAGCTATCAGCATTCAGCTATCAGCCATTCGTGTAGTGTGCCCAAGGCTGACGGCACCTCAAGTAGCATGAGCTAAAAGCTCACGGCACCTCAAGCAGCACCTCAAGTAGCGCATATGCTTACCTACCGTGCTATTGTGATACCGTCGTCTATAATGTGTTTACGTGAATCAATGCCTTACGCATCTTAACAACGGTTCGTTCCATATCTACTAAACTTTCTAGAGTTAAAACAATATCATCAGCAACTCCGAGGATTTTTGCTGCTTCTTTTACTTTTGCTCTCTCTTCCTCAGCATAAACTCCATCAGCTGATGACATCTTAATGGCATGATATACCAATTCGTTTGCTA
>NZ_JAAHHX010000852.1:0-1250 GCF_010672065.1 Moorena sp. SIO4A1 | reverse complement strand
GCTAGCCTTGGGGTTAATTGAGAAGACATTAAGTCGGGGATATCATCCGGGAATTGTCCTGATAGATGCTGGATATGGAAACAATACATCATTTGTATTAGAGCTAGAAAATCGACAACTCAAGTATAGCAACCGCCACAGCGGTTAGGACGCTAGACCCAAGACATACTCCATCGCATCCCGTAGACAATCAAACTAACTGGTTAAGTTGTTTACGAATACGACTTTTGAGCCAAGACCAGCATCGCTCAATCTTGTTAAGGTCTGGAGAATACGGAGGTAAATATAACAATTGACAGCCTGCAAGTTGAATCAGTTGCTCAATACGACCCCCTTTATGAAATGTGGCATTATCCATCACCACTACCTGCCCCGGTTTAAGCACAGGGAAAAAGCCATGTTTCCAACCACAACTCAAATACACTTCGATTGCACGAGCCTTCCACAGTAAAGGGAGCCAATAGTTGCTGGTTACACAATGCTGCAATCATATTGACTCTACCCTGTCTACGTCCTGACACCAGAGCATGAAACCAAATTCCTTTCTCATTCCAGCCATAGCCGTAGTCTTCTCGGAAGTCCGATGCCCGCTTCATCGACATAAACAATTGTTTGAGCTTCCTGAGTTGCCACCTGCTCGCTTGTATGCTTGTCTTTTCACCTCGTCACGTTGTAGGTAGCCGTAGGTCTTTTTTTTCGTGTGAACCCAATTTTTTTGAGTGCTCGTCCAATTGTGCGTTCGCGAAGCGTCGGGCTTTGCCCGAATCGCTAATATCCCCCTCCCACAGTTGAGCCATTTCCACTTGTGTTTTATCCCCATGAATCCGCCGCATTCTCCCGAAATTTCTCCCAGTCTGTGATGGAAGTGGCCACTACCGCGCTTGTTGATTGGGCAATGCTATATAGTCCCCCGTTTCGGCTTTTCGCTTCAGCCATAAGTCAATGGTGTTGCGACTGATCTTGAACAGTTGACTGACTTCACTTTTCTTCATACCACCTTCAATTATTGCTTCTATCACTTTTTTTCGGAGATCGTAACTATAGGCTTTGGGCATCGGTAATGGGATTGCTGTGTCTCAAACACTACTTCTAGTCTATGTCCTAACCGCTCTGGCGGCTGCTATATCCCTCTTCTGTCACTCTCCGAATTCAATGATTAACAAATAAGTCAGATTATCCAGAATTAAAAAAGAATTGATATTGATTAATATCACTAATTAGCTGATTCAATCCCAGCAATAAGTTACTAT
>NZ_JAAHHX010000851.1:0-1251 GCF_010672065.1 Moorena sp. SIO4A1 | reverse complement strand
CAGGGCTATTTCATTCTAAAAATGCGCTTGAGTGTGTCTAGTCCAAACTTGCACCGTCGCTCTGCCTGGGCCATATTTGAGAAGTGATTAGAGCGATAGATATTGAGTGCAAAGTTACGAGCAACCGCAAAGATTTGAGGTAACTGATGCATGCGAATACGTGAAGCATCTTCTCCCTGGGTGAAATCGCGAACATAATGAACCTTATTTTCTACACCCCAATATCCAAGGGATGCGCTGAGCAAAAGACTCTGCAGATTCGTTGAAAGAAGCAACATGCGGAGCGTGTTTCCGTTTCCAAACGAAGTTGTCTACCCTTTTTGAATTGTCGAACACTTTCCACTCGAATGAGGGTTTTTAGCCCCGGCCAGGGCTTGATGTGATCAAGTTGTGTGCAGATGCTAACAACTCGTTTCTCAACACGACCATGCCCTTTACTGATGTCAGTGTGACTGTGTTGGACAACAAAGTGGGCTTTGACGCTTTTGAACAGATTGCTCTGATTGCCTTTGAGCGCACCCAGGTAGTGGTTTCCACTTTCAATGATTAACTCAGCTGTTTTTTTTGAGTACTAATCGCATCAAAGGCAAAGACGACACCCGCCTCAGCCAGTTGCTTGATAAATTCAGGCAAAGCTTTGATTTCATTGGTTTTGCTATTGACATGGGTTCGGTTCTAGAATCAAACCTCGCTCAACCAGATAAGCGCTCACTAGTATAATTGCTCGGTGAGGTGGAGAGTCGGGATTATCACCAAGAACGTTGGTACGAGCCTCGTAGGACTTTACCATCAATGGCTTTGGTTTCTCCAGGCTTGGGTTCAATACCAAAAAAACGAGCCAAGGCCGCAGAATACTGCTGATAGTCTAGGTTGATCAGAACACGGCGAATCGTACTGTACGAAGGAAGTCGGCCCAAAGGGGGATCAAATAGTTCAATGAGCTCCTCCCGATAACTAGTGAGCCAGTCACCGATAGCTAGAAATCCTCGATTCCCAGCCGCGATAGCCAGGGTAAACAGGGCTAGACACAGGCTGAGTTGATGCCGTTTCCCGGAAGCATTGCGGCCATCTGGAATATCGACAAAGGCTTCCAAAATCTCAATACGCTCAGGGTTTGACTTTTCTGGGGGAAGGCTTGGAAGTAAGATTGTAGGGGCAGGTGGGGGTGGCAAACCCATGGGAACTCATGAAACACTGGTTTAACCTGTAAATCTAGCATTTATTTGCTTTCATGAGAATGAAATAGCCCTG
>NZ_JAAHHX010000850.1:0-1253 GCF_010672065.1 Moorena sp. SIO4A1 | reverse complement strand
CAGATTAAAAGTTTTATCATACTAAAAAATAACTTTTTTATGTATTTTTGGATACAAAATTACATTAGCTTACCCTGGTTTAAGTTCCGCTACTCAAACGATAGTTCTCGTTTACTGACAACACAATCGTGAAGGTATAAATTGATTAATTCTTGGTAAGAAATTCCTTTTTCTTGCGCCTTGGCTTCAAAATATTCTATTACATCAATCCTCAAAGGCAAAGTTACTGGTTGCTTTAATTTATTGGCATAAGGATTGGGGCGGCTTTTCATATTGGCAAGGTCATATTCTGGTTTCATGGTTTTATCCTCGATAGTGTTTACTTTCATTTTTGGTGGCTTTGCGGGCTGAAATGATTCTGATTACTGATTCCTCCTCTCGGTAACAATGAATAATCAGTAAGATTCGCATTTTCGAGCTTATGCCTAGGAGTAAAAATCGGTCTTCTATCTCAGAATGATCTTCGTCCCAAAACTGGATTGCCTTCTCATCATAAAAAACCGATTTTGCTTCTTCAAATGAAACACCATGCTTTTTTTTATTGATTCGATTCTTTTCGTTATCCCACTCAAAAACTAATTGATTCATGTTTATATTTTAAGACATAATGGTTTAGTATGGTAATGGTAGAGTAACGCCAGCCTAAACCCAAGCTACTTGATGGCGATGCTTGCCCGGTCGCCCTTAAACGATTGACGGTTCGCACAGCGTCGGTCTTTGCCTGAAAAGTCACGCTACGGCAACGCAATCTAATAACTTTGATGGGATTGACTTCGAGGGATTTTCTATTACAAATGCTATACAATATCGCAGCTGATAGCAATAGGCAATCAAACCACACAAAACATTAAAGGGTTGGCACTTTCGGGTGGATCTCATTTTTATTATTTGACCCAACAGTGGTGCGTTACGGGGCGGACTGTCCCAACTCTGGCTACCGAGAAAATGAGGGCTCCCCTAACGCACCCTACGGAACTACTTATCCAAAACTGATGTCCAGACCTGTAAATTACCGAACCAAGAAGTGAGCCGCCCAGGATTACAACCCGCAGCTTCCCCTTCTGCCTCTAAACTAATGGAATGATTTCCTGAGGAAACAGGGCCGAGATCAATTTCACGTGAGGTCAAGGGAAGGCTACTGAACTGGCCAGGTGCGCCCCTCCACCCAAGGGTACCTGTAGAACTAACAGGCTTACCGTCAAGGTAGAAATGGATTTTAATTGGGCCGCAATGAGTAGGGGGGACGACATACT
>NZ_JAAHHX010000085.1:0-22436 GCF_010672065.1 Moorena sp. SIO4A1 | reverse complement strand
ACGAGTAGCGACCGTATATTGGCTCTCAAACTATAGATTTTTCTTGGTTCGGGGCGGTGCGGTGCGCTTGGCTTTCCTCATCGCCATTTACTAATGTAAAGGGTAAAAAAGCGTTTGTCAACCTAAACCCGAAACTTTTTTTGGGATAAATCCTTGAAGCCTAGATATGGCAAGGGTTGTGGGATTAAAAAATTTTTCAATCCGTTTCCCAGGTTCTGATCAGGGGAAGAGGGGGAAGCTCTCAGGTCACAGGGGTGGGTTCTTTAGATTTGGGTCGGGAGTCGGGAGTCGGGAGCGCTGCGACCCGTGACCAATTTAATTAGACGAGTATAAGCGCACGCCCTGGGAGTCGGGAGAATTATTTGGGTAATTCCTGTATATCTTTAGATACATACCTGGTGACGGGCTTGTCTGTCGATCGTGGCTGTAAGTGCGTATTGGGATAACAGCTCCGATGCTCCTGAGTGAAACGGGAAATTAACCTGGATTTACGGTAACTGTCCAGGATTAATCGGTAAGTAGTGGCTGTTCCCATTCAGAGGCAACATTAATGAAGAGCCCTTTGCACTGCCACCATGAAATCCATTGTTGAACAACTTACTAACCTCGCTCTGACAAGGCATGTGCGCCAGAATAAACTATAGGGATGCAGGGTGCTGTTAGGGAAAACATGGGTTTATTATAGGGTTTAACCCATTAGCAACTGGCGTGGTTTCCACGGGGCTTACAAGGTGCGTTTACTATAAAACCCAACACTGAAAGCCCCGCGTCTAAAGACCGGGGATGAAAGTGAGTAGCGAGAAAGCGTCGCAGTCATTGTAATTTCTCAAAAAGACATCTCCATAAAATCGGCTTGAGCCAGACCTTACAAGGGTTTGAGGTTAATTTTTGGAGATGTCTAAAGTACTTGATACATCAAGTAGGAGTAGATAAACTGGAAAAATGAGTACAGGCTGAGAAACCGCAGGCTGAGCCGGGAGAGAGACCCGTAACTTACCGACCTGAAAGTAGTAATGCTCGGAGGGTAGGGAAAGTCCTCCTTAAAAACCCAACTATCGACTAACAATCGGTGTGTAAACCTAGCAGAATCACACTTTAAAAAAAAACATGGTACGGTGGGGCACACCGGAACCGGGTGAAAAGGGAGGAAACAGACTATGCACATGCACTCCTAATAAGTAGCCAAACGCTTAAGGAGAATTGCCCGCTGGGTCTACTATGAACTAAACTGAAGTCTTTGTCTTGACGGGTTTTTGGTTTAGGTATTGCTCAATTTTTGACGGCGTCAAAGATTGAAACGTAGTGGTTTAAGGCAGCTCGTTGATCTAAGAATCCCCGTTCTTTCAAGACGGGGAGTGTCAACAAACACTGGAGGTGTAAGTGAATTTTCAATCAGTAATTGCAACATTGAATCAATTCTGGGCAAAACATGGTTGCTTGATTGCCCAGTCCTACGATACCGAGAAAGGAGCAGGGACCATGAGTCCTCATACATTCTTGAGAGCTATTGGTCCAGAACCCTGGTCAGTTGCTTATGTTGAACCATGCCGAAGACCCACCGATGGACGCTACGGCGAAAACCCGAATCGCTACCAGCACTACTACCAATACCAAGTACTGATCAAGCCGTCACTGAATAATATTCAAGACATTTACCTAGATTCCCTCAAAGCTTTAGGTATTTGCCCTGAAGACCATGACATTCGCTTTGTTGAAGACAATTGGGAATCTCCTACCCTGGGGGCTTGGGGAGTTGGCTGGGAAGTCTGGTTAGATGGCATGGAAATTACCCAATTTACCTACTTCCAACAGTGTGGTGGCATTGATTGTCGTCCTGTACCCATTGAGATCACCTATGGTTTGGAACGATTAGCTATGTATCTCCAGGAAGTAGAGGCCTTTACTAAAATCCAGTGGAATGACCAAATTAGCTATGGAGATGTTCACCTTCAGGGAGAAGTTGAACAATGTACTTATAATTTTGAATCCTCTAACCCAGATTTACTGTTCACGCTATTTGGTCTTTATGAGCAAGAGGCAGAACAACTAAGCACACGAGGACTCGTTATGCCTACACTAGACTACGTTCTGAAGTGTTCTCACACTTTCAACTTACTGGACGCTAGGGGTGTGATTTCAGTGACTGAGCGCACTCGTTATATCGGTAGAATTCGCAATCTAGCAAGGCGAGTGGCTCAACTCTATTTGGAACAACGGGAGATGTTAGGGTTCCCGCTGAATAAACAGACTATAGCTTGAATCTACTACACAAAGAGCCTGACCCAATCGGTAGCAGCAAGGTATTCCTACCAGTAATCACGACTGAGAGCCTATTCGCCAGGACTTACGCAAAAATGGGCATCAAATATAGGTAGTAGGGTGAGTTATTAAGGCAAGCTAAAGGTAGATTTACTGGGTAAGTTCTGGTTTTCTCGACGCTTGTTAATGGAGGATATTGTCAGTGCTTGGAATTGCTGGATTAATGGGTCGAGCCACTACAATCCCGAGGGAATGTCTAACATGTCTGGCATACCGTTGTAAATCACGGGCAATGGTGACTCTACCAGCAGGTGATGCATGAATAAAACCCATATTCCCCTCAGCAGTACGATAGACTAAGCCAGTGTGGGTGACATCTATACCAGGAATAGTAGTAGCAATGCCAATGATATCCCCTGGTTGCAGTTGATTGTAGGCTTTCCTAATCTGATCATGGGGAATGAAATTAATAGTTGTCTGCTTGAGATTAGCTTCCATGGCTACAATACACTGGTAATTGGCCTCATCCCTGGCCAAAGATGGGTACTTACCCCTGTGTTTACTCATGTAGTTGAGGGTTTTCTGGCGGGATACTCCTCCTAACTTTAGCGCTATGTTTTTAACTGTGCCCCTTCTCTGATTGTCATCAATCCATTGAGAGAAATAGTGTAATCGGCTGCAATAGCCATTTAGATTACCATTCCCATAACGCTGGTCACGAAGGTGATTGACAAAGGTCTGCTGAGAATAATCTTTTAGGGCTATCCCTCGCGCTAGGGCTAGAATTGTTTCGACAAACAGGACGCAGTCAAATTCATTGAGAGTGATAACTAGGGTTTCTTGGCTGGATTGGTCTAATAAGTGAGCTTTGTAGCTTGCGCCCAGAAATTGCTGTGCGATCGCTTGCATGATCTCTGGGAGCGGACGCTCAGACAAGTGGTTTGCGATCGCATACTCCATCACCTGCTCGAAACGCTTTTTCTCGGCTGGGTCACTAATTTCTGGTGGGGGAAATTGGGCTATCATCAGTGACTCAGCCCTATCCTTTAATGATTCGGATATAGTGCTAGTAATTAATTTGCTAGTAATTAATCGTTTATCGCCTAGTTGACCAGATTCGGACTCAACAGTAGCTTGAGATTCTAAACCAGAAGCCACACAACACGTGAGTATATACAAAACCGCAGCTAGCCTCAAGCTTTCTTTCATTATTCAACCTAAAACCTTTAACCCAATCTATTTAAAGCAAAGGCAACAGGCAACAGGCAAGAGTTAATCAACTAGCGCTGCATCAAGACATAGAAGGATTTTGGGTAATGTCAAAAACGCTAATTATTGTTTCTATAGGAATCCTAGATGAATTGTGATAATTTTTGATGCCATATTCCATACTCCCTACTGCCTGTTCCCTGTTCCCTATTCCCTGTTCCCTTTGCTTAAGAAACAACTCCCCAATCCATATAAGGCAACCTAGCGGTTGTCGCCCGAATCGCTTCTACTTGAGCAACCAGTTGTCCACAAGTATCCCAAGTTCCAGTCAGCAGCATGTTTCTTGGTCCATCCTCCATAAACACAGAAGCCTGCAACTCACCACAATAGACTTGCATCTCTTCCAAATCCAAGGTCATCGGGATTTCAGGATTCTCATGGAGGCTTGTCTGTAATTGCTTCACGGTTTCCGAATCAGCGGTCACACAGGGAAGCCCCATCGCCAAGCAGTTACCAAAAAAGATTTCGGCAAAACTCTCTCCGACAATTCCTTGAATCCCCCATCTCGCGATCGCTTGAGGGGCATGTTCCCGTGAAGACCCACAGCCAAAGTTCCCATTTACTACTAAAACTGTTGCACCTTGATACTGGGGTTGGTCAAAGGGATGTTGTCCGTTAGCTTGAGCGCGGTCATCAACAAAAACCTGTTGTCCGAGACCATCAAAGGTCACACAGCGCAAAAATCGAGCTGGGATAATCCGGTCGGTGTCGATATCATTCCCTACTACAGGAATTCCTGTTCCGGTAATCATCTTTACTTCACTACTCATCAGACCTGCTCCTATACCATCAACTCCCGAACATCAGCCACTGCCCCTTTAACCGCTGCGGCTACAACCATTGCTGGACTCATCAATAATGTCCGTCCTGTGGAAGACCCCTGACGACCTTTAAAATTACGGTTAGAAGAGGAAGCACTAATCTGACTCCCTTGGAGTTTGTCCGGATTCATTGCCAAACACATTGAGCATCCGGGCTCTCGCCACTCAAACCCAGCCTCCACAAAGACTTGATCGAGTCCTTCTGCTTCCGCTTCTTGCTTGACCCGTTCCGAACCTGGAACCACAAAGGCTTTGACTCCCTCAGCCACATGATGACCTTGAGCAAATTTAGCAGCTTCTCGCAGGTCAGTCAGTCTACCATTGGTGCAGCTACCGATAAAACACACATCCACCTTTGTGCCTTGAATCTCTGTGCCTGGAGTTAGCTGCATGTACTCATAGGCTTGTTGTGCGATCGCTCTTTCCGTTTCTGGCAAACTCTCCGGTATCGGAATAGTTTCATTAACCGCAATTCCTTGACCTGGTGTAATTCCCCAGGTCACTGTAGGCGCAATGTCTGCCGCTTCAAATTTAACCACATCATCATACACGGCATCATCATCGGACCGGATACTGTTCCACCAAGCCACGGCCTGATCCCAATCTGCGTCCTTGGGAGCAAAATCTTTCCCCTTAAGATAGTCAAAGGTTACCTGATCCGGGTTAATATAGCCACACCGAGCGCCCCCCTCGATGGACATATTACACACAGTCATCCGTCCTTCCATCGACATCTGCTCAAAGGTAGTACCAGCATATTCATAGGCATAGCCAACGCCACCTTTGACCCCCAACTTACGGATGATGTGTAAGATCACATCTTTCGGGTAAACCCCTGGGGGTAAACTACCATTCACCTCAATTTTGCGAACCTTAAGCTTAGACAATGCCAAGGTTTGGGAAGCTAAGACATCACGCACTTGAGAGGTACCAATTCCAAATGCGATCGCACCAAACGCACCATGAGTCGAAGTATGGGAATCCCCGCAAGCCACCGTCATGCCTGGCTGAGTCAATCCCTGTTCCGGAGCAATCACATGGACAATGCCCTGATTCCCAGAGCCGATATTATAAAATCGAATCCCAAACTCCTTACTACTGTTTTCCAACGCTTGCATCATCTCCTCTGCCAAGACATCAGCAAACGGACGACCTTGGTTTTCCGTCGGAACAATATGGTCTACCGTTGCCACAGTTCGTTCCGGAAACAGCACCTTCAATCCCCGTTCCCGCAGCATCGCAAAGGCTTGGGGACTAGTAACCTCATGAATTAAGTGTAAACCAATAAATAGTTGAGTCTGACCCGAAGGCAACGTGCCAACACTATGTAAATCCCAAACTTTGTCAAACAGTGTTCTCGCGCTCATTTAGAAAAGGCTTCTTACCTGGAATCCAAGACAGGGGTAATGTATTTTATCCCCAGATTCTACATTTTATTCTAAAATATGTTATTTTCAACACATATTTGACAATCTTGGTAAAAAAATTAACAGCGTCCCCATAAGTATTCAGCTATCAGCTATCAGCTTATGGGCTACATCACAGCGCTTGTGGCCTGTGCCACGGTACTTGAGGTGCCATTAGCGATCAGCATTTAGCTTATGGGCTATGGGCAACCTACGATAACAGCTTTTGAATAAAACCAGTGAATAAAACCGGTAAGCATTTGTTTAATCTGTGTTACGGAAAGCTGACTGCTGACTGCTGACCGCTGACCGCTGACTGCTGACTGCTGACTGCTGACCGCTGAATGCTTACGCCTCCCCACCAATGACTAATCATCAAATAAACCTAAAATTGGACCAAGGATAGCTCCGAACACAAATCCACCAGCATGAGCCCAGTAAGCAATTCCTCCCCCCTCCATTCCCACTTGAGCCTGGGCTCCCAGACTAGCTATGCCATTAAACGCTTGCTGTAGAAACCAAAACCCTAGATAAAATACAGCTGGTATCCTAGCTACGAAAAATATGAAAAATAGGGGCACTAGAGTCAGGATTTTAGCATTAGGAAACCTTAGAATATAGGCACCCATCACTCCAGCAATTGCTCCACTAGCTCCTAAAGCAGGGATAGGAGATAGAGCTGAAAAAAACCATTGGGCTAACGCGGCTAAAGCCCCACAAGTGAGATAAAAAATTAAGAACCTTATCCCCCCAAGTTTTTCTTCAATGTTGTTACCAAAAATCCACAAAAATAACATATTGGAGCCAACATGAAGAAAGCCAGCATGGAGAAATTGGGATGTGATCAGAGTCAAGGGTTCTGGCACAGGCTGGCCCACAGGAAAACCCTCGAAGCTGGCAGTTAACTCCTTAGGTACCACAGCATAAAGCCTAAAAAACGTGTCGAGTTCTAGTTGATTTAAGCTAAGTTCATAGATAAAGACTAAAATATTGATAGCAATCAGAAGTATAGTAATATATGGCGTGATTGTGATTGGGTTTTCGTCTCTTAGGGGTACCATAAGTAGTTTCTATGAGTTCACCGAAATATTAACACCAGACTTGCATCTTTGATAGCAGTTCTCAATTAATTTCAATTAGTTGAGGTACTTACTAGGAGTCGAGCTTAGGGAGTAGGGAGCTAAGGCCGTAAGCTGCGCTTACTTGCCTACGGCCAAACGCGAACGGAGTAGGGAGTAGGAATCTACCCAAGCCCCCCTAAATCAGTGTCAGTTACCAGTTACCAGTTACCAGTTACCAGTTACCCTCAATCATGCCACAATTGAGCAACGCCATATTCTATTTAGCTTTTGGTGAATCTACCACTTCAGCAGATTAAATTGTTCCATATCCACCGTATCCCGATTACGATATATCGACAGCACAATAGCTAAACCTACCGCTGCTTCTGCAGCTGCTACCGTAATTACAAACACGGTAAACACTTGACCCTTAATCCCGGCTGAGTCCATAAAATTAGAAAACCCCATTAAATTAAGGTTGACCGCATTCAGCATTAGTTCAATAGACATCAGCACTCGCACGGCATTGCGGCTAGTTACTAGACCATAAATACCGATGCAGAACAAAGCAGCAGCAAGTAGTAAAAAGTATTGGAGTTGAAGTTCCATAAATTATGATGTTTTATGTAGGGAAGAGTAGTTTTTCAATGGGTAATTAGTGGTTGGTTGTTTACCATTGAGCGTTGACTGTCAACCGTCAACCAAACACTAACAAATACTAAACTGTTGTCTTATTTAGAATCCCCTGGCACAGAAGCAAGTTCCCGAGGACGCTCAGGCAAGGTCAAAGCTGTAGCAATTTCCTGATCTCTAGAAACCAATTCCTCAGGAATATAATCCCGACGAGCTATGATAATTGCCCCTACCATTGCCATTAACAAAAGTACAGAAGCTAGCTCAAACGGCAATAAAAAGTCACTGAAAAAATGCTGACCAATCTCCACAGCAGTATTAGTAACAACCATAGCTGGCTCAGTTTCGACGGACCATGGCGTTACCAAAACCATTGTACTCAGAAGCGCAAACAAACCAATACACACTATAGCAGTGGATCCAGTGCGCACCCAGCGCTTAGTCATTGGTTGAAAATCCTCTCGCTTATTCACCAACATGATGGCAAATAAAATTAGGACATTGACCGCCCCAACATAGATTAATATCTGTGCTGCTGCTACAAAGTCAGCATTTAGCAGAATATACAATCCAGAAATACCGATGAAAACACCAGCCAGTAAAAACGCTGAGTATACAATGTTGGAAAGAAGGACAACCCCTAAAGCCGCCCCAATCATGATCACCGATAGTATGGCAACAGAAATTAACTGAACCCCTTCCGCTAGATTCATGCTTAACTTATCTCCTCGTGATTTATTTTTGCCTAATCGTTGTTAGTGATAAGTCATTGGTCACAGTCACTAGTTAACTATTTGATAGTTAACCTTAAACCTTCAACTTTTAACCGTTAACCGTTAATCTTAAACCTTGAAAAGACCAATGACTAACAACTAACTCTTAACGTCTTCTTCCTTTGATTCCATTTGCTCGAGAATTTCCTCTGGGCGCATACCAGCCCGTTTAGAACCTGCTGGCAAATCATGAGGATCCATAACCCCCTTCGGTAGATAAGCCAATTCCCGTAGAGGAGTTACCATCGGGTCTTGGGTAACTTTATAGGGGAGGCGTCCCAGGGCTACATTATCATAGTTCAACTCATGACGGTCGTAGGTAGAAATTTCATACTCTTCCGTCGCTGATAGACAGTTAGTGGGGCAGTATTCAATGCAGTTAGCACAGAAAATACAAACTCCGAAATCTATACTGTAGTGCTTGAGATTTTTTTTCTTAGTAGCTTTATCAAACTCGTAATCTACCACTGGCAAGTTAATCGGACAAACCCGCACACAGACTTCGCAGGAAATACACTTATCAAATTCAAAATGAATCCGACCGCGATAGCGCTCAGAGGGGATTAGTTTTTCGTAAGGGTATTGTACTGTAATGGGACGCCGTTGCATGTGATCAAAAGTCACCGATATCCCTTGACCAATGTAGCGAGCAGCCTGCACAGTTTCTTTAGCGTAGTCGCCAACCTGTTTGAGGAACTTCAGCATAATAATAGTTTAGTGTCTCTCTCTTGTCTTGATTGTATTGCTGAGTATTGTGGTACTGATTTATGAATTCTCAATTATGGACTTTTTACTAATTATATCCTGTCCGTTTTAATACTTATGAGTATGGATTTATCCTGTTTTTTTTACTCAAAAATTATAAATTAAACGGACTTGATATAACTAATAACTAACCACCAAAGGCAATTGGAAATGCCAATTTAAGAGCAGCAGTTAATAGAAGATTTACCAAAGCTACTGGTAGTAGAAACTTCCAGCCTAAGTTAAGCAATTGGTCAATCCGAACCCGAGGCAGTGTCCAGCGTAACAGAATAGCTGTAAAGATCAGGAAGTAAGCCTTGAGCAGGGTCATGGTAATCCCTAAAGAGGCAGTAATCACCTGCAACCAGGAACTGGTTTCACTCACCCCTAGCCAGCCCGCAAGCTTATCCAGAGGAATGGGGAATTCCCACCCACCCAGATAGAGCACTGCTACTAGCAAGGCTGACAACACGAGATTGACGTAGGAACCGACATAGAACAAACCAAATTTCATCCCGGCGTATTCTGTCTGATACCCAGCTACCAGTTCTTCTTCTGCTTCGGGTAAGTCAAAGGGGAGTCGCTCGCATTCTGCCAAGGCCGAAATCCAAAAAATTAGGAAACCCACTGGTTGACGCCAGACATTCCAACCTAGAATGCCGTATCCCGATTGCTGATCAACGATGTCAATGGTGCTGAGGCTGTTGGACATCATGACAACAGCTAGCACCGCTAATGCTAGAGGAATCTCGTAACTGATAGACTGAGCTGCAGCTCTTAAGCCTCCGAGTAAGGAATACTTATTATTAGAGGCGTAGCCAGACATTAACAGACCAATCGGCTGAATGCTCGACAGGGCAATCCACAGGAATATGCCTGTGCCGACATTGGTAATTACCAAGTTCTGTCCAAACGGTACAATCAGGTAGGAGATAAATACCGGCAGCACAACCAGGATTGGTCCGAGGGTGAATAATAAAGAGTCCGATTTGGCTGGAATAACATCTTCTTTGAAGACGAGTTTGATTCCATCTGCTACAGGCTGGAGTACCCCTAGAGGTCCAGCGTATTCTGGACCAATGCGCTGTTGAGCAGCAGCAGAAATTTTTCGTTCTAACCAAACCACTACCAAAACCCCTACGGTGGCAACGGTAATCATCAGAAATAGGGGTAATGGCATCCAAATGGCTTTGGCTGCACCAGCGGGGATGCCTAGATCACTCAGCGATTGAATAAAACGGCTTTGGAGGTCAATTCCTTGATTCATGTTTTCCGATAAACGTTATGATTGAGACCATCGATACCGCTGGTATCAGTGGCTAGAAGTTTCTTTATTAAGATTTTTTGAGAACTTCAGTGTCTAGTATATACTTGACAGCTTAATTTCTCCCCATCACCCAATCACTCCTTGTCTATCCTAGACCTAAAGCATTGCTAGGATAGCTCTATCGCTATTGTTTTTATATATAGGGTTCATCACCAATTGGATGGGAGTGCGATCGCGCTGTATTGATACCGCTTAGGCCACGCTACGCGAACACATTTCTACTTCACACTTGTAATTCACAAACTTAAAGCTAAACTTTCAAGTAGATCGACCCATCTTTGACCCCAATGAGCCTGTGCATAAATCCTGAGTGTCCTCAGCCTGGTAACCCTGATACGGACCTATTCTGCTCAAGCTGCGGTTCTGAGTTATTGCTGGCGGGACGTTATCGGGTCAGCCGGTTACTCGGAGAAGGTGGCTTTGGACGAATCTATGAGGTGACTCACAAGGGAATTGCCAAGGTTCTCAAAATTTTGATTAACGATGAACCGAAAGCTGTGGAACTTTTTGAGCAAGAAGCCAGAGTTCTGACTCAGCTCAATCACCCAGGTATTCCTAAAGGAGAGGAAAATTTCACCTTCTTTCCCAGAAACCACCAAACCCCCCTATACTGTTTGATCATGGAAAAAATCTCTGGGCTTAATTTAGAGGAGTATCAAAAAAAGCGAGGAAATCGCCCCATTGATGAAAAATTAGCCTTGGATTGGTTATTTCAAATCGTTGATATTCTCCAAGCAGTTCATCAGGAAAACTTTTTCCATCGCGATATCAAACCTTCTAATATTATCCTGCGTCCAGATGGACAACTAGTATTAATTGATTTTGGCACAGTGCGCCAAGTTACCGACACTTATATGTTCAAACAATCTGCTGGGAATGTTACCAGTATGATTTCCCCTGGGTATACTCCCCTAGAACAAATCCATGGTCAAGCGGTACCCCAGTCGGATTTCTACGCTCTAGGACGGACATTTGTTTATTTGCTGACAGGGCAAGAACCCTCAGATTTGTATGATGCTGGCAATGATATCTTGATGTGGCGATCCCATGCACCACAGATTTCTTCGGAGTTAGCGGATTTTCTTGATAGTTTGATGGTGCGAGTTTATCAACGTCCTAAGGATACTCAGGTTCTTTGGGAAAAGTTACAAGCAATCAACTCCGAACTTAATCCTCCACGGCGATCCCAGAAACCAGATGATTCTACTGTTAATAGACCGCAATCAAGTCAAGTGGGGGGGTTTGGCAGTTTAGGAATAGCTGTAGCTGGATTTTTTAACCAATTCCAAAATTCCGACCCCTCAGCAGTCGAGGGAGTCACCCTAAAATCTTTTGACTTCGATGTGGTAACTCTAGATAAATACAGTGAAATTAAAAAGCGCCGCCGTCACCAAGCCCAATATTTCACAGAAGACTTAGGCAATGGTGTAGGGCTAGATATGGTGTACATCCCTGGGGGAAGATTCCTCATGGGTTCACCAGAAACTGAGAAGGGACATAGCGACGATGAAAGTCCACAGCATTGGGTCAGAGTCTCTCCCTTCTTCATGGGAAAGTTTGCGGTTACCCAGGCCCAGTGGCGGGCTGTAGCAACCTTATTCCAAGTCTCCCCTTCCCTAAACCCCCAGCCCTCTAAGTTCAAAGGCGATACTCTGCCAGTGGAAAAGGTATCTTGGTATGAGGCGATGAAATTTTGTGCTATACTATCTAGGCTGACTGGACGAAACTATCGGCTTCCGAGTGAGGCGGAATGGGAATATGCCTGTCGAGCTGGTACCAGTACGCCATTCCACTTCGGTGAAACCATTACTACCAATGTGGCCAATTACGATGGCAACTGTACATACAGCTCTGAGCCAGAAGGGGTATATCGAAAACAAACTACTCGTGTAGGTAGCTTTGGTGTAGCCAATTCCTTTGGTTTGTATGACATGCATGGGAATGTTTGGGAGTGGTGTGCTGACCATTGGTACCCAAACTACCTAAGCGCTCCCGTTGATGGTAGTGCTTGGCTAAGTAGTATCAATGAGTATGATCATCATTCCCGGCTTCTGCGCGGTGGTTCCTGGGATATCATTCCTGGGATATGCCGCTCGGCTTGCCGCTTCAGCTATATCCCGGCAGACAATATCGAAGCCAACATTGGTTTTCGGGTGGTGTGCGATATTAGTATTCCTTAATGGGTTGACCATGATTAATAGCCGTTGAGGGATTGTTGCTGGTCTCCTGTTGCTGGTCTCAATGGGAGCAAGAACTTACGAATGCGTTCGCGTAGCGTAGCCCTTCGGGCTAATCGCATCAATAAAACCCATACAATCAACCAATACAAGTCAGCCTTCATCCTGCAAAACCCGATAACCAATATCCCGACGGTAATACATCCCTTCAAACTGGATACAATCCATAGCGCTATAAGCAACTGATAAAGCTTGCGCTATTGTTTTACCGGTGCCGGTAACCCCCAAAACCCGACCACCACTGGTAACTAGCTCCTTCTGTTTCAGGGTAGTACCAGCACTGCAAACTATTGCTCCATGTTGTTCAGCTTGTTCAATACCAGTAATTACCTTACCCTTTTCGTAAGCTCCCGGATACCCTTTCGAGGCAGCAATCACACAAGCCGCAGCCCCTTGTTTCCAGGTAATAGTTGGTAATTCCGCCAGTCGCTGTTGGGTACAAGCCAGAAGCACCTGATCTAGGGGAGTTTCTAGCAAGGGTAGGATAGCTTGAGTTTCTGGATCCCCAAAGCGACAATTAAATTCCAGAACCGTTGGGTTTCCTTCTGGAGTAATCATCAATCCTGCATAGAGAACCCCTCGATAATCAATTCCTCTGACCTTTAAAGCTTCAAGGGTAGGATTAAGAATTTCCTTTTCAATCCGTATGCTTAGCTCTGGGGTAATAATCGGTGCAGGAGCATAAGCTCCCATCCCTCCGGTATTCGGACCGGTATCCCCTTCCCCAATTCGCTTATGGTCTTGAGCTGGTACTAAGGGACGAACCGTCAAGCCATCCGTAACAGCCAAAACCGAAACTTCTTGACCGGTGACACACTCTTCAATGACCACCGTCTCAAACCCATTCTGAAAGAGTGACTCCACAGCCGTTTCGGCTTCGTCTATCGTAGCCGCAACAGTTACTCCCTTACCGGCTGCTAAGCCATCCGCTTTAACCACAATTGGTGCTACCTGGGTTTTGACATAAGCCAATGCTGGTTCTGGTTCCGTAAACACAGCAAAACTTGGGGTAGGAACACCAGCCGACTGCATCAAATCCTTTGCCCAAGACTTACTCGACTCAATTTGTGCTCCCTCCTGGGTGGGACCAAACACAGGGATATCTTTACTTTGGAGATAGTCTGTAATACCTAATGACAGTGGCAGTTCTGGACCAACCACCACTAGAGATATATCGTTAACCAGAGCAAACTCAGCAATTGCTTCAAAATCTTGAACGTTTAATAAAAGATTTTGGCAACCTCTTAGTGTAGCGGTGCCACCATTACCAGGAACACATATGACCTGCTGAATACTTTGAGATTGCAGTAGCTTCCAAGCAAGGGCGTACTCCCTTCCCCCATTGCCGATTACCAAAATCTTCACGTTTTTTGTACACTCTGTGGTGAATAGTCTATCTTATTCTATGAGCTTACCAAAGTATTGAATCCATTTTTACCAAAAAAAAATTTGTAACTATTTAAAATAGTATGCCAGACTAGATTTAATATACATCTACATATCAACTAGTCTAACTAAAGCTTAGGCAATAGTTTGAAATCTTAAATTTATGGCTCTTAATATCGTTACGGGTGCTGCGGGTTTTGTCGGTTCTCACCTAGTAGAAACCCTTTTGAATCAAGGTGAGCGAGTGATTGGTATTGATCAATTTAACGATTACTACGATCCCAACCTCAAGCGCCGGAATATTGAAAATTTTAAAGAGCATCCCGCTTTTGAGTTAATCGAAAGTGATATTCAGACCCTTGATTGGCGATCGCTCCTAACGGATGTAAAGGTAGTTTATCATCAGGCAGCACAAGCTGGAGTTCGTGCCAGTTGGGGGGATGGTTTTCGGGATTATACCGAGCGCAATATTAACGCTACCCAAATCCTACTCGAAGCCGCCAAAGATGCCAAGCATCTGACCCGATTAGTCTATGCTTCCAGCTCTTCAGTTTATGGTAATGCGGAAGCCCTACCGACATCTGAAACAATTCTTCCCCAACCGGTTTCCCCCTATGGGGTAACCAAGCTAGCAGCAGAACACCTATGCTTACTGTATTACCATAACTTTGGTGTACCCGTTACTGCCTTACGCTATTTCACCGTATATGGACCGAGGCAGCGCCCAGACATGGCATTTCACAAATTCCTAAAAGCCATTCTCACGGATGAACCCATTAGCATATATGGTGACGGAAAGCAAACCCGAGACTTCACCTTCATCAAAGACATCATAGCCGCGAATCTGGCTGCAGGTACCACAGCAGCTGCTGTTGGGGAAGTGTTTAACATTGGTGGTGGTAGCCGAGTGGTGCTAGCGGATGTTCTCGACACGATTGAAGAAATTGTTGGACATCCCATTAAGAAAAACTACATCGAAAAAGCCAAAGGAGATGCACGTCACACTGCAGCAGACATTACCAAGGCCAAAACCTTGCTAAGTTATCAACCTCAGGTATCCCTATCCCAAGGCTTAGCCCAAGAATGGGAATGGATACAGACTCTTTACGCTCGTGTATAGAAATTATCTAATCTTATCTATCAATTTTCATGAATCATATCCCCCCCTTATTAAGGGGGGTTAGGGGGGATCCCTAGTCAAAGAATAGTGTATATCCCTGTTCTGTCACTCTCCGAAAAGGCTTGCCTTTTCGGAGTCTGCCGAGTATAGGCCAGGCAAGCGATAGCGTAATTTTTTCCGAGTAGCAATTCTGGAGAGTGTGAAATTGACCAAAATGCGATCGCAACACTCTATATCACCGAGTATACCTTGGCTCTAGAATTTATTAATCATAGCAGAAACCGGAAAGTGACAGAAGAGGGATATAGCAATTATCTCTCCCATGAGGTACAAATGGATCCCCCGTTGGTCCCCCTTAATAAGGGGGACTTTGAGGTTTAGAACGTACCTCGTAAATGCAATAAACGCTACTATATCATAAGTGCGATAAACGCTATCTATTGTTCTTCAAGCTACAGAAATTCAGCTAAAGCTCAACCCCAGCTATTTGAAAGGCTTGTCTAATTGCACCAGCTAATTCCGATTGGTACTGTTGCAGGTAAAACTCAGATGCTTGACGATAGGCGGACAACAGGGGACGAAAATTCTCAACCTGACCATCCACAGTTCTGATATTAAGTAAAACCCAACCTAAGTTGTGGTAAGCCTCAGCATAGTCTGGTTTTAACTGCACTGCTTTTTCCAGATAGGAGCGTGCTTGTGCCCATTGTCCCACTTTTCCTAGTAAAGTGCCTAGACGGAATAAAGCAAAGGCATCAGATGGAAATTTCTGAATGTAGGCTTGATAGGTTTGGATAGCACCCTGAGAATTCTGCAAGTGTTCCTGAGTGATTCCTTGATTCAGGGATACCCAGCTAGGAACGTCTGCTTTCTGGCTGGCTTGCTCAAAATTGGCAAGAGCCTCAGGCCACAACCCTTGCACAGCTTGCTTCCAACCTTTCAATCCCCAAGCAACTGCACTATCGGGGACTTGAGTGGTAAACTCTATAATCCGGCGCTCCACGTCCCTAGACTGTCTGGTAACAACTGCCTTTTCCAAAGCAATGATTAAATAGGGATATATCCATTGTTGTAGTTGTTGGGATTCCCTAGACTGAGCCTGTTTTGACTTGAACAGTGCCTGGGTAGCAGTACGAATTGCTCGTTTCCATTGCTGTTGATTGACATAAATCCAAGCTTGTAACCCTAGGGCAAAGGTACAGTTACTATCAATTTGCAGTGCCTTGGAAACAGCAGATTCTGCCTGTTGCCAATTGCCAAGCTTTCCCCATGCCCAAGCTAGATTAGCTTGTATCCAAACCTCTTGGGGAGCTAAGTCTGCTGCTTTTTGCAACTGTTTTACCGCTGTTGACCAATTTGATTTACGGCAGTTGACTAGTCCTAAAACCCCATAGCTCCTGCCATCATTTGGTTGTAGTTGAATCGCTGTTTGTGCTGCTACCTCAGCCTGAGCATCATTGAGATGGATCTGAACTAGGGCTAGTTCAACCGCAGCTTCACCATGGTTGGGCTGATTAGTTAGACACTGTTGATAAGCTTGAACCGCCTCTGCTAACTTTCCTTGCTTAACTAATCCCCACGCTTTCCTTTGACTGGGAGAAACAAACTTGCCTTTGAGGGCATCAATCAGTTCCTCGGCTGTCTGAAATCGCTCCTCTACCTTCATTCTCATTCCAGTTAAGATTACCTGCTCAGTTTGGGGTGTAATCTGAGCAGCTAACTGTCGTGGTGGAATTAACGTTTCTGATCCAGCCCTTTCCGTAGCTTGAGCGGGTAATTGACCAGTGAGTAATTCATACATTGACGCACATAGAGCATAGATGTCCGTAGCTGGCCAACGCTTACTCCGGTAACTGTATTGCTCAAGAGGAGCGTATCCTGGTGACAAGGTTACACTCATTTCACGGGTTTGACCGGCCATGAATTCTTTGGTAGCACCGAAATCAATCAATACGGCTCGATCTTGGTGATCAATTAGAATATTATCTGGTTTAATATCTCTGTGTAATAGTTGATTAGAGTGAACAACTTTTAACGCTTCTGCTACTTGGATAAAATAGCCCTTGAGCTTCTCTTCCGAAAGAACACCTTCTTGTTGTAAGATTTTGTATAAGGACTTACCAGAGATAAACTCCATGACTAAATAGGCAGTATTATTCTCCTCAAACCAATCATAAACCTGAGCAATATTAGGGTGGGGGCATTTTTGTAAGTAACTGGCTTCTAACTGAAATTTGTGGAGTTGTCGTTGTCGGTCAATCGGAGCAATAGAAGGGGGCCAAGTAATGGTTTTCCCAATCCTAGCTGCTTTTTCTGGCCAGAGTTCTTTGATGGCAACCTTGGCAGAGTTAGGTAGGTAAATTCCTTGGTAGGTAATGCCAAATCCCCCTTCTCCTAGGACTTTTTCTATCCGATAATGACTCTGCCTTAGGAGTGTGCCAGCAGGCAAATGGTAGGCTGATGAACTAACAGTGTCTTCAAACTCAAGAGCCGCACCACAACTAGTGCAGTAGTTGTTACTGCCAGTATTGATATGACCGCATACTATACAGGTAATAGACATTGTAGGTTTCTACAATTTTAGGAAGGCAAGAGGCAATAGGCAAGAGGCAATAGGCAAGAGGCAATAGGCAAGAGGCAATAGGCAAGAGGCAATAGGCAATAGGGAAAAAATCCTTTGTACCTCATAGCTTCGGACGTTTTGTAGTGATCTATTGGATGCGGGAGTGGATATCGTTACGGTTCAGAAGTTGGCGGGTCATGGGTCTCCTGTGACCACTGCCAAGTATGATAGACGGGGGGAGGAGACGAAGCGCTTGGCGGTGCAAAAGTTGGGGTTGTGATCAGAGGTGTTACTGGAGATCTGATTCTTCCAATTCTGCTATTTTCATCAATGCTTTTAGGGTTCCTCTCTTCAAATCTTGATTTTTGTGAACTGGAACGGATAGGATTTTTTGAGCTCCTGGCTTTTCATAAATATGATGGCTTCCTGTAATTTTTCTCAAAACCCATCCTTTTTTCTCAACAATTTTACAGAATTTTTTGCCAGAAACAGATTTCATACTGTAACTTCCACAATTTTGCTGTTTGGTTCAGGAATATAGGAATTGCTGGCAACTTCTAACCAACCTTCAATGGCATCTTGAAGATTTGCTAAAACCTCTTCCATTGTGTCTCCCTCAGTAATGCAGCCAGGTAGTGCGGGTACTTCTGCCCAAAAACCACCTTCTTCTGCTGGATGTATTGCGACCTTAATCTGCATTTGGGTTTGCTTGCTCAATAGTTTTTTCTGTATTTTAATTTTAACTCATCACCTCTGTACTTTTGTCAACCTTATGCACACCCTGACTACTCTGAATTTTCGATCTTTCCACTTCAACTTTTGTCAGTTAAGCAGGCTGATAGCTTACGCAAAGTTAATTCAAAAACTGCATAGATTCCAATGTGTTGCTGCTGATTGCTTTTTGGAGCAAATTTTGCCACTCCTGCTGAATTTGTTTATGTTCTTTGAGCCTTTGGAACTCAGGCCATACTTTCGAGCGAATTTCTTCCTTTCTTAGAAAAGTCCGCCACTGGTCTCCTATATCTTTGGCATAGTGAATGCGATCAAAAAACTCTCCGATGATGAAGTATCTGACTTGGCTTGGCTCAGTTAACCACTGATCTAAGGTTTGCTTACATTTAATGACCACTTTCTGATGAAGCGCTTCTAGACGATTTTTTACTTCTTGTTGATTAAACTCTTCAACTTGGGATTTTTCTGACTCGGAAGTTGTACTGCTCAGGGTGTTGTTCGTGAGCATATCAGGTTCAAGTTCTTCATCAAAATGCTGTCGAATACTGTGTAGAATTAATCCTGACGGGGGGACAACGAGGCATGGAAGCCTTATGTAGTCAGCGATACAGCAGAAAGAGATAAAAAAAGATAGGTCAAAAGTAGTCGCCCTGACCTATCTCAAAAAAATGATAGCTAAACTATACCAGAAAATTCTCCAAAATCAGCTGCGTCACACAGCATATCTATTCCTAAACTTGATGGTAATTAGTTTACAATTGATCAAACAGGTGAAGTTAGATGTTTTAGCCGAATCGATACCTTTACCTATTTTATTAGAGAGCCGTCGTCGGAAAGTAAGGCGATTGTTGAGACTCAAAAACTTTACTATTGAAACTATCTGGTTTCCCTGCATCAGAGCTCTTTTAGAGGAGATGTTTAACCCTAAAGATAGGATTTATCTGGTTATTGATCGAACAAGTTGGAGTGTGATTAATATCTTGATGGTGAGTGTAGTTTATGATCATCGAGCCTGGCCAATTTACTGGGAGCATCCCATTTTGGCGAGTTGTCTGATTTAATATGGCTGAAACCCTTGCCATGTCCTTCTTTTGGTAATGTGTTTTCCAAAATGGGATGCTCCCAATTTACTGGACATCATTAGATAAAAAAGGAAATAGTAACTTATCCGAACAAAAGGCAGTATTGAGTAAAAGTCTAGAGTTACTATCAGCCTATGATGTCGTGGTGCTGGGAGACCGAGAATTTTGCTCTACCAAACTGGGTAACTGGCTGGCTGAACGTAAGGTATACTTTTGTTTACGGCAAAAATGTGACACCAAAATTTTGTCAGAAAATGAGGTTTATCAAGAGTTGCGGGACTATGGTTTAAAGCCAGGGATTAAATTGTTTATTAATGACCGTCAGGTAACGAAAAAAACAGGATTTGGAACCTTTAATGTAGCTTGTAAATGGAAACGAAATTACCGAGAATTTAAGACAAAAGACCCGTGGTATATTCTGACAACTTTTGAGGATATAGATACCGCTATCATCTCCTATAAAAAGCGATTTTCTATTGAAGAAATGTTTCGAGATTTTAAATCAGGAGGTTACAGTCTAGAAGGCTCCAAGCTGGGAGCCGAATCCCTGACTAAGTTGATTATTGTAATAGCAATTGCCTATACGAGTGCAACCCTTCAAGGACGGGTAATCAAGAAAATGGGAATACAGAAATATGTTGTACGACCAGAAACAAAATCGAAATATGGTCGCCGACATAGTGCTTTTTATGTTGGTCAACATCAGTATCATTGGCTGTGCTTAGGGCAAATATGCGAAAAAATTGTAGACGAACTTTTGCAAATTAATCGCCGTTGGGTCAAGCATTATAAAAAAGGTAAGCGGGCTAGAGAGCAAGCCATGTCTATGTTACAAGCTTCGTTGTCCCCCTGCTAGGAATTAATCCTTCATAGGAAACTTGAGACTCCCAAAGGGTTCGGAACCCTAGCTCTAATTGATTGTTATACTTATCTAGTAACTCGGTTATCACCCCTAGAAACTTGGCATCACGCTCTTTGGTTAGATTCCCCAAGTGACCCTTTTTCAGGTTTACCAGCACATTTGTTACTTCTGATTTGAGCTGATCCACCGACTGCTGTAGCCCTTCATTTAAGGAAAGGAAATGCTTTGAGAGGTTGGCTCGCATCGGTGCAATCGACCCGTAGTAGGTAGACCTGTAAGGTAAGGATTCAGGTGT
Organism: Moorena sp. SIO4A1; assembly: GCF_010672065.1. NCBI lineage: Bacteria > Bacillati > Cyanobacteriota > Cyanophyceae > Coleofasciculales > Coleofasciculaceae > Moorena > Moorena sp. SIO4A1. The sequence continues at coordinate 1,866 of NZ_JAAHHX010000085.1, read as the reverse complement.
GGGGAGAAGGGATTTGGGAAGGAGCTTCGGGCAAGTGACCAGCAACAGCCATGAGAGCTTGCTCAAAGAAATCCATCACCGAACGTCCCTGAAAACGACAAGTTTGGACTGGTCGTGTAGTAAATTAGCGGTCTGCTCGAATCGTTGGAGGGAACTTCAGCCACCACGTTCCCTTACGCCTAGTTACCGCCAAGCGTAGAGACCTTTCGGCGCTTTTTATTATCCGGTGGGACTTGGGGATGGTCTAAAAAATACCACCATTGGGAGGCAATCTCAATGAGGGAGCGCAAGAGTTTCCCCGCTTGCTGCCCCAGCAGCAACAACTCCAGGTTTGAACCGTTGTCTGTATCTTCGTTTTGAATTCTCTTACCCACTGATGGGTTACGGTTGAATCTCCAGTTTGTTGCCAGAGACGATAACGGCCTGCATGCTTCATCAATCAGTTCAACTTTGGCTTCCCCAATCGCTCGGTTGTGAAGTAATGGTTGTTTGATTAACCTGAGAAAGTGACGGCGCAGATGGGCGCTTTCACTTCTGTTGATCATTGACCGATAATAGCCATTGTAGACACTGTAATCATCCGTAATCAGAACCCCGTCATAGGTCTGTCCCAACTGGCTAATCAGTTCCCCTCGCGAGGGTGTATCTCCAGCCATGTTATAGACAGAACTCGGGATGGCTCAGTACCCAGAGCCATGTCTTGATGCAATAGCGAGTGGGGGAAACCCCCTTTGGCGGCGCTGCATCGCTTCTTTAATGCCCTTGACCGCCCACGGCGTTTCATCCACGTGCAGTAGGGGTTGTTCAACAGCCACCCAGGTTCAATGAGCCTCAACGCTCCCTTGGCAAGCTTAATGCTAGTCGTTGGTTGGTGTTCACCAACGTTCCCACTCCAATATTGATCCCACCGAGTTCCCACAACATCTGAAGTTGTTTGGAGTAAGGCAGATGTCCGTAGTTTCCCAGCCATCCCAGTAATCCTTGCAACCGCACCCCCAAATCAAGTCCAGGGGTCAGAAGTTACCGTAAGAATAGTGGAGCCAAAGCAAGTTGTTAGGTTATGCGGCATAGGGTTAAAGGTTTGTTAGTAAGGCTCCACTATTCTAAGGTTTCATCTCCGGGATGAGCGAATCAGGCCACGGTACCGTAGCTCTTACCCCACATTCAATACACTGACAATAGTGGCGTTGATATTCTACGATTTCTATGGGTCGCTCCACCAGCTGAGCTACTTGTTGAGTTTCGACTTTGACGCAAGGGGTTTCCATCAGACTCCCACCGCAGGAAGGGCATTGCTGGGGACTAAGTATAACGAGCGCGGTCTACTCGTCCAAACCCAAAGCGGGTCTTTCCTTTGTGTCCAGGCTGCCCTCCGGGTTTCTTTTTGCCTGGACTCTCAGATTAATCCTGCAAGTCCTGCTTCTTTTCGGACTTTTTGAGCAAGTCCGTTGATGGTGGATTAGATGAGTTTTTCGAGTCTAGGCAAGGGCTGAGTTTGAGTCTTTCTATTTCTTCAACCAGACTTTCGATCACTGAGTGCTGTTGCTAATCGCAGTTTTTTTTGCTCCACTACCAGCTGCACCAGTTCTTCCGTAGGACTTCTGGTTATACAGCAGCTGTGTCTGGGGTTAGTGAGAAGCTAAACATTCTTCAGATGATTCTCCAGCTCCATCCCGGACTTTGTCAAGCCCCTACCTGAATCCTTACGTCAACCCCACCACCTGAATGCTTACGATAACTAAATCGGGTAAGTCAGCGGGATTGCTCCCGCTTCGTCCCCAAAGCACCGTGCGAACAAGTCTCCAAGTACACGGCGCAACCAATTCCAAAAGAACTCACTTATCATTGCTACTTCTTTTCCTTGAC
>NZ_JAAHHX010000849.1:0-1255 GCF_010672065.1 Moorena sp. SIO4A1 | reverse complement strand
GCTTACCGCTGATTGTATCATTCACATGTCTGGATATCGCCTAGGTCAGGACGAGAAAGAGTTTTTCTTTCGTGATTTACCATTCATTTACCAAGAAGTGAAAGGAGAGTTTCCCGTTCACTCTGGAATGGGGGATGATAAATACCATCGCTCTCAAAAGCAGCAAAAGAAGATCAAGAAAGCAAGGAAGAAAGGGAAAAAGCGGCGGGCTGCTGTTCTAGCTAACCTATATGATGTAGATTTTTTTGACGCTTACCGCGATCAATTGTTCGGAATGATTGGAGTACTAGAAGAGCGAACGCTACTAGCGGCCATACCCTTAGAAGAGTTGAGCGAAGACGAAGAAGAAGCAATAGATATCCTTACTGAGAAGGAGGAAGAATTATCAGATAGGTATGATGAGTTTCGCAATGCTATTGTACTCACCGCATGGGAGTGATCAACTCAATCATTCCATTGCTCCTCACGTAAGCATTCAGCCGTCAGCTATCAGCTATCAGCTAATGCGCTACTGTTCGCGCAGCACCTCAAGTAGTGCAATCGGTGCTAAAGGTCTGTGGCCACGCTATGGGAACAGTTTATGCCCATAGCGTACGTTACTAATGGTGCTTTTGAATAAAATAAGCTGACGGCTGACGGCTGATAGCTGAATGCTTACCTCCTCACTAGTTGCGATCGCGCTCTACCGACACTATAATATTCAGGCTTGTTACCCTAAGATTTTCTCTTTAATTGTAAGTGCGATGCTGCAAAGCAGCCGCCAAAGGCGATGAAGCGTTCGCAAAGCGTGGCCTTTGGCCTCAGCTTCCGCTAAGAGCGATCGTGTTATAGTAATTCAAAAAATATAATCAAAAAAACGTAATTAATCATGACAGCAAATAGCACTAAGCGAAAATCGACTCATAGAAAAAGTTAAAAAACTGTCCCTTGAACAAATCCAACACGAAGACAGGATATATAGCGTTTATAGAATTTATGAGGTACGCTTCTCAACCTCAAAGTCCCCCTTGATAAGGGGGATTTAGGGGGATCTATTTGTACCTCATGGCATAGAGAATTGCTATAGAAACCACAAGGAGTGGAAATTCCTAGCCCTAGGCTTACCGAACTAGATAAAATTGCAAAAGAAATGAAATCATTAAAGGACTATAAAATTATTTTACGTCCCGATGACAACGGAACTTTTGTCGCCTATATTCCAGCGATTAAAGGATGTCATGCCTGGGGAGAAACTCCTGAGGCAGCCCTCTGTGAA
>NZ_JAAHHX010000848.1:0-1258 GCF_010672065.1 Moorena sp. SIO4A1 | reverse complement strand
AAGCCCAGAAAAAGGAGTTAAGGAACTATATAGGAGGATTATTGGGAGAAAGTGAGAGAAAAAAACTGTCTCAGATAGCTACAAACAGTATAGATGTGTCATACCACAGCTTACGACATTTCTTGGTAAGAGCGAACTGGTCAGAACAAGAAATCAATCAGCGTCGTCTACAGGTAATGGACGGTTGTGGTCAAACCAGAATAGCCAAAGGATTTTCCCTAATCGTAGATGACAGTGGACATAGAAAGAGTGGAAATTTTACAGCGGGAGTGGGACGACAATATATTGGAGAAATTGGCAAAACTGATAATGGAGTAGTGGTAGTAACAACCCATTTATATGATGGGACAAAGAGCCTACCATTAGACATAGAATTATATCAACATGCCAACTCCTTACCAGAGGGAAAAAAAGATGCCGAGTTCGTGAAAAAACCGGAATTAGCCTTCAAGTTAATCGAGAGAACTTTAAACCGAGGACATCGACCCTCAATAGTAATTATTGATAGTGGTTATGGCAACAATGGAACATTTCTAAAAAAGTTAGAAAAACGGTCATTAAAGTACTTAGGAGGTGTGGCGAAAAATCGGAAGATAACGATAACAAAAACAGAGAAAATCAAGGTAACTCAAAGAGCAGATGAGTGGGCACAGAGCCTATCCAAGGAGGCTTTTACTAAGGTCGAGATGAATTTAGAGTCTCCTAAAACCGTCTGGGTTGCTGTCACAGAAGGAGAAATATCTCGTCTTAGTGGAACCAAAAGTCTAGCTATCGTTATGAATGCTCCGACTTTTACTGAAGCTACCGATGTGGATTATTTTCTCACTAATGTAGACTCGAAAATCGTTACCCCAGAATGGATAGTTTCGACTTATTCTCAAAGAAATTGGGTGGAAGTCTTCTATCGAGAAGCAAAGGGATGGTTAGGATTAAAAGAATATCAAGTTAGACATAAGAGAAGTTTACTCAGACATTTTATCTTAGTCTATTGTGCTTATACTTTTATTCTTTGGCATCGATTAACTGGGGGATTAAGAAGGCGATGGGCAAACCAACCTTTCAACAGTTTTCCTGAGGCTTTGGAAGCTTTTCGTACAGCAATATCTTACCGTTTTTTCCGTTGGCTTGAGGAAAATCAGAACCTATTTGCTGTTTACAAAGCGAGTTTAGGCTTCATTTGGGCTTGATTTTTACCAAAGTCCCGTTAAGCAACGAGTCCGGCAAAGTGTAAAGAAGGTCTCCCCAGAGAACGATTGAG
>NZ_JAAHHX010000847.1:0-1259 GCF_010672065.1 Moorena sp. SIO4A1 | reverse complement strand
TTTTATTACTTATGACTTATTACCTATCTCCCCTATCTAGGATGCTGGCAAATCTTACGTATTTCTTCTTCTTCCGGATGAGTAGCAAGGTAATTTGTGAGCCAGTCGCAACCCAGCCTCATTAAATCATCTAGGTCTAGATCCAAATTCCATAGTTTGAGAGTGTTATCCTCACTGGCAGAAGCTAAGGTCTTGCCATCGGGGCTGAAACTAATGCTGTTGACCCAACCGCTATGACCTTCAAGGGTTTGCAGCAAGGTTCCATCCGCTACCTTCCAAAGTTTCACGGTGCGGTCATTACTGGCAGAAGCAAGAATCTTGCCATCAGGGCTGAAACTTAAGCTGGTGAGATTATCCAGATGACTGTTGAGGGTTTGTGCTTCACTGGTCTCCAAATTCCACAGCTTCACTATAGTATCATCACCACCGGAAGCCAAACTCTTACCATTGGGACTAAAACTTACACTTTTAGTCCAACTACTATGAGCTTCAAGGGTTTGCACTAGAGTGCCATTTTCGACATTCCAAAGCCTGACATTGCCGTCGGAACTAGCAGAAGCTATGGTTTTGCCATTAGGACTGAAACTGATGCTGGTAACCGCTAGATATCCCAGAGGTGAATTAGCTTCTGAAAGGCTATGGTCGAGGGTTTGTAGCAGGGTACCATCTTCTACCTGCCAAAGCTTCACGGTTTTGTCAGAGCTGGCAGAAGCTAAAATTCTACCAACCCCCTCCGGGGAAGCTAGGCTAACGGGACTGAAACTGACGCTTCTGACCAAACTGCGATGTCCTTCCAGGGTTTGTAGCAGTTTACCATCTTCTACCTGCCATAGCTTCACAGTTTTGTCAGAGCTGCCAGAAGCAAGTAGCTTACCATCGGGACTGAAACTGACGCTTCTGACCGAACTGCCATGTCCTTCCAGGGTATACAGAACGATACCATCTTCTACCTGCCACAGCTTCACTGTGTTGTCAGAACTAGCAAAAGCTAGCAACTTACCATCGGGACTAAAACTGACATTTTTAACATCCCCCCCATGTGCTTCGAGGGTTTGTGGTTCAGTGCTGTTTAATGCCCAGAGCTTAACAGTGCTATCAGCACTGGCGGAGGCTAAGGTCTGACCATCTGGACTAAAACTAACACTCCAGATCCGGCTGCGATGACCTCTAAGGGTTTGCGGTTCGATGGTTGCTGGCTCTAAGTCTTTTAAATCTTCTAGATTCCATAACTTTACTATGTTATCGGAACCAGCCGAAGC
>NZ_JAAHHX010000846.1:0-1261 GCF_010672065.1 Moorena sp. SIO4A1 | reverse complement strand
GATGTCGCAACTCCAGTGGATGTGGAACGAGAAGTGGGCATTCCCACAGGTCATGTCTTCCATCAATCTCTTTCCTGGCCTTTTGTAGAATCAGAAGAAGAACGGGGAATGTGGGGTGTGGAGATTGGCTTTGATAATATCTTCTTGTGTGGTTCTGGAGCTAAACGGGGAGGATGTGTTAGTGGGATTCCAGGGCATAATGCAGCTATGAAGATTATAGGGGGTTGATGCTAAGGATTACTTGATGCTGTTTTTCAGTCTAAATTATGAAAGTTTTATTGTGTAGCGATAGCGCAACACTAGCAGTAAGCTTACTAGCATCACAACTATCAGACCATGAAATTATCACCTGTCCCTCAGATACTATTATCAAGTATTTAGATAGTGTTGATGTTGTGATACCTTGGATGGCTAACATTGATGCTTCAATCATTGCCTCTGGACACTTTGGTTTAGTGCAAGAGTTTGGTGTCGGTATAGAAACTATAGACATTGAGGCAGCTACTGGTGCTGGAGTATGGGTAGCACATGTACCTGGGCGTGTTTCTGGCAATGCTGATTCCGTTGCCGAACATGCCATCATGCTAATGCTAATGCTCTCACGACACATAACAACCACACAGCAATCATCTAAAAGTGAAGACTGGAGTGCAAAAGCAGGTATTGCCTTATTGGGAAAAACAGCTTGTATCGTTGGACTTGGTGACATTGGTACGGCATTAGCGGTACGCCTAAAAGCTTTTGGAATGCGTCTTGTTGCGGTTCGGCAACACCCAGAACGTGGTGCGTTACCAGAAACAGGGATAGAAAAAGTTTACGGCTCTAATAATCTTTCTGAAGCGTTATCAATTGCTGACTATATTATCTTGTGTGCCGAGTATACTAAAAACACTCATCATCTGATTAATCAGAACACACTAGCAGCAATTAAACCTGGAGCATTTCTCATCAACGTAGCACGGGGTGGTTTAGTGGACACAGATGCCTTAGAAGCAGCACTAGAGAACGGAGATTTAGCAGGAGCTGGTCTTGATTTCGTTGACTCCCCCACAGATTCTCTTCGTCAGCAAAACGTAATTATTACTCCACACATTGCTGCCATAACCGACGTAAGTTACGATGGTATTGCGGCTGTGGTGATTGATAACATTAGACGCTACGCACGAGGTGAACAGCCACGATACACCATCAACACGCCTCATAAGTTACGACGCTGAGAGTAATTATCTGTCTCAATTCCCAACCCGGATGCAATTCCGGT
>NZ_JAAHHX010000845.1:0-1262 GCF_010672065.1 Moorena sp. SIO4A1 | reverse complement strand
CCTTCCTGGCTTAACTCCTAAATCTTTGAGGGGGCGATAAACGGCATCATCATCTTGAAGGCAAGTCCCTTTTTTCTGACGCAAAGCAAAGTCTACTTTCCTGTCCTGTAGCCACTTAGCTAGCTGAACACTGTGAAATTCTCGGTCTCCTAATACTAGTACAGGTAAGAGGTGCAGCCGCCTTAATACCGGAGTTAGAACTTTTTTTGTTCCGCCAAACTACTGTTTCCTTTTTTCGGCAAAAGTTGCCAATATACAGGAATTGCATGATGACCCCAAGCTAAACTTAATACTATTGTCTTGATGCAGTCGCTCATGGGGGAAACCCCCAAGACCGCGCTGCATCGCTAAATTTCGTTCTTTCCATTGAGTTCTATCAATAATTAATAGCAGATATCCTTGATGAATAAGCTTAAGCTTTTTACATTGTCTTCTTTGTTTTCGATTAGAGTTCCGAATCTTCAACTCTTGTTTAAGTATTTGCTTTATTATGGGAAACCACAAAAGTTTGGCACTCAATTGAGGTAAATCTAAAAATCTTTGTAAACTTCGTACTCGGCTCTGATACTTTATCAGTTGTGGAAATCGTTCAGCTAAGTCCGACAAGCGCACATTTCGATGATTTTGTAAAAGTAAAATTAACAATTGTAGTGTTAGATATTGGCCAGGAGTCAGATGAGTCTCCAACACCGTCTGGTAGAATTTAGGAAACATATTTGTTTTGGGGGAGGCTACAGAGACCTCCCAGTTTTTTGGGCGATTGGTTGGCTTAAACCATTATTCTCTCTAGTTTACAGCTCCCTTGTCACCCCTTGAGCCCAACAATTAAGGGAACTTGAAAATGGCGAAGCGAGGGTAATCGCTTTTACTACCCTCGCTCAACTCTGTGCTTTCTTTCACTGTAGTCCTAACGATTTGTTGATTGTAGACTGGGAGGGGGAAGAAATAGCCCCACCTACCGCCGAGGAAATAGAGAAAGCTTCACAGATAATCAAACAGGCATTTGCCCGTGCTGAGGCGATGCAACCCCGTTCTCCGGAGGAAATTTGGGATAGTTTTGAAGGGACTATCGAGCGAATTTCATCGAGAAAATTCACGCTTGATTTTCCAGGCTTTTAATTTAGCACGAACCGCTTCTTGTCCAGGTTGAGGAGGCTTTTTAGCAATCTGCTCAAAACGCTCCCGATTTTTTTCTTCCCAATAGTCTCGAATCTCTTGAGCTATCTTCAAAACGGTTTGATACTCCGCTTCTACTTCCCTAC
>NZ_JAAHHX010000844.1:0-1263 GCF_010672065.1 Moorena sp. SIO4A1 | reverse complement strand
ACGTACTTTGGAGCAGATTGAAATGCTCTTTGGGCATCACCTTCCCCATATCAAGTGGCTTAATTTAGGGGGAGGACATCTGATCACCTCTAAAAGCTATGACATCGAACACTTGATCCAAGTGATCACTAGCTTCAAAGCCCGCTATCCTCACTTGGATATTTACATGGAGCCTGGTTCTGCGGTGGCATGGCAAACTGGGCTGCTCCGTGCCACAGTTCTCGATCTGATTGAAACTTCGGGTCCTATGATTGCGATGCTTGACGTATCATTTACAGCTCATATGCCTGATTGTTTGGAGATGCCTTATAAACCTCGAATTAGAGGTGCAAGAGACCCGAAAGAGAAAGAGCCCACATACCGGATGGGAGGTCTTACCTGCCTTGCCGGAGACTTTATGGGAATGGGAGATTATTACTTTGAAAGGCCGTTGCAGATTGGTGATACGATTCTCTTTGAAGATATGATTCACTATACGATGGTGAAGACTTCCATGTTTAATGGAGTAAAACATCCAGGGATTGGAATTATCCATCCCGATGGTAGCTTTAACCTGGTCAGAGAATTTGACTACGAAGATTACAAAAATCGATTATCTTAGGGGCTAAAATCACTAGTTGTATACCACTATCCTATTCACAATTTTAATGTCTTGATCCCAAGCGCGAGTGGGGAAAACCCCCGTGAGGCCACTGCATCGCTTTGTGACATATGGTATCGTGTAAAAACGTAGTCGTTATGAGTTTGTTTGTATGTCCAACTCCCCTGTAGAAAATCTTGTTATTATCGGTTCTGGTCCTGCAGGTTACACAGCAGCGATTTATGGGGCACGAGCTAACCTGAAACCCTTAATGTTTGAAGGCTTTCAAGCTGGTGGAATCCCTGGCGGACAGCTGATGACTACCACAGAAGTAGAAAACTTCCCTGGCTTCCCAGAGGGAATCACCGGACCTCAATTAATGGAACGGATGAAGGCTCAAGCAGAACGCTGGGGCACTGAATGCTATACCGAAGATGTGATCTTTGTAGACTTAAGTCAGCGTCCCTTTACTGTCCGCTCTGAGGAACGGGAAGTAAAAACCCATAGTATTGTGATTGCTACCGGGGCAACAGCGAAACGGTTGCATTTACCCAGGGAAGCTCAGTACTGGAGTAATGGGATCTCAGCTTGTGCCATCTGTGATGGTGCATCTCCCCTTTTCAGTGGTAAGGAAGTGGCGGTAGTCGGGGGGGGTGACTCAGCGGCAGAGGAAGCTGTATATT
>NZ_JAAHHX010000843.1:0-1264 GCF_010672065.1 Moorena sp. SIO4A1 | reverse complement strand
CAATGAAATCAACAGCATCATTAACAAGTTTCTCATTGATCGGCCATCTATCACCTAGTCCTAGTGTTGGATTTATGTCAGCTTCATGAGCAATTTTATTTCTACGATCGACGATAATGCTCAACTTTTGTTTAATCTATTTTGCCGGTTTACCCATCACCTTACCAACTTCTTACCATAATTTTTTATCTGAAATTAATCTAATGGCATCTGCTATATTTTCTGGCTGCTGAAAGCTTTTATAGCTGTGTTTTTGTCGAATTTCCGTTTCTAACCAATCGTCTATATTTGAAGCAACATTTAAACCTTCACGCATACTTTCCAAGGAAATTTGAAAGCGAGAAAATGCCGGAGGCTCTGAGCGATTTCCACGGTAAATTTCTAGCATTTCTAATCTCACTACTTCATGAATATAATAATCTAATGCACTGACAGATAGCACCAGTGTTGCTCTCAAAATGTCTGAAAGGTCGAGAGCAGATGTAGATTGTGCTTTAACAGAATTATGAACAGCTATCAAATCTCGAACACGACGGATGCTGATATGGAATTGATCAAGCGCGGACTGCATTAGAAGTTAGATTAATTACCTTATCTGCTAATGTGGAAAAAGATTCTCTAAAGTGATTTTGGTAGTTTTGAGTATGTTCTAAAACCTTGCCAGTTTGCCCAATTTGTTCAGCAGTTAAAGCAAATACAGGTGTTTGATTTTCTTGAGAACAATAAATGAGATTATTAAAATCAGGAATTCCTATGAGGCATAAATCCTCCTTAATTTTTTCACCCAAATAAACTTCCCTAGGAAAAACCATGTGTTCACGGCTTAATGCTGGGAACAGTGTATTTTCAATAGCATAGTTAATCTTATCTATCCATTTATTGACAGCAATAGTTGGGTTTCCGTACCTAATTCGATAATTTTGAATAATTGTTCCAAGAAAGAGAGGGGTAACTTTTGGGAATGGGTAATTAGCTTTTTTGAGAACTGGCAATTCGCTGGCTTTCTGTGCCCACTGATGCCATTTAGGTAGAATTGTTGCTACTGAATCAATTGCCATAACTGAAAAGAAATCAGGAATTGTAGGCAATATAAAGAAATCACTTGTCATCAGTAAATTCTGATTAATTGAGCTTAAGCTTGGACTCATGTCAATCAGAATATAGTCAGCAGAAAAATTCTTGGCTGTTTTATCAAGAAGATAGGAAATAGAGCCAGGAAGATTCTTAAGAGTTTGAATAGAACCACTTAACTCCTGAGCAATAC
>NZ_JAAHHX010000842.1:0-1266 GCF_010672065.1 Moorena sp. SIO4A1 | reverse complement strand
GTCGACGCTCTTCCGATCTGTCTATTCAACTCCAAGACGCTAAAACCCGTAGCCAAGAACTCCAGACAATAACCAGTCTGAATAATGCTCAGAATGCTTACATCGCCGGACGCATTGGTCAAGATGAAGAACTCCAAGCCTTACGAGCTCAGCTAGTCAACTTGGAACGGGAGTTAGCCAAAGCGCGATCGCGTCTAACTGATCAGAATCCAGCGGTGATATCACTGGTTCAGGAGCGGTATGAACTCCTTGGCCTCTACAATCAAAAACTGTCTCGTCTGTTGCCCACTAATCAGCTAACTAATCAGTCTACTAATCAGTCCAATAATCAAATTATTCCCCCTGGTGATGTGGCCTCTGATCAGTTGAGCCAGGACTTTACCTCTAGGTTTATTTTAGCTGAAACAGAACGGTCGGTACTGGAACAAAAGCTCTACCTGGTGCAAACTGAGCGCATTAAACTCCAGAATCGTCTTGGTCAAATACCAGTTCTACGGCAACCCTTTGCTAGCTTAGTTCGCCGACAAGAAGAAGCTATTGCCTCTCTTAAACTCCTCCAAAACAAACTGGAAGAAGCAGGGATTGCCGAAGCCCAACTAGTTAGCAATATTCAAATTATTGAGCGGGCAAAACTTCCTTCATCACCCAAGCAACCCAATCCAAAAGTGGTGCTAGTGATTGCTACTGCGGCTGGAATTGCCTTAGCTGTCGGTATGGTGCTGTTGCTGGAGATGATGGATAATACCCTACACGATGCCTCGGAAGCGGAGGCACTGCTGAAGCTGCCTAGGCTGGGGGTATTACCGAAGATGCCTGCTCAGGCACTAAGTCTTGAACAACCGAAGCGATTCTTAGCAGATATTAGGTTAATGGAGCCTTACCGCCTGCTCCTGACAACCATGGAGTTGCGTGCTCAGAATAGGTTACAGCTGATTGTGGTTAGCAGTGCTGTTTCCGGAGAGGGTAAGTCAGTGGTAGCTTCCCACTTGGCTGCGGTTTCAGCAAGATTTTCCCGCCGGACATTGATTATTGATGCCGACTGGCGTCACCCAATGCAGCACAATTTGTAGCCAGGAGGGCGGTGTTGACCGCCGTGGGCGAGGCGGCCCCGGCAATCAGCACGGCCGCCAGTTCATTGCGAAAGCCAAAGATCCAGATCAGCGAGGCAGCGATGATCGGCCCACCGAGCAGGCGAATGAGCAGAGCCCAGGCCAGGTGCCCCTCCACCTTCGGGGGCTTCGTTTTCGACAGCTGCACCCCCAGCGT
>NZ_JAAHHX010000841.1:0-1266 GCF_010672065.1 Moorena sp. SIO4A1 | reverse complement strand
AATTTTGCACAGGGTATCCATGGAATTGCTATATATTCTAGCAATTATCATAGTTATGAGGTACACAATTTCGGTATTTTAGGGAACAGGTAACAGCGGATCACCGGAACAGAGAAGAGAGAAGAGAGAATAGGGAATAGGGAATAGGGATGCGCTACCTCAATACTGTACCTCATAACTGCGATAAACGCTATATGTACTGATAAACAAAGCCGAACGCGCCCCGCGTGGCCTACGGCCTTAAATGCTGGGCAAGTCAGCACAACAGTCTTAAAAAAAAACACCAATAAAACAGAGCGGCAGGGTTTGAATTACCGCAAGAAAAGTTGAGCCATTGAGCGCGATAGGTTATGAGTAATAGTTTTAATTCACATCAAATAAGGCTCCACTTTTCAAGGTTTTTTCTCCACTCAGGTTTACACTAGCCTTTTTTCAAGGCAAGGATGATACCTGCGATCGCACTACCGGATTTCATCCCATTACCCTAACATCGCTTTCTCATCCCCACCGAACCATTTTAATTTATAAATTAATATACGGGTTTCTTAGGCTACTCCGTAAACCCTGAGCATCGAAGTCACTGGGAACTTTGCTTGTTTGTATCATCTTCCGGAGCTTTCCTCTCAGCTGACTAAGACTTAAGTCATTGCGCCATACCTCTATAAATAGCCTGAGCAATTTCCTTACCCATGTCTGTGGGATTGTGGGTTTTAGTTAAGTTTAAATTCACGGGTACAGTGGGAATATTGGTACTATTTTGCCAATTTCGAGGTAGTCCCTTCACCTTAAGCAAACGGGATAATTCTGCTTCCACCGCTGCTTGTAAGCGTACCCGTTCTAGTCTATTCAGGTCAATTCCTTCTATGCTTAGCTCTGGGATTTTAATGGTAATGTTCATCTAGGGAGTAGGGAGTAGGGAAAGGCAAGAGGCAAGAGGCAAGAGGCAAAAGGCAAGAGTTAATCAACTCTAGAGGTATTTTGGGTTATGTAAAAAACGGTAATCAATAAATACTAGATATAACTCTGCCCAATTATATAAATTTAATTATTTACTGACCCTAATTTCAGCACTTTAGCTATCCTTACTTATACTAACTCTGTCAAAACGATATAAGTGTAGACTTAATTATCCCAAATAATTACCGTTTTTTACCTTGCCGAAAATTCCGATTCCCGATTCCCGATTCCCGATTCCCGATTCCCGATTCCCGATTCCCGATTCCCGATTCCCGATTCCCGATTCCCGATTCCCTGTTACCTCAAATT
>NZ_JAAHHX010000840.1:0-1266 GCF_010672065.1 Moorena sp. SIO4A1 | reverse complement strand
CGCGTTGATAATACTTTCGTTTATTAGGATTTAATTTCATTAATTCGGTTACTAATTTTAGACAAACATCCTTAAAATTCATCCAGGTTTGACCATACAAACCAACGTAAAAACTGCTATGCCTCCGCTCCCTACGTCCAGATTCTTTTACACGAGCTACATAGTTTTGTATTCCTTTACGTTTAATAGTTTGACCTTGGAAAGTTGCAGAAGTGTAAGCTATCGCTATCAATAAAACTATCGAAATAAACCGTTTATCCTCAAGCTTTGTGTTTTCTAAGTTATAACCACCACTCTTGAAATCTCTAAACATTTCCTCTATATTAAATCTTTTTTTATAAGCGGAAATCGCCAACTCTAATTTTTCAAAATTTGTCAGAATAAACCATCCTTCTTTCTGCGCTATTCCTTTGAGTTTACGTTGCCACTTACAAGCCACATTAAAATTTGAAAATCCACGAGTTTTAGTAACTTTAACTCCTTGGATAAATAAAGACACTCCTGGTACTAAACCTAAATCATTAAGTTGAAGCCAATTAGTTTTTTTATATTCAATAAACTCGTTCTTTTTTAAGCGTAAGCAAAAATACACACCCAAGTCCTGTAAGTATTTTGCTAATTTGACAGAGCAAAATTCTCTATCTCCCAACAGGCAGATTTGATAGTTTTTAAAAAGCGGGATAACTTTTGACAATATTATTTGTTGTTCTGTTAGATTACTACTCCCTAACTTTGGCAACAAAGTAAAATATACTGGAAACGCCCTGTCTTGATGCAGTCGCTCATGGGGGGAACCCCCTGTTCCCTTGCTGCATCGCTTTTATCCCAAATGAGGCTAACCATGAATAAATTAATACGACCCCAACTTGTTCGATCTATTGCTATATAAATTAGTTGGTCCGAGGTAAAGTATGTTTTCAAAACTTCTTCAACTATTGGAAGCCAAACTTTTTCAATGGTGAGATTTGGCAGCGATAAAAATCTTTGTATTCTTTTTCTTTTGCTTTCAAATTTAATGGGTAAAGGGAGAGCATTTGCTAACTTTTCCAAACTGACTTTCTTGATTAATTGTAAAAGATTAATCAGGATTTTTAAAAAAATATAATCGGCTAGACTTAATTGACTTTTTAGGTGGTTTTGGTAGAATGTTGGGAACATTGTCAATACGTAGGTCTTGTTGCAAATTTAGAGACCTACTTTTTTTTACCACAAAATGCTACTAGCTTTACATAGCAAGCATTTCAGCCTGTTTCGTCACCCCGTCAG
>NZ_JAAHHX010000084.1:0-22769 GCF_010672065.1 Moorena sp. SIO4A1 | reverse complement strand
GACTTCTGACTTCTGACTTCTGACTTCTGACTTCTGACTTCTGACTTCTGACTTCTGACTTCTGACTTCTGACTTCTGACTTCTGACTTCTGACTTCTGACTTCTGACTTCTGACTTCTGACTTCTGCTATACCTCAAATTTTTTATCCCTTGAACCTTCATAATTCCTTCATAATTCCTTTGTAATTCCTTTATAATTGTTGGTCGAGGAGATAATGCTTAGTGAATGAAAGCCGAAATCCCGTGGTAATTTTAATGGCAGATGATGATCCGGATGATTGTCTGTTGGCAAGGGAGGCTCTCTTAGAGAGTCAGTTGACCAATGAACTATACTTTGTCAGTGATGGCGAAGAATTGATGGATTATCTATATCACCGTGGTAAACACACGCAGGCGAGCATGTCCCCTCGTCCAAGTTTAATCCTACTGGATTTGAACATGCCGAAAAAAGATGGTCGTGAGGCCCTCATAGAAATTAGGGCTGATCCTAATCTACGAACTATACCAGTTGTGGTGCTGACTACCTCAAAGGCTGAAGAAGATATTTATCACAGTTACAACTTAGGAGCAAATTCTTTCATCGTTAAGCCTGTCACCTATAGTTCCCTAATTGAGGTGATGCAAACGTTAAAAAAGTACTGGTTGGACATCGCCGAATTGCCCCCCGAAGGGAATAGACTGCCATGAGTAAATGCTCACAACCGAAAGCTGAAAGTTCTGATGTTTCTTATGATGTTTCTAGTGTACCACTAAAGACTGATCCACTCAGGACTATTTCCAAAACCGACCCTCATCAATGTTCGTTGATCACAAACCTGGCAAATTGCTTACCCAAGTCAGAACTTAGAACTCTCGATTCTCCACTAATTTCCTTCTATTCCTATGGTACCAGACCAATGTACAACCCTTTGGTTAACGTATTACTCGTTGATGATGACGAAGATGACTATATTCTAACTCGTGATTTACTGTTGGAAAACCAGAAGGCTAGATTTAGCTTGACGTGGGTGGCAACCTATGGTAAAGGCTTAGAAATGATTGGTCAGAACCACCATGATGTTTATCTACTAGACTACCGTCTTGGTGAGCATAATGGACTTGAACTCCTGCGTGAAGCCATTGCCAGGGGGTGTACAGCACCGATTATCCTCCTAACTGCTCAGGGAGACCATGAGGTTGACATGGAAGCCATGAAAGCTGGGGCAGCAGATTACCTAGATAAGAGTCAACTCAGAGCACCTTTACTAGAACGTTCCATCCGCTATGCCCTTGAGCGCCAGCAAGCCCAACAAAAAATTCGGGAACAAGCAGCGTTGTTGGATGTGGCAACGGATGCCATTCTGGTTCGGGATCTAGACAATACTATCTCATTTTGGAATAAAGGGGCAGAGTCTCTATACGGTTGGCACGCAGCAGAAGTGATTGGAAAAAAAGAGCATTTACTGTTGTACGAACAAGCACCAGCTGAGCTAGCCGAGGCAGACCAAAGTGTTGCCAAAACAGGGGAGTGGTATGGTGAGTTGAATCAAGTCACCAAAGATGGCAAAGAAATTATTGTTGAAAGTCGCTGGACTTTGGTGGAAAATTCTCAGGGACAGCCCAAATCAATCTTGATTGTCAATACTAATATCACTGAGAAGAAACAACTCGAAACCCAGTTTCTCCACGCTCAGCGCATGGAGAGCATTGGTACCTTAGCTGGGGGCATTGCCCATGATTTGAACAACTTATTAGCTCCTATTCTAATGTCTGCTCAATTGTTGCAGCTGAAAATCTCAGATCAGCGGCATTTACAACTCCTAAAAACTGTAGAGAATAATACTAGGCGGGGGGCTGGTTTAGTCAAGCAAGTTTTATCGTTTGCTCGGGGTGTTACAGGTAAACGAACGGTTTTACAAGTCAGGCATTTAATTCGGGAAATTCGCCACATTATCCTAGAAACATTTCCCAGATCCATTGAACTGTCTACGGATATAGACCCTAATCTTTGGTCAGTATCTGGGGATGCCACACAACTGCACCAAGTTTTGATGAACCTCTGCATCAATGCTCGTGATGCTATGGTTGATGGTGGAACTTTGACATTGTCTGCTCAAAATATTTTTTTAGATCAAAACTATGTCAGGATGCATATTGATGCGGATGTAGGTCCCTACATTGTGGTGACCGTTGCTGATACTGGTATTGGTATTCCCTTGAAAATACAGCCAAGAATTTTCGAACCATTTTTCACTACTAAAGAAATCGGTCAAGGTACAGGACTGGGTTTGTCTACGGTCAGAGGTATTGTTAAAAGTCACGCCGGTTTTGTGAATGTGTATAGTGAAGTGGGCGTAGGTACTAACTTTAAAGTATATTTGCCAGCAGTAGAACACTCCCCAATTCCTGCCGAGGAAGAACTAGAACTACCCAGAGGAAACGGTGAGTTGATTTTAGTGGTGGATGACGAAGCCGCTATTGGTGAGATTACCAAGACGTCCTTAGAAAACTATGGCTATAGGGTGATGAGTAGCAGGGATGGTAAGGAAGCGATCGCACTCTATAGGCAACATCAGGATGATATTAGCTTGGTGCTGATGGATATGATGATGCCGGTTATGGATGGACCAACAACTACCCTTCAATTGCGAGACATTAACTCGCAGATCAAAATTATTGGTATCAGTGGGTTGCCTATTAGCGATAAAGTCGATGCGGCGGCTGAAGCTGGAGTTAAGACCTTTTTGTCTAAGCCTTACACGGTTAAGGAATTATTGCAGGCTATTGATCGTGTGCTTAAAGGTCATTAATTGTGGTGAGTACAAAGTTCTGGGTTTTTGGGAACAGCGGATCTGGGAATAGGGAATAGGGAATAGGGAATAGGGAATAGGGAACAGAAACATTTATTACCCTTTACTTCGACTGCTATAATTGTCAATTGTAATTTTTAATTGTTGATTTTATTTGTTAATTTTAATTATTAAGTTTAATTGTTAATTTCCATTTTCCATTTTCCATTTGCATAGCTTTTGCCTTTAAAACTTGACTAAAACTTGACTAAAACTTGACGATTACAGGGGCATGGTCGCTAGGTTTATCTAGTTTTCTCGGTTCTATGTCAATGGTACAACTAATCGCTTGATTGTAAAGATTGGGGGTTAGGTAGATATGGTCAATGCGCCAACCTCGATTACCCCGAAAGGCACGGGTGCGATAGTCCCACCAACTAAAATTACCCCCTTCTTTGGTAAATTTGCGAAAGGCATCCGCTAACCCTAGGTCTAAGACCGATTGTAGGGCTTGACGTTCTACTGGGGACGCCATGATGTGGTTTTCTTTGCCTTTAGGATCATGGATATCCCGGTCTTCTGGGGCAATATTAAAGTCCCCACATACACAAAGTTCATGGGACTGTTGTTCTAGAATACTGTGTAAATAGTCCCGCAGTATCTTCAACCAACGCAGCTTGTAGTCGTACTTCTCACTGTTCACGGAAGCCCCATTGGGAACATAGAGGTTAACAATGCGGACGCCGTCTACTATAGCGCTAATCACTCGCTTTTGTTCATCTAAGTCCCCGACCTGAGCAGTATCCAACACCGCAGCAAAGCCCGTACTTAAGTCTGTGGCTGGTTTCCGGCTAAAAATGGCTACACCATTATAGGATTTTTGCCCAGAAATATAAAGGTAATACCCCAATTCTTCAAAAAGCGATCGCGGAAACTGGGCATCCACTACTTTAGTTTCTTGCAGGCAAAGCACATCTACTTGGGTCCGTTGCAACCAATCTATTACTTGAGCTTGGCGACTCCGAATTGAGTTGACGTTCCAGGTAGCGATTTTCATTAGTCCTACAGTGATTAGATTTAGTCTAGAACAGAGAGCAACTACATCTACGCCAGCATTGGCCAGTAGGATATAGATACCTTCCACTCAGACACGAAAACCAGACTACCATAGTTTTAAACAAGCTAGTTTAGCGGTAAAGGAATAGATATCACCTCGGACAGATTAAAGTAAACCCCTTCAACTAGTTTGAAGGGGTTTATTACAGTTTTTGATAACAGTTGATTAGGAGCTCGAAGTTGTTTTGAGTAATGGATAATCGGGCTTTGGGTAATTTATTATATTACCTGTTACCTGTTACCTTTTAGATTTGGCCCTGTATAAATTGATGTTCTGCCACCAACCTCGCTAACTCTGGCAACAAAGCCAAGTTACGAGGTCGCTGGAGACGATAAACACTACACTGATTGGCAAGCTGAGCACACTGAAGAAGATGGGATGCTTTCTCAGAGTCAAATAAGCTGTTGAGACGGGAATGACGGGATAGTTCCATCACCGCCTCCTGAAGTTTCAGAGACTTAATACTCAACTGTGAACCTGAAACCAGTACATAGATGCACCGGATTGGTAGTAGCGCTTCGGTCAAATCCTGATTTAACCGATAGCCAGGTTTATTTAACTTCGGTACCAGCAGAGCCAGCTTATCCTGGTCATATCCCAAAACCCCAGCTACTTCTCGACTTAGTTTAATTTGAGGAAAGCTAGGAGCAACTTTCGCTGTCCCCTGATTCAACGTCACAGGTGCAACATCATCAGTGATGATTCTGTATCCCTGAGTATGGAGTGCAGCAGCAATTGAAGACTTACCTTCACCGGAATTACCCAAGAAAACAACCGCACCACCATTAATATTGACTACACTGGCATGTAGCACCAACAATCCCCGCTGATAGAGCAGAATCGCCATCACAGTTCCCACTAGAGCCGTTTGAATGCGGCTAAGGGAGGCTTCTGCTGCGGGAATGATCGTAATCCTGTTTCCCCTCTGTACCAGAAACAGCCCTGTGTCTTTGAGATAAATCACCGCCTCCTCTGGACTCAACTGCAAAGCCATCGGCTGCTGGATAACTTCCTTTGGAATGTAGTCAGTGATTTTGCGATTCGGCGTTCGCGTAGCGTGGCCTACGGCCTCAGCCGTTCCCGTTCGCGCAGCGTCGCCTACGGCGAAAGCGTGGCCTACGGCCTCCGCTACGGGAACGCATCCCGTACTGTAATCATTACTCTGAATGTGAATCGTAACATCACACTCTACTTCTGCTGGGATAAACTCTGGGATTGGTAGCGCCGAGTGAATTCCCAAACCATAAGCAACATAGGAAAACAGCTTTTGCTTTTTGCTACCCAAAGGTTTGCAATCCAGTGATTGGCTGTCAATTTCAGAGATATCGCCAACTAAACAGTTAGATATTGTTTTAGATATTGTGCCATCCAAACTCATAATTAATTTCTCAAATAACTATTGCGCGTAGATGCAATCACAAGAAACGGATACAGTAGTTTCTTGACTCCCCTTGATCAGCCATTTCAGTTCAGAAATTACCTTTGCATCCGTTGCTCAAGTCTAATTCTAGGGGCGCAAGGCTTTCGCTCTAACTATATGTAGCTAAATTTTAGCTATTATGGTTTAGTAATTAGCTTTTTAATGTGACAATAAAGCAGCCTTTGTTTAGCAAATTTTCGTTAACAAAAATTAATAAATTCCTGAACTTATCAGATTCATGACTTAGGCAATACAAACGTAAAACCAAGTAGTTTAGCTTTTATTCATTTCCCGAAATCCCCTTTAATTAGGAGGACTTGTGAGGGTTACCATCATTGACTTAACAGCTAGTACTGATTCCAGATACCATCCTAAATTTTGGTTCACAGTCCATAGCTCATGAATCTAATTGCAGATTCTCACCCCGGTAGCCTTTAGACTGTCTTAAGCGGATTAATCTTAAGCGGATTAAGATTGATAATTTTAGCGCTTCAATTCAATTAAACTTTATCCTAATTAATCGATTTTTTCCACAATTACCTAAAAAATTAACAAAACTTAAATTATTTAACCAAAGAATATCTCTAAAGATCAGCTAAAAAAAATAGCCATTATTAGACTATTTACAAATAAGTTGTAAACCTATATCGGTAATTTTTTATAATCAAAAAAACTCGGTATTCCTTACCCCTGTTAGCAGATACCGAGTTTCCTGTTACCTAAAGAGTTTAATTTTATGTTCACATCTCAAATGGAAATGCTATAGCAGTTCTCAATTGGGTGAGGTAGATCGTTGTAGGGAGTAGGGAGTAGGGAGTAGGGAAGTCAGAAGGAAAGCATTCAGCAGTCAGCGGTCAGCGGCCAGCTAATGCCCATAGCGCATTAGCTGATAGCTGATAGCTGACCTTCAAGTTAGCGATAATTTTTAGCCTGAGTTTCAAACAAATGGGCATAAGTACCATCTAACTGCATCAGTTCCGCATGGGTACCGCTTTCTACAATTGAACCTTGGTCCATCACATAGATCCGGTCAGCCATTTTTACAGTAGATAAGCGATGGGTGATCAGAATAGCAGCTTGATCTTCGATCAGTTCGCGGAATTTCATAAACACCTCGTATTCTGCCTTAGGATCCATAGCAGAGGTAGGCTCATCTAATACAATAACCTGAGAGTCTCGTAGAAAAGCTCGTGCTAAGGCTATTTTCTGCCATTGACCAATACTAAGTTCTTCCCCTTGGTCAAACAATTTGCCCAGCATGGTATTATACCCTTGGGGCAAACTAGTGATAACATCATCAGCACCAGAACGACGAGCAGCATCAATAATAGTTTCGTGATCTCGTGGTAAATCAATGTCCGCTAACCAGATATTTTCCTTAGCGGTGAAATTATATTTAGCGTAGTCTTGGAAAATCACACTGATTTGGCGGCGTAAGTCAGCTATTTTAAAATTGCGGATATCAATCCCATCAATGGTGATGCTGCCAGCGGTTGGATCGTACAAACGACACAAAAGTTTAATTAAGGTTGTTTTACCGGAACCGTTTTCTCCCACTAGCGCTATAGTTTCCCCTGGTCGCACCGTGAGGTTGATGTTTTTAAGTGCCTGACGAGTTGTAGTACCGTATTGGAAACTAACATGATCGAAAACAATACCACGGCTCATGGAGTGGGGAATTGGTTTGGGATAAGTTGGTTCAACAACGTTAGGTTTTAGATCCAGAAATTCGTAGAGGTTAGCTAAGAATAAATTATCTTCATAAAGACCAGATATACTAGTTAATAACCCTCGAATATTATTTTGTCCCCGCTGCAACGCTTGGTGATACAGCACTAAATCGCCTAAGCCCAAATCCCCATGGACAGTTTGATAGACAATAAAGCCATAGACAGAAAAAATTAACATTCCGGCAACGGCTTGAGCACCAAAGTTAGCAAAGGAGCGTCCAGTGGCAATGGCTACTTTTTCCTTATATAGTTGCTCTCGGATGCGACGATACCAGTCAGTAAAGAAAACCCCTAAATCAAACAACCGAATTTCTTTAGCAAACTGGTCTGAGGTTAGCATGTAACCCAAATACATGGATTGCCGTTCCATGGGTGTTTTTTTACGCTGCCAACGATAGATAACCCGAGAGTATTTTACCCGTACTACCATCGCGGGCATAGCAGCAATAAATAAAATCCCAGCAATTCCCCAATGGAGGGAGAGTAATAAACTCACCATCGCCAACAAGGAAATACTATTTTGAGCTATCTGTGTGAGACGATTTAGGACTCGGGGCGGTCGGTAGGGCGCTTCTTGTTGAGCTCTTTGTAATGTATCGTAGTATAGGGCATTTTCGTAGTACTCTAAGTCAGCTTCTAGGGATTTATCATGAATAATCCCTTGCATGTAGTCAGTCACCCGCTGAGAATGAGCAGTATTGACTACTTCAGCTAAGGAGTTCAAAAGAGTAGTGACAATAGTAACTGTACCGGCTAAGATTAGGAAAAGTAAAACATCACGAAATACGGCTTGTTTATCAGTATTAAGTAATCCGTCAGTTACTGTATCAATAATTAGTTTTGTAAGATAAATTGATAGTAGAGGTAATATCCCCTGAACCAGCAAAATTCCTACGCGAGCTACTGTCCAAAAGGGACTGCTTTGCCAGACTAGACGCAGTGCAGGCAAAAGGCGTAATGTTTGCTGGATTTTTTTTCTTAAAGTTTTGCCTGCTCCCATTTTTTGTGTTAAGGTTTAGAGGTTAGAAGTATACTATTGATGCGATCTTTTTTACTACTATCAGAAGTAGTGATTTCTTCGATATCTTTCTCCACCAAGGCCACTAGATCAGGAAGTTCCATTAGATTAGGCTTTCTGGTGAAGCGACAGATAGATACAGTCTTGATTAGATTGGCGCATTGACGCAGATGAGTACTGACACAGTCTCGAGCAATTAGCACATCTACATCACGGCTATGACGGACTAGTTCAGGGAACGCTTGTTGAGGCGTTAGCTTGGTAATCTGATGTTGGTCTCCCTTGGCCAATACATAGAGTCGCTTCAGGGGTACAGCAGTGCGTTGAAACCCATCACTGAATGTGTAGGAAAGCTTTGGTGCGTTTGGGTAAAGAGGAGGTAAGTTCTTTGAATTGTGTCCTAGAGAATCCGCTGCTGATGGCCAAAGTTTAATCTGAGGAAAGCTAGGAATAATCAAAGGATAGCCGTCATCAAAGTTGACAGGCATGACATCATCAGTTATAATATGATAACCCTTCCGATGAAACGCTCCAGCCAAGGTGGATTTACCCCAACCTGACCCACCCATGAATGCGATCGCTTGATTGTTGACCACAATGCTGCTAGCATGGAGTACTAGCAATCCCCTCTGTCGCAGCACCACAGACATACAAGCTCCAAGGATGTTAGGGCTGAGCTTGGACTGGTCTACTCCTGTCACAGGTTCGATAGTAATCTCTCGCCCATCTTCAATCAAAACCTTTGCTTTGCCATGCAATTCCCCAAGGACACGGTTGCTCCAATTGGCTGTTTCTGGAGGAAGATGACTCAATTTCCCTAAACGTATGATCACATCAGGGGGTCCATGAGATTCCAATAGCTCAGGTAAGGGAATCTCTGAATGAATACAAAGGTTGTAGGCCGTATAGATGTACATGATTGATACTTAGGAGCAGGTTAAACTTGATGGGAGAACTTGATAGCAAAAAAGGCGTCCCCTAACTCTAGCCAAGACCCTTCTGCTGAGTCAGTGTTGCAGCACTAACGAGTTGGGGGATGATCTTGCTAGTAGTAGATAATTTAGTACTAGATAATTTAGTAGTAGATAATTTAGTAGTAGATAATACCTTTGTCGCCCTTGGTAATGGCGCTACTCATATTCAGTACTTACCATCACCAGTGCTAATCGTATTACTGTAGTTTGAACGGATCACAATTATTATTGTTATCGCAGTCTAGGCTGCTTGAGCCATCTGATTCAGCTGCGGGATTAGCCAAATCACCATTGAAAATAAGCACATCTAACGTAGTACTAACTCCAGTTATTTGGGTGAGCTGCTCAATAGTGCCGTGAACAATCATCTCTGGTGTAGCGTAGCTCTTTTCCATGGTGTTACTTTGCTTTTGCTGACGGTAGCTTAAGGTAGTTACACCCTGATTTGAACTATTGATTAGTCAGCATCAATAGTAGTAATTGTGTTACGGTTGTTTAAACTCAACACAATTACCATTATTGCAGTCTAGGCTCTGTGAGTCGTTTGATTCAGCTGCGGGATTAGCCAAATCACCATTGAAAATCAGCACATCTGAAATCCGATCAGGTCCATTGATTTCGGTGAGCTCCTCAATAGAACCGTGAACAATCATCTCTGGAGTAGTGTAGCTTTTTAGCATGGTGTTACTTTCCTTGTACTTATTGTGGTTTAAGGTAGTCACACCCTGAGTTAAACTATTGATTACTCATCAGTAGTAATCCTGTTACGGTAGTTGGAACGGAGAACAATTACCATTGTTATCGCAGTCTAGGCTGCTTGAGTCATCGGATTCAGCTGCGGGATTATTCAAATCACCATTGAAAATCAGGACATCTGCCATCCGATCAGGTCCACTGATTTCGGTGAGCTCCTCAATAGAACCGTGAACAATCATTTCTGGTGTAGTGTAGGTTTTTAGCATGGTGTTACTTTTGTTGTAGTTATTGTGGTTTAAGGTAGTCACACCCTGAGTTAAACTATTAATTACTCACTGTCTTGATGCAGTCGCTCATGGGGGAAACCCCCAAGACCGCGCTGCATCGCTAATTACTCACTATCACCAGTAGTAGTTGTGTTACTATTGTTTGAACGGATCACAATTACCATTGTTATCGCAGTCTAGGCTGATTGAGTCATCTGATATAGCTGCGGGATTATTCAAATCACCATTAAAAATCAGGACATCTGCAATGCGATCAGGTCCACTGATTTCGGTGAGCTCCTCAATGGTGCCGTGAACAATCATCTCTGGTGTAGTGTAAGTTTTTAGCATGGTTTTACTTTCCTTTTGCTGATAGTAATTTAAGGTAGTTACAGCCTGAATTGGACTTACGGTGTTTCTTGGTTGTGCCCAAACCACAATCCCAAGTAGATTCCCTGCCAAGTTAGACTTAGGGTGTCACTTGGGTGCGGTCAAGCCACAAGGCCAAGATGATTCCCTGCCAGACTGTCATGCAGTCTTTTTCTCGCACCCTGCCTCCTGAGGTCATGCGTCGATGAACTTGTCTCAGAAAGTCTGTGTCAACGTACCCTTCAATGAGTTCAAGCTTATTCAAGATCACGTCGTCGAACACCTGACGATTTAGGGTCAGCAGACCGTGAATAAAGTTTGGACCCATATGGGCTTTGCCTCCTCGCCACTGGACAGCTTTTGGTAAAATATCTGCCATCCCACGACGCAACACCATCCGACTCCATCCCTGGTAGAGTTTCTGCTCGGAAGGCAGTGCTAGACAGAATTCAAGTAGCCGCTTATCCATAAAGGGATGACGAGCTTCGAGGGAAAATGCAGCATTGTAGCGGTCGAGCTGCTCTAGAATGAGGGGAAATATACCTTGGCTTAGATTACGCCAGTGGTCTTCTCTGACTGTGAGTGATGGTTGATCTGACTTATCGAGTGCTTGGATACGCTGATCAATACCAATGCGTTCAGCAAAGTTGCGGTTAACTAAAGGTGCAACAGGAGTAGCTGACTTGTCTTGTCTGCGCCACTTTCGCCAAAGTTGCTTGATTGCTTCCGGAACTAACGCCTTGAGTCCATGATTGAGCAACAGGTGCTTACGGGAGATGCCAAAACGCTTGTGAATCTGATGTACAGCTTTAGCAAAGGCAATCCACCGTAACTGCTTGGCGAGGGTTTTTAGGTGTAGGATACTGTAGTGTTTAATCAGGGCTTGGGGTGAGTTACCAAAATTTTCGGAAAATGCCTCAGCTTCCTGGACAAAAGCTTCCCATTGTCCTTGATGGGCTAGTTCTGTCAATCTAGACACACCATGAAACACGACATTATCGCCATCGAGACCATCTAAAACAATTCGCATCCCTGCTTGCTTAGCAGCTTGATTCAGTCGCCAAGGATAATGATGACTTGGACCAAGTAAGGCTTCGTCTTCATACTGCCAAATCTCGTCAACGTCTGACAGCGGACCAAACTGATCAGCATGGACATAGTGGGGAATTAGTCCACCCTGTTCTAAAACGGCATTGATGAAGGGACGTTCATCACACTCAGTCACTTTGTCAAAAATGTTGGAGAAGCTGTGGAGTTGAGCATCTCCTGCTTCAGCTAGTAGTTTCCTGGCTACACAAGTGATTGAGGAAGAATCTAATCCACCGCTCAAGTGAGAACCAATGGGAAAAGCACTACGGAGACGACAACGAACTGCTTCGGTAAAGATGTCACGAAATGCTTCAGCATAGGCTTCGTCAGAGTCTAAGATTAGCTCACGATTGGGGTCTAGAGACCAGTAACAGTTTAGCTCTATCCCTGACTGACTAACGACCATGGTGTGAGCAGGAGGAAGCCGCAGAATGTTGTCATAGGTGGTGATAACTTTGTCTTCCATCATCAGGGCGACATAGTCAGCCATCCTAACTTCGTTAAGACGCTTTGGTACGAAGGGTAAACAGAAGAGTGCTTTGATTTCGGAGGCAAAAATAAACCCTTGACCGGATTTGTGATAGTAATAGAAAGGCTTAACCCCAACATGGTCTCTAGCACAGAAGAGGATCTGCTTGTGCTTATCCCAGATAGCGAAGGCAAAGTCACCTAATAGTTTCTCTGGACAATGCTCTCCCCATTTTTCATAAGCGGCTAAGATCAGTTGGCTATCGGTAATTTTTTCTGCTGGAAGGTCGTTCAACTCTAGAGCAACAATCAGTTCCTCTCGATTATCAATCCGAGCATCAGCAGTAATAACTAGATCTCTGGAGTGATTAACTAGAGGTAACTTTTCCAGCAGCGATTCAGGGGTAGTCCAAAGCATCCGATGACCGAGACCAACAGACCCCTGGCACCAGATATCTGCTCCGTCTGGTCCCCGGTGGGCAAGGATATCTAACATTTGCCCAATATTTTCCCGGTCTATTGGTTCCTGGTCGAGGTAGTAAATCCCCACAATGCCACTCATAGTTTCCCTCCTTTAAACGATGGTAGTGGAGTAAACCGTGAAAGGTCTCTGAGATAGCCGATCACAACCTGTCCCTGGTTTTCCACCCATGCATGAGCTTCTAATTTTCCTCCCTCCCCTTTGGCAACTCCAATTCTGAGTTGAGGGGAGTAACCACAGCGACTCATCAGTACTTGTGTGGTTAATGCTCTAGCTAAACACTTAACACCACCTGGCATGTAGCGACTGCTGAGATTAACAGCTCCGACAATTTTGCTTAGGTTAGTTTGGTTTACGCCTTGAGCTTGAGGTGATGGCTGACTGATTTTTGTTAGCAGTCGCCGCAATCTGTGAAATGGTAGTAACCATAGCCCTAGTCTGATTAATCCTAGTAAGATGAACGTGTTAATCACAAGTTGACGTTCTCTACTAGTAAGGCGCAAGAACTTACGCAACTGCTTCATCTTTTACCTCAATTAGCCCAACTGCTGCGAATTCTTGGAGTAATGCCAACAGATCGCGATCGCATTTTTCTGGCTCAACCTCATATTCTGCTAGCAGTGCATTCCGAATTTCGTCTAAAGTTTTCGGTTCCTGGATCAGATTCCAGATGCTAGCACCTACTGTATTCAAGCCATAATACACTCCGGACTTCATGTCGAGGATGATTGCCTCTCCTCCGAGATCAGAAGATAGTTGCTCTTGAGTTGCTACTACAATTGAAGACTTTGAGATAGTACAATCCAAACTCATGATTTTTTATTCTCCAAGTAATTATTGCTGTTATATAAAACTAGTGAGGGAATTATCTGATATTGTAATTAATGGATTGAGAGTAATTCCCCAGATTCCTATAGTTGATTAGCCATGACCCTTGCTGAAATTAGTCAAGTCATGGTATATTAGATACATAACTTGATTAGTTTGAGGAGTTAGTAGTGAGCTAGTTTCTCTAGTATTGCTTGCTCTCTTTTTGGTCGATAAGCCCGTTTATAAACGAGTTGTGAAAATTCATAACCCCAAATTCCTTGGTATTGCGGTCAGAATGACCGCGTGAGAGTTTGCCACCTATTTATAGTTGCTATAAGCAAATAGGCATTTAAATTTAAGCTCGATTCACTTGTGCAAAATCCGGCCTACTATCTCCCCATTTCTGCATCTCAATATCAGCCTATATTCACAATTTAAATGTCTAAATATTGTGTGAATAGTTTGTGAATATTGGTATTTATCAGATTGAATTACAGCATTTATACTGTTATGAATAAATCAGAATTGATAGGGACTAATACTAGTTAAAATTTTAGGTTTTTGATTTAATTTAACTGTAGCCTAATTCATGGGATAGTTAAACTAATTGTCGGAGATTTTAATAAAACTTTAATTCTTTATTGAATTAATAAAAAAAGATATCAAAATCTATCAATTATACCCTTGATGATGTAAATAGTAAAACTCTTTGTCTTGATTCAATAGCGAGTGGGGGAAACCACGGCAATAGCGAGTGGGGGAAACCACGGCAATAGCGAGTGGGGGGAACCCTCAAGACCGCGCTGCATCGCTTATGGGATAAAAGTAAATTTCCTAGGTTGGAGGTGGAGTTAAAGAGCGATCGCATTTTAATCCGATAGACAATCCCCCACACATTTGGAGCAACCTGTTGTAACATTGGTTCAGAGCCACCGAAATCAGCTGATGATCAATGCATAATTAACTCTAATTAACTCTTTGTTGTCATTACTTTAATTTTTCCTTGCCTTCAATTTAATGTTCTCTCCCTTCCAAGTAAATTCCGGACAGTTTTTCAGAAAAACTTTTGCTGCCATATCAGGTCAGGATAAGGTCAGTGAAGCTAACAGCCTATGGGCTACGCGCACGCTACGCCAACAGCTCAGGGTGTTTTTATTTGGGTTGTAAACACACGAATTGCTGAAAAAGCCATGCATACAAGAGGCAAAAGGCAAGAGGGGCAAGAGATACAGAGTGTTATTGAACAAGAAAAAAAGACCATACACGTTTACATCTGATTTGGAAATGCTATAACAGCCGTTAGCTTTGAGCTAGTGTTCTGGTAGCTGCAGTCGTAAATCAAAATCGCAAGTAGGAGCGCACGGTGTGCGCCCCTATGAGATAAGCAGGTTTGCTGACGAGTTTTGCGTCAGTCTTGACCTAGTGATACCGGAATATAAGGGGAATACCACCGCAATACCATTGAAAGGTCAGAGCATCAATCCAATCGACTGTCTCCAAACCTCTCCAACAGTTCCTGACGAGACAAGTTAAGCAGCACCTGAGTACGCTCTGTGATCGGCAACTGCATTAAAGGCTCAATGGTTCGGGATAATTCTTTATCAACAGTGCCAAACCGCCCTGCCAGTAGATTTTCCACCATCAGGCGCTGTCCCTCTAAATTGCCTTGTTCCTTGCCTTGTTCCCTTCCTTGCTCTAAGGTTTCTTCCCGCCAACGCAAATAAGCTGGTGATAAATTCATAATTAACTCCCTCTCGTCTTCAGTTAAATCTTCGCTTTCCTCTATTTTGATGCGCCAGTTGGCCAGAATCTCTAAGATGTTACCCCGTAAGGGGTGTCCGACCGGTAGTGCCAGCAACTCATTAATGGCTTGGCTTTGAGTCTTATCCCGTCCCAAAATTCTTAACCACAGGGTTTCTTCGGTAACAGGTAGCTGGTTAATGGCTACCAGAGCTGTGTTGAACCACTCAGGCAAAAAGTAAACTCCTGCAACCCAATCACCGGAATCACTAAGTTTTGCACCAAAGCCCTTCAACAGCTGGGCTGAACAGGACGGGGACAAAATCCATAAACAGGGTAAATCAGTTTCACTGATCGGGTTTTTCTCTCGTCGTGCTTTCCGCTGTAGGTCACTGTAGAGAGCAAACAACTTCAACAGGCAATTGCGCACTGCCATGATTCCTGTAGCATTGCGGAACGGTTCCAATAAACAGGCGGTTGATGCCATCTTACCGAGCAATCCGATTTCCTTTGGTGCTGTGGATTCAGAAGCTGTTGGTAGAAACCAAATATCCACTTGACGAACTTCAGTGGTTAGTTCTCGGCTGACTTCTACCTGACCGTGAGGTGTTAACAACTCCGTTAGATACTGTTTGGCAAATTGATCATGAGGCTGTCGGGTCATTAATCCTAACTCTTTGGGGTTGGTGTTAGTAGCCTTTCACCGATCAACTGACCAAAAACAGATCCCATGGATCTTGACATTTGAGACTTTTACCCCATAACCCAAGCTAGGGGCGCAAGGAAAGCCCCCCAGCCGAACTTATGACATCGAACTGAGGTCGAAATACCACCGCCATACCATTGAAAGGTCAGAGCATCAATCCCATCGACTGTCTCCAAACCTCTCCAACAGTTCCTGACGAGACAAGTTAAGCAGCACCTGAGTACGCTCTGTGATCGGCAACTGCATCAAAGGCTCAATGGTTCGGGATAATTCTTTATCAACAGTGCCAAACCGCCCTGCCAGTAGATTTTCCACCATCAGGCGCTGTCCCTCTAAATTTCCTTGCTCTAAGGTTTCTTCCCGCCAACGCAAATAAGCTGGTGATAAATTCATAATTAACTCCCTCTCGTTTTCAGTTAAATCTTCGCTTTCCTCTATTTTGATGCGCCAGTTGGCCAGAATCTCTAAGATGTTACCCCGTAAGGGGTGTCCGACCGGTAGTTCTAGCAACTCATTAATGGCTTGGCTTTGAGTCTTATCCCGTCCCAAAATTCTTAACCAGAGGGTTTCTTCGGTAAGCGGTAGCTGGTTAATGGCTACCAGGGCTGTGTTGAACCACTCAGGCAAAAAGTAAACTCCTGCAACCCAATCACCGGAATCACTAAGTTTTGCACCAAAGCCCTTCAACAGCTGGGCTGAACAGGAAGGGGACAAAATCCATAAACAGGGCAAATCAGTTTCACTGATCGGGTTTTTCTCTCGTCGTGCTTTCCGCTGCAGGTCACTGTAGAGAGCAAACAACTTCAACAGGCAATTGCGCACTGCCATGATTCCTGTAGCATTGCGGAACGGTTCCAATAAACAGGCGGTTGATGCCATCTTACCGAGCAATCCGATTTCCTTTGGTGCTGTGGATTCAGAAGCTGTTGGTAGAAACCAAATATCCACTTGACGAACTTCAGTGGTTAGTTCTCGGCTGACTTCTACCTGACCGTGAGGTGTTAACAACTCCGTTAGATACTGTTTGGCAAATTGATCATGAGGCTGTCGGGTCATTAATCCTAACTCTTTGGGGTTGGTTTTAGTAGCCTTCCACAGCTGGTTTGGCAAAAAACAGATCCCATGGATCTTGACATTTTAGACTTTTACCCCATAACCCAAGCTAGGGACCCTTGGCTTGCACCCCTATAAGCAAAATGATGTCTCAATCTGCCTTACAGCGGTAAGGGCAGAATAACTTACCCCAGCTGTTCCTTCTCCTGGATGAGTTGAATCTCCTACTAACCACAAACTTTTGCAAGGTGTGCGAGTAGCAAAGCCAAAGGGCCCAAAGGTAGGTATCCGTTGCCCTATCCCTCCGACAATGCCTTGTTCTCTGGCAGTAAAACGGGCAAAGGTGCGAGGGGTTGCTGCTTCTTGGTGAATGATGGTCTCTGGTGTTAAATCAAAGTATTGACTAAGACGTGCGATCGCATTTTCTGTATACTCTTCCTTTAAGCGGTCATAGTCTTGCTTGGCTCCCCGCCACCACATGGCAGCATCGGTAAAGGATGAGGCAGTAATCGTTGCTTTTCCCTCTGGTGCTCGTCCATCTCCTGGCTTACTAAGCGAAATAAACAAGGAATTATTCTCGCCAATTGGTCCATCGTAGTCATAGAGAAACTGAAGATGGGGAGGACAACCATCAGGAATTGCACGTTTATCTACCCCAAGATAGATGACAAACGCACCGGATGGTGAAGGTAACTTATCGACTCGATATTTATAGCCTGCCATCGAGGTTCCAGGGAATGTCTGTAGATTATTACCTAATAATTTGACTAGGTTTTGTACCGTAACATTGGCAACTACTTCATCCGCTGGTTCTGTCCAAACTTCCCCAGTTTTCTGATTGCGAATCCTCACACCAGTAGCTTTACCACCTGATGTTTCAATGGTTTCAACGGTGTGGCGCATGAGTAGCTTACCCCCCCATTTTTCCAGGGCTTCTACTAAGCGATCGCTTAACACTTGCATACTACCTTGGAGATGAAATAACCCTTGGGGTTCCTGAGAAACTCCTAAGGCTGTTGCAGCATACAACAGTGCTGTCTGATCAACATCCACTTGAGAATAAAGCTTGAGCTGCATATCCAGAAAGGTTTTCAGACGCTTATTGTCATATAAGCCATATCCTCGTAACCCATCCGCTACGGTCATGAAGGTAAAGGGTAGGGTAATTAAGGTATCCGGACGCACTGCTGAGGTTAGTTGCCACAAGTCCCATACATTCCGAGGTGGTAGCACTGGGTCACGGGATTGGAACTTCCAACTGGCATTGAATAAGGTTGCCATCAGTTGCCAGAAGGGTTCACTACCGGGAAACTGGCGTTGTCGTTCTCTTTTCCATTGCTCCGGGTTCCGCCAGATGTTAATTGGTTCGGTTTCACCAGGAAGAAATACCGCACAAGCAGGGTCACAGGGGGTAGAGGCTGGCAGGTCTACTTCCAGTTCATCAAAGATGCGTTTGTGAATGCCACCAGGTTCTAAGCCAGCTACCTGGGTCGCACCAACATCGAAGGTAAAGCCCCGGCGTTTGAAGGTAGAGGCGCATCCTCCTGGTACTAGGGCTTGGTCTAGTATTAGAACACGGTAGCCTCGGCGAGCGAGGAGTGCTCCAGCGGTTAGTCCACCAATTCCTGCGCCGATAACTACAACTTTCTGGGCTACTTTTTTCTGCGGGAATTCTTCCTTGGGGTATTCTACCTTACCTTTACCGCCCTGAGTGCTTACCATGCTGCTTTATTTGCATTTCTTAATGTTTCTTATCATAATTCTACCTTGAGTCATGGTCTTTGGGAGTGGGGAATCGGGAGATGGGGAGATGGGGTGATGGGGAGATGGGGTGATGGGGAGTATGGTGTTATCGTGGCTAATCCCGATTCCCGATTCCCGATTCCCGATTCCCTGTTCCCGATTCCCGATTCCCGATTCCCGATTCCCGATTCCCGATTCCCTTTGCTATATCAAAAACGCGATATCAAACCGAAAGATTACCATTAATAAATAGTGGTCAATTAGTGATTAATTTAATGACTTCCAGTTTGCTCAATACTCCCTCCCTCAATGCTCCGACTGTTGAAAGGCTACCGAATGGGTTAACCATTGTGGCGGAGCAGATGCCTGTTGAAGCTGTCAATCTGAATGTTTGGATTAATGTCGGTTCCGCAGTGGAATCGGATCAGATTAATGGTATGGCTCATTTTCTGGAACATATGGTGTTTAAGGGCACACCAAAATTGCAAAGTGGTGAGTTTGAGCGGCTGATTGAGCAACGGGGTGCTGTAACCAATGCGGCTACAAGTCAGGATTACACTCACTATTACATCACTACAGCTCCTAAAGATTTTGCCGAGCTGGCACCATTACAGCTAGAGGTGGTACTCAATCCCAGTATTCCTGACCATAGCTTTGAAAAAGAGCGAATGGTAGTTTTGGAAGAAATTCGCCGTTCCCAGGATAATCCCCGCCGCCGCACCCATAGATGGGCAATGGAAACTACCTTTGACCAGTTACCCTATCGACGTCCTGTGCTTGGACCTGCCTCGGTGATTGAACAACTCCAGCCTCAGCAGATGCGTGACTTTCACGGTAGGTGGTATCAACCAGGGTCTATGACTGCGGCAGTGGTGGGGAATTTGCCAGTAACGGAATTAATTGAAATTGTCACCAATGGATTTAGTCAAGCACAGCCAAGGGCAATAGAACATAGAACAAACCTTCCCCCTGAACCAGCTTTCGAGAAGATTGTCCGTCGGGAGTATGTGGATGAGTCTTTACAACAAGCGCGGCTGGTGATGGTGTGGCGGGTGCCTGGTATACCTGAGTTGAAGGAAACCTATGCTTTGGATGTGCTGGCAGGAATTTTAGGACGAGGTCGTATGTCCAGGCTATTTAGGGATTTGCGAGAAGAACGGCAACTGGTTACTCAAATTGGGGTTAGTAATATCACTCAGCGGCTGCAAGGGGTGTTTTACATTTCTGCTAAACTCCCAGCTGAGAATTTGGCAGAGGTGGAGAATGCGATCGCAAACCATATCCATCGCTGTCAGACAGAATTGGTATCAGACTCAGAGATTGCTCGGATTCGGACCAAAGTCGCCAATCAGTTTATCTTTAACAACGAAAAACCAAGCGCTCGCACCAGTTTATATGGTTACTATTACTCCCAACTAGGGGATTTAGAACCAGCACTGAATTACCCTAGTCATATTAAATCAGTTACTGCTGTTGATATCCAAAAGGCTGCACAGCAGTATCTGTCTCCCCATGGTTATGGTATTGTGATCGCAAAGGGAACAGGGAACGGGGAGTAGGGAATCGGGGATCGGGAATCGGGAATCGGGAGTCGGGAATCGGGAGTCGGGAATCGGGAGTCGGGAAAAAATTCTGTGTACCTCATAGCTATGAGAAACGCTATGGTGGTTAGTTGGTTTTGAGTTGCTTTTACAATCAACCGTCAACGGTCAACACATTCCTTTTTTGCTGAATTGTTGGTGAATTCAAAATTATCTATAGCATTTATCCTACTATCCTACTTATAAGGTATAGTCAATTTTATTCCTCCTACTCCCTACTCCCTACTCCCTACTCCCTGCTCCCTACTCCCTACTCCCTACTCCCTACTCCCTACTCCCTCTATGTGGAAAGAAATTGCTGACCAGATCAGCCAAGTCACTGGTGAAACCTTTGAGATTAACCAGCGCCAATCTGTTGGTGGTGGTTGTATTAATCAGGGTTATGCTCTGGTAGGTAAGACTAATAAGTATTTTGTTAAACTCAATTCTGCTTCTCAAGTCTATATGTTTGAGGCCGAAGCCCTCGGTCTCAAGCAGATGGTGGCAACCCAGACAATCCGAATCCCCAAACCAATTTGCTATGGCACTGCCGTCGATTGTTCTTATATTGTCTTGGAGTGGCTAGACCTTGGTGGTGGTAACAGTACCGAGTCTTGGGTAAAAATGGGACATAACTTAGCAGCCATGCATCAGGCTACTCCCCCCCAAGCTTCAACCGATATGGATAAGTTTGGTTGGAATCAAAATAATACGATTGGTTCGACACCACAAGTAAATCAATGGATGTCGGATTGGGTAGAGTT
This sequence comes from Moorena sp. SIO4A1, assembly GCF_010672065.1. Lineage (NCBI taxonomy): Bacteria > Bacillati > Cyanobacteriota > Cyanophyceae > Coleofasciculales > Coleofasciculaceae > Moorena > Moorena sp. SIO4A1. Next base: position 1,977 of record NZ_JAAHHX010000084.1, on the reverse strand, counting down.
TTTTGTAGAGTATCGCCTCGGTTATCAGTTTCGGCTAGCACGGCGTCGCAGTGGTCATTTCCCGAAACAAGACCAATTACTGGCAGTAGTTCCTAAATTACTGGATCATCAGCCTCAACCTTCGTTAGTACATGGTGATTTATGGGGTGGTAATGCGGCTATTACCATGGCGGGAGAACCAGTAATTTTTGACCCAGCTACTTATGTAGGCGATCGCGAAGTTGATATTGCTATGACCGAATTGTTTGGTGGTTTCCCAGCAGCATTTTATCGAGGCTATAACGAGGTGTGGCCTTTAGAGCAAGGTTACAAACGGCGGAAAAACCTCTATAACCTTTACCACATCCTCAATCATTTTAATCTCTTTGGTAGTGGTTATGAATCCCAAGCTAACCGGATGATTGATCAGATTTTGAAAGATTAATTCTAATTAATTTGGCTCTCAATAATCTCCTCAATCATTGCCTCCAATTCACCCGTAGGAAGATTGAGGTCATCCAGTGTTACCTGAAATTGGACATAACGTTCATCTAGATCAAAAGCTTCTTCTAGGAAACCACCAAATCCACGGGCTCGTTTGTCTATTTCTAGGAAAACTTCTAAGTCTTCTGAGTAGAGAGAAAAAATGATTTCCAATTCATCCAAGCTACCCTGATACTTACCCATCGGTCGAAACTCGAACTCTTGGACGAATGGATATCTACCCCCGAAGTGAGTATTGTACTGACAATCCACTTCATGAAGTTGAAAGCCAAGGTTTTCTAATGCCTCAAATACCGCTTGCATTAACGGGTGTGGATGTACTTCAATGTAATCGGTGTCTTTGGGGTCAACGGCAATGGGTATATCTAAGCCGGTACGTAAATACACTGGTTGGCTGGTTAATGTCAGTGGTGTTTCCTCTGGCAGGGGAAACGAAAATGGAATAACTATCTCCTCTTTTGCCTGCAAGTTGAAGCGTTCCGAGAGGCGATATTGCATTAATATGCATTCCTCTGTGATTGAGGTATCTTCTTCTTCCCGCAAGTATTCCGTAACCACATAAATATAAATATCATCAATTTTCTGGGAAACATCTCCCCCAGTAATATAAACTTCCCCTTCTACCATTTCCCCAGGAGCTAGGGAATCAAAGTACAAACGTGTATCTACCTTTGCTGCTCCAATGCCAACCTGAGCTAATAGCTTTTTGAACATAGATTCTAGTTTTTTAGCTAACTTTGCTACTAGCTTAATCTATGATTCTGGAGTTTTAGGGAGTAGGGAGTCGGGAATCGGGAGTAGGGAGTCGGGAGTCGGGAATCGGGATTAGGGAGTAGGGAGTCGGGAGTAGCGAGTCGGGAGTCGGGAATATGGTATCAAAAATTATCACAATTCCTACACAGAAGCCTATACTGGATTTAACTCGATTTCTGTTTAAATTTATTAACATTCCTAGATAAAAGTACAATCCTAAACATAAAAGTTCACAAACAAACTATTGACGTTTTGAATTACTTTATGCTACCGTTAGATGTAATCATATTTTCTTGGATATCCTAGTTTTTTCATCTTCTAGTCTTTAGCTTTTCCTTGAGGGGAAGGTTTTTACTAACTTTTTATTCCCCATTTTTTTTTGCTTTTTTTTAAGCTATCAGCTATCAGCTATCAGCTATCAGTTATCAGTTATCAGCTATCAGCTATCAGTTATCAGCTATCAGTTATCAGCTATCAGCTATCAGCTTTTCAATAAAAGAGATAAGCTTTGGCTGACGGCTGACAGCTTTTGGCTGACCGCTTTCTCCCCTACTCCCCATCTCCCTACTCCCCATCTCCCCATCTCCCCATCTCCCTACTCCCTACTCCCCATCTCCCCATCTCCCCATCTCCCTACTCCCTACTCCCCTTCTCCCCATCTCCCCATCTCCCCATCTCCCCATCTCCCTATCTCCCTACTCCCTACTCCCTACTCCCTACTCCCTACTCCCTACTCCCTAC
>NZ_JAAHHX010000839.1:0-1269 GCF_010672065.1 Moorena sp. SIO4A1 | reverse complement strand
CCTTCTTGTATCCCCTTGCTTTTTCGTAAACCATGTCCAGAAAAATAGAGTAACGCTGTATCTGGGGGTTTTCCATTTGGTTTGAACAATTGTACAATTGCATCTTCTAACTGAGTCAGAGTGACTTTTGTTTTTTTACCAACGCGAATGGTATTATTCTGTTTATCCTTAACCGCCGGGAGTCGCGTTACTTTAAATTCTCCATACTTCTCTAGTAATTGGGCTACAGCTTCTGCATCCTGCCCAGGTGCCGTTAGATTATTGAGGCGTTCATAGTTGTAGGTATTAATCCCTATTACTAAGGCATTCCGACTCATAACAACCAGCTTTTTTTTAGATAAATAGGTGCTTAATAGGGATACAATTGTTTAATCGGTCTTTCCGGTAAATATTTTATTAAATGTTATACTATGATACAATTATGACACAATTAACTCCCATTAAGCTAGAAGATGACACAATTATTTATGTTGAAGCTACAGAAGATTTAGACATTCCTACGGTAAACAGCCCAAACAACCAAGAAGAAGAGGAAGAGGAAGAAGAAGCCCTCACCGACAAGGGCATGAGTTCTCCTGAAAGGCTACGACAGCAAATAATACAACACGCTCAAATCATTGAAGGTACGATTCGGGCTTACACCATTATTGGCTTAAATGCGTTTAAGAAAAAGCCAATACCTAATGTTAATAAAGTTACCCTAGAATTTGGGATAGAATTAGGGGGAGAAGCGGGGATTCCTTATGTCACCAAAGGGACTGCTAAAAGTAATCTTAAAATAACAGTAGAGTGTTCGCTTTCTAAGCAAATTTAATTCTAGATTTTCCCAGTAGGAGGGTTTAGCGAAAACTACTTCAATACTGCCCTATACTAACTTTTTGGTGTTAAATTTTTAAAGATATTTGACCATTATCTTCAAAGTTTTCAGATCTTCAGCGGGATTCCCACACTGTAATCTTTGATTGAGTATGGAAGTATATCACATTTGCGATCGCACCAGTAAAACCAACATCCCAATTCAAACGCAGTAGTGCGATTAATTCTTAATTTTTTCCGATCATTCTTACGTTGGTGAAGTGTTTTCCTCCTGAGTATCTCCTGCTAGACCTAGCACTTCCATCTGCTTGCGTTCCCGCATCAACAGAAACAACGGAAATCCAAAACCAAAAGATACTAAGAAGATAGCGACAATGTAAAGACCCCACAACCTCATTTTGAGCCGTCGCCCTTCTGTTACAATCACCACGATTGCACACAAGGCTGCAACAA
>NZ_JAAHHX010000838.1:0-1269 GCF_010672065.1 Moorena sp. SIO4A1 | reverse complement strand
TCTCTTTGCCTAAGGGGGTAAAGAAGGAAGATGTACACCTAGAAATGGCAGTCGGTCTCCTAGCACTCCCCCGCCTTCTCGGTCCTCATCCGGAAACAGGCAAACCCGTCAAAACCGCAATCGGACGCTTTGGTCCTTATGTTGTCCATGACCAAGGGAAGGAGGGCAAAGATTACCGCTCCCTCAAAGCTGAGGATAACGTCTTGACAATTACCATAGACCGTGCACTAGAGCTGCTGGCACAACCTAAGAGGACAAGGGGCGGTTCTCGCAGCAAGACTAAAACACCCTTACGGGAACTAGGGGTTCATCCTAAAGATGGCGAACCAGTCAATATTTATCAGGGTCCGTATGGGGTATATGTGAACCATGGCAAAGTTAATGCCTCTCTGCCAGAGGGAAAATCCATGGAGGAGTTAACCTTAGAAACTGCCTTGGAACTCATAGCAGCTAAGGCGTCATCGGGTAAATCTGGTCGCAAGTCCAGTAAATCAACTACTTCCACCAAAAAGAAAACCTCTGGGAAATCCACCAAGAAGACTACTAAGAAAACAAAAGATGATGACCAAGAGGGTAAGTCAGAGAGTGAATAAGTAATTGTACTTGCTGACAAACTGATTAAAATCAGGATATATAATAAGATGTGACAACACACTTGTCAAGTGGAAACTAGGAAGTTTGAATTGAAGCAAAAACTCTTATCCTTTATTCATGTTCCTTCATCCTTCCTGCTGACCACTGCCTCTTTACTCATTTCTCTGACATTCCCCCTTTCGCCTGTTCTTGGTCAAGACGAAACTAGTCTTGACCAAACTAGTCTTGACCAAACTAGTCTTGACCAAACTAGTCTTGACCAAACTAGTCTTGACCAAACTAGTCTTGACCAAACTAGTCTTGACCAAACTAGTCTTGACCAAACTAGTCTTGACCAAGTCACTCCACCCCAGCAGCTCTATGTTAAAGGTCGCCAACAGTTAAGTACAGGTCAATTACAAGAGGCTTTACAGAGCTTCCAGCAGTACCTAGAACTTAAACGAAACATTGGCGATCGCTATCAAGAAGGAGTAGCGCTATATTTTATTGGGTGGGTTCATGATGAACTGGGTCAATATCAGTTAGCAAGGTCGTTCTTTGAGCAATCCTTAGCAATTGATCGAGAATTAGGCGATCGCACCGGGGAAGGGAGTACTCTTAATAATTTGGGGTTAACGTATTCCAACCTAGGGGACGATCAAAAGTCCCTAGAATTCTATCAACGAGCCTTAGCCA
>NZ_JAAHHX010000837.1:0-1270 GCF_010672065.1 Moorena sp. SIO4A1 | reverse complement strand
AGTGTAAAATACCAAAGATCGAAAATCAGGAGACATCAATTATTATGGCAATTGCAGAAATTACTAAACAGTTGTTAGCCGCAAAAAAAGAAAAAGGACTCACCTTTGAAGATTTGGAAAAAGTTGTAGGTAGGGATGAAACTTGGGTCGCTTCTGTGATCTATCGTCAAGCTAGCGCAGATATGGAGGAAGCGACCAAACTAGTCACCGCTTTGGGTTTACCAGAATCCGTAGCTGAAGAATTAACCGTGCCACCTCTCAAGGGTTCCCTAGACCCTCAAATTCCTACCGATCCCCTAATTTACCGCTTTTACGAAATTATGCAAGTGTATGGTATGCCGATCAAAGCGGTGGTCCATGAGAAGTTTGGGGATGGGATTATGAGTGCTATTGATTTTTCCATAGAAGTAGAGAAAGTAGAAGACCCGAAAGGCGATCGCGTACAAATCATTATGTGTGGTAAATTCCTACCCTACAAAAAGTGGTAGCTTAGGATGATTAATGCTGTCGGGGTAAACGTAAATTATCCAGGTGCATTTCAATGCATGGTGTTTGACCCGGTGGTGCGTTACGGGCCGGGCTCTCTCAACCGATGTCAAGAGAGGGAAAATCAAGGGGAGCCCGCCCCTAACGCACCCTACGCTACTAATCTTAATGTGTAGTGCTATACCAGGGAATCAGTGTCAACTAAATCCAAAACCACGAACACACTAAAACAGTTAGATAAACGGCTATTGTCTGAGTACATCACAGCCTTAGTTTGGTCAAACCAAGGTAATTATCTAGCTATTGTTACTGCTGCAGGAGAACTGGCGTTATGGCAACAGGGTAATCTCGAAATTTTGACAGCCAGCCATGACTATTCCCTAGACTGTGTGGGCTTTTCCCAAGATGGCAATTATCTAGGGACTGCTGGACAGGAAGGCAAAGTTAGTATCTGGCAATTGGGGGTCAATTCCCCCAACTTTAAGCGAATTACAACCCTGGATCAGGGCAACGCTTGGATTGACTCCCTAGCTTGGCATCCCCAAAAAAATCTATTAGCTTTTGCCGTCAATCGCCAGGTTCAGGTTTGGGATGTTAACCAAGGGCAAGTAATGGCAGAGTTAAACTTTGCAGACTCATCAGTTTTCAATATAGCTTGGCATCCCCAGGGTAAATTCCTTGCTGCTAGTGGCCATGGTCGTGTTAAAATCTGGGACATTGAAAACTGGTCAGACCCACCAGAAACCCTTGAACTCCCTGGATCTAGTCTAGACTGTGCTTGGTC
>NZ_JAAHHX010000836.1:0-1270 GCF_010672065.1 Moorena sp. SIO4A1 | reverse complement strand
CCTGGGGGGGCGACATGAGAGCTAAAAAGTAGACTGTATAAGCTTCATAGCTCTCATACCTCGTAAATAATTATCGAGCTTATGACGACTTAAACGCATTAACTTATCAACTAATTCCCAACATTGCGACCTAATATTAATCCATTTTTGAGCATACATTCCAATATAAAAATTACTATGTCTTTTAGTTGATCGCCCATATTCTTTGACTCTAGCTACATAGTTCTGAACTCCTTTTTTATTAATTTTTTCTCCCTGAATAGTTGCAATAAAGTAAGCAAAAGAGATTATAATAACTAAAGATATAAAGCGTTCGCCGACAACATTACTGCCTTCCATATTATATCCACCGCTTTTATAATCTCGGAACATCTCCTCAATATCAAAACGTTTTTTATAAGCGGATATTGCCTCAGATACTTCGCTCATATTTGTTAGAATAAACCAACCTTCTTTTGTTACTGAATTTCGATAACTTTTCTTCCATTTACAGGCAATACTAAATCCTGATACTTGTTTAGTTTTGGTGACTTTAACCTTTTCAAAAAATAACGAAATTCCCGGTTTCAATCCCGAGTTTTTCAAGGAAATCCACCCCTGATTTTTGAGCTCAATTTGCTCGTTTTCTCTAAGTCTTAAACAAAACTTAAAACCTTGTTTATCTAGCCACTCAGCCAATTTAACTGAACAAAATTCCCGGTCACCCAAAATGACAACATCATAGCCATCAAATAGCCCTATAATAGTTGATATTATTTGTTTTTGCTCTGAAAAATTACTTGAACCAAGTTTTGAAAGAAGTTCAAAATAAATTGGGATTGCTCGATTTTTATAAATTAGACTAATCATCAATAAATTTTTGTCCTTCCAATTAGTTCTATCGATAGCTAAATAGATTATTTTCTCTTTAGGAAATGTTTGATTTATCCATTCTTTAATAATTGGAAACCACAAATATTTGACATCAAATACTGGCAAAGACAAAAATCTCTGTAGTTTTTTACGTCGTGATTGAAATTGAATGGGTAAAGGGAGTGACTCTGCGATTTTTTCAAGTTTTATATTTTTGGTGTCTTGTATAATTATTATTATAAGGTAAAAAAACAATAATTGAGATTCACAAAGTAGATTTTTTAGATGTTTTTGATATAATTTTGGTAGCATTTTCAATTGATAGGTCGTATTGACAATTTATGACCTATCTTTTTTTACCATAATTTGGTCAATTTAAGATATATCAAGGGTTACAGGGCGCTTGTCGCCCCCCCAG
>NZ_JAAHHX010000835.1:0-1271 GCF_010672065.1 Moorena sp. SIO4A1 | reverse complement strand
CTGATTCTGTCACTATAAGCATTCCCCAGATTATTTTGAGTGGTTGCCCAATCAACAGGAAAAGCCTCACGGGTGCGCACTTGCAAAGCTGCTTGGAAAGCTGTGATGGCTGCTTCAAGGTTGTCTGCCTTCTCTCCCTTGATTCTGTTACCGTAGGTATTTCCCAGATTATTTTGAGTGGTTGCCCAATCAACAGGAAAAGCCTTACGGGTAAAAACAGTGCCAACCACCTCATAGCCAGTCATGGCAATCTCTAAGTTAGTCGCCCTACTGCCTCGGGGAAACTCCTGAATTAGAGTACTGAAATTGACAATATCTATGGCAATCCTTCGGGCTAGTTCTGGTTCTACTTCTGCCAGTTTCGCCGTTGCCCAGTCTCGCAACAGCACTGCCAAGTTATCATCTATCTGATCTAGGTTTGTTTGCAGTAGGGGATAAACCACTTGCGGGTTACCTTTGCTTTTTGCAGTTGCCCGCAATACCTCCATCAGGAAGTTAAATTGTGAGTCGGCAGTGGGCAATTGCGAAGAGGTAGGACTTGTTGATGACAATCCCAGGGTCTTAGCTAGCTGACCGGCAACATTAGTTAAAAATTCAGCATTATCTTTATTGCCCTCCTTTGCCAACCACTCCGCCACCTGTTGCATCATCTGCACCAACCCCCCATCTACCAAATCCTGGTGGGAGTTCAAAACCTCTGGTTGCTTGCCACTGGTACAACTCAGCAGCTCTTGAATCAGACTGAGATAGGCTTGGAAGCGTTCTTCATCCATGGGGCAAAGCAGGTGTTAAGCAATAGCTGCAGCGATCAATTATTATTATTTCTTAAATATAGCAATTCTACGACTTGTGAAGTACAAATTTCTGGTTTTTAGGGAGTAGGGAGCAGGGAGCAGGGAGCAGAGAAGAGGAAAGAGGGAACAGGGAAAAGGAAAGAGGGAACAGGGAAAAAATAATCTGTACCTCACAACTGCGATAAAGGCTATAGCACTACCCATTAAAGTTAGGATATTGATGAAAGCACCGAAAGCTGTTGTAGTCAAAGTTCCCTGTTCCTTCCGACTTTTGCAAGAAGTCTAGTTTAGCTCTGATTCAGCACTGTCAATAGTTCGACGAATCCGTCGTTTGCGCTCACTTTTACGCACACCCCCTGCCATTTCGTATTCAAAGCTGTTTTTGCCATACTTAACAGCAACGGCCAATAGCATTTTCTCACTGATGTCTGTCAATACCTCTTCTGCTTCTAAAAGATTATTATAGGCCGCATCAAC
>NZ_JAAHHX010000834.1:0-1272 GCF_010672065.1 Moorena sp. SIO4A1 | reverse complement strand
CCACATCCTTCACCACGGACAAATCCATCTGCGGTAGCATCAAAAGTCTTGCATCGACCATCGGGAGATAACATTCCTGCCTTAGAAAAATTGATGCTAGACCCTGGAGATATTAATGCATTTACTCCTCCCGCTAGAGCTAAATTACACTCTCTATTTCTTAAACTAGTCGTAGCTAAATGGATACTCAATAGGGAAGAAGAACAAGCTGTATCTACTGCCAAACTAGGTCCTTTTAGCCCCAGAAGGTAAGAAATTCTTCCTGATGCTGCACCGTGGCTATTTCCTGAACCTAGATAAGCATCAATTTGTTCAAAACCTTGAGTTAATATCTTTTGAGTATAGTCATTACTACAAATGCCAACAAAAACACCAGTAGAGCTTCCTGTAAGTTTTTGAGGATTTATTCCTGAACGCTCTAAGGCTTCCCAACTCACTTCTAGAAGTAATCGCTGTTGAGGGTCTAGAGAAATTGTTTCTCTAGGAGAAATACCAAAGAAATTGGTATCAAACTCTTGTATTCGCTCCATGAAGCCTCCATAACGAGTAGACATTTTACCGGGAGCGCTAGGGTCGGAGTCGTAATATTTATCAATAGCCCATCGGTCTAGTGGCACTTCCGTAATCGCATCTACTCCATTTTGTAAAAGTTCCCAGAAGGCTTCAGGGGTAGATGCACCTCCAGGGAAACGGCAACCCATTCCAATGATGGCGATTGGTTCCTTGCTTTGATTTTCGTACCTTTCTAGTTTGGAGCGTGCATCTTTGAGGGCTTTAATAGCTCTTTCTAAAGGTAAGTTTTGTTCTTTTTGTTGTGCTTGTTTCTCATTCATGTTGTCTGAATAAAGTAATTTTACAAGTCGTTTTAGTAAGTTATGTGGGTGTTTGATATAGTTTACAGGTTGACCTACAAAGCCTATTTTTATTATTTATATTAATTTTTCTAATTCCTCAATTTCTCTAAGAAATGATGCTTCTAATTCAACTTCTGTTAGTGGGATACTGTCTGATAAATTGGATGACTTTTCTTCATGTAAGTTAAGCGAACGCAACTCAGTATCCTCTTCTTGAACATCTATTAAGTTTAATTCTTGGGCAAAGTAATCTACTAGCTTATTAAGCTTTGGATAATCAAAAGCAAGAGTAGAAGGTACTGAACAATTCAAACTAATTTGCAATTTATTTCTCAACTCCACAGAAGTCAAAGAGTCCATACCCAAATCAAAAAAACCTGTTTCCAAAGTAATTGATTCATGATGACTAATTCCCAAC
>NZ_JAAHHX010000833.1:0-1273 GCF_010672065.1 Moorena sp. SIO4A1 | reverse complement strand
ATTGTGCAGTCTGCCATGCTGGTACAGTGCGAGATACCCGCGATAGTACACCCCGGGTAATCACCACCATGCCTTCCAATACGGTCGATCTATCGGGCTACATCAAGTTAATCTCCGAAGTAGCATTTGATCCACGATTCAACGCTGACCGGATTTTGGCAGAGATTGCAGCCCAAGGGGAAAAGTTCAACCCCATCCAGAAATTGATTTATCGCTACCTGGTTATTCCCCAGACTCGGGATGCTTTAATTGCTCAGGGTAGCCTACTCGCCTTTTTAAATAACCAACCTGATCGCGGTCCTGGGCGGGTGGATACGTTTAATCCCTATAAATCCCTGCAATTTCGCTTCCCGATGGATCAGTTAGACCCTGATGAATTGATTGGTGGTGCAGATTTTCCCTCGATCTGGAATCAGAAGCCTCGTGAAGGTTTGCAGTTGCACTGGGATGGTGATAACGAATCGGTGGATGAGCGGAACCTGAGCGCTGCTTTGGGTGCAGGGGTGACACCAACCACGGTAGATTTGGATGGGATTCAACGGGTTGCTGATTGGCTGTGGGAATTACCACCCCCGCCCTATCCCTATGAGATTAACCAGAATTTGGCAGCAGTGGGTAAGCCAATTTATGAAAACAACTGCGCCAGTTGCCATGCTTTTGGTGGTTCAAAGGTTGGCAAGGTAACACCTATTGAAGAAATTGGTACAGACCGATATCGTCTGGATTCCTACACCTATGAACTGCTTTCTAACCAAAATACCCTCTTTGTTGGCACACCAAGGCGTTTCAAACATTTCCGCAAGACCAATGGCTATGCCAATGTGCCCCTAGATGGAATTTGGCTACGAGCTCCCTATTTACATAATGGTTCAGTACCAACCCTAAGAGACTTGTTAGAAACCCCCGAAAACCGACCCAAAGAATTCTATCGGGGTGATGATGTTTTCGATCAGGACAAGGTTGGTTTTGTTTCCGATGTAGCAGAGGATAATACCAACAAATTCTTTAAGATTTATACAACAATTCCTGGCAATTTAAATAGTGGTCACCTTTATGGAACTGACCTCTCTCCAGAAGCAAAAGATGCCTTAGTGGAGTACATGAAGACCCTTTAGTAAGGGATAAATGTAAACAATTATTTACAAAAACCAACCAATACATTAAACAAAGAGATTAAAACAACAGATTCAAGCAAGAGGTAAAATGAACGCTTACGCTAAATACTTTGGTTGTGTGGTATGGCTTGGCATCATTATCAATGTGGTGTTTTTTG
>NZ_JAAHHX010000832.1:0-1273 GCF_010672065.1 Moorena sp. SIO4A1 | reverse complement strand
TGATCCCATTCATTCCAGGAATTAACAATTTTTTCCGACATTTCTGATCTCCTTATTTATCAAGTACTAGCTAAATTTTGGGCGTTGCCTAAATGCGGGATAATTTTAATAGTTTTGTAGAATGGGCATCTTGCTGGTTCCAATCTGTGGAACTGGCATCTTGCCAGTTTCAATCTGTGGAATGGGCATCTTGCTGGTTCCAATCTGTGGAATAGGCATCTTGCCTGTCCCTTGATCTCTTGGGGCGGGCAGGATGCCCACTCTACTCCTATTCATTCCAAGATTCCGCAACGCCAAGTTTTGGGCGTTGGATAAATGCGCGATAATGTTAAGAGTTTTTAGGCGCGCTTTCCAGTGGCCGGGTTCCCCGGCCTTGGGTCGCACCTGTGGAATGGGCATCTTGCCGTGGAATGGGCATCTTGCGTGGAACTGGCATCTTGCCAGTTTCATGCTTATTTTCGGTTCAAATAGCTTTTAGGAGAAGCACCCCTAAAAAATACAGATGATGCTGTTATCAAAGTTTAAATCCATAACAGCTGACAGAGTTTCCCTTCAGCCACGGCAAAAATCAAATTGAGTATAAGTAGAGTACCTACAAATACAGAATCAATTTTTTGACATTTATCATTTGAATTTAAAACAACTTTTTTTATTTTTAAGAACAGGTTAAAACAGATCATCACAAATTTGCTTGAAAAGTGCAAGCCAATTTACATTTTTTTACAAAATGCTCAATTTATTTATAGATTTTCTTAAGATTATATATAGTTGATTGTCAAACCTAATAAGTAGTCAACTTGATACGATATGACTAGTATTTTTATTGATAGATGATAGTCAACCGTTAACTGTCAACTATCAATAAAAATCGCAAAAACTCGTTCACGTAACACATTTATTATTCTTAAATAAATTTTTTATACAATTACTTGACAAAACACCAATTTCTATCACCTCAAATCCCAGCACCCTAACCCAAGATAAATAACAAGACCATTTCACCAAAAAGACTGACCACGAATAAATTCATGGTGTCGCCGTTAATGCCCTAACTAATAGGTGCACCATTTCGCCCCTCCCAAACTGATGCGCGATGATTTGTCATCACCAGGACTTACGCAACCTATCTATTTCTAGGGTGCGTAGGTCCTGTTCAAATCGGAAAGATTAATCAGGAAACTTGTCTTTCAAACCTTGATCAAACCCTTTATCAAACGTTTGTATATTAGATCTAAAGAAGCCAAAATCCAAAACTATTCTCCAAAATCCTTTC
>NZ_JAAHHX010000831.1:0-1274 GCF_010672065.1 Moorena sp. SIO4A1 | reverse complement strand
TTGATATAATTTTGGTAGCATTTTCAATTGATAGGTCGTATTGACAATTTATGACCTATCTTTTTTTACCATAATTTGGTCAATTTAAGATATATCAAGGGTTACAGGGCGCTTGTCGCCCCCCCAGCCCGACAACACTAACCCTTGCCCACTACCAACAGCTAAGTTACCCTGATTCCTGATTTGAGCTTGATGTTGACGTAGGGCATTAGTAAAGAACGCACCAGGTTGGATAGTCAGTAAGTTACTTTTTTCTGGTTCTGTGGCACTGAACAGTCCCTGTTGACCCAATTTAATCCCATCAGCTGTGGTAGCAATAAATGAGCCAGCTACATCCAATCGAGCATTGTTGCCAAAGTGAATGCCATTGGGATTAATTAAGTAGAGATTTGCTGGGCCATCTACTCCCAAGGTGCCGAATATCTGTGATCGACTCCCTCCTGTGACACGAGTGAGGATATTAGCTATGCCATCGGGGTTGGCAAAGTAGACGTTTTGTCCTTCATTGACATTGAATTCCAGGAAACTGTGGAACAGGTTACTACCTCGAATAGCACCACCTTCAATTAAGTCTCGAAATTCTTGGGGAGTAACAATTGAGTGTTCTATGCCCAAGGTCTGATCGCGTATAATCTGGGAGTGAGCAGCAGTCTGAAAAACTGCCCAAGCTGTGCTAGATATTAATAAGATTGGGAGTTTTGAGTACCAAAAAAACATTTTTGCTGTACCGTAGAGGGCTGCTATTCATGGCTTTAGGGGTTATTTTTGTGTGAAAAAAGGGTTAGCTATTACCTAATAATTATACCGATATTAACTCATAATTAAAAAAAATAAAGTAGACAATTATGATTAATTAACACAATAACAAGGTTATTCAACAAAACTTTACCAAAGACACAAACAAATTAATGTGTTAAATTAATTTTTTAAAGTATTTTTAATATAAATGATAATAAATTCATCTTAACTTCACATTAAACGTTTAGGTACACAAAACCAGCGAAAGTCTTTTTTCCTCAATCAGCGCTGAAGGACTTCCACGACAGGATGAGCAAAGCTATGGCGATAATTTACCAAAACACTCAACAACAGCGACTATTCCTTAAGGGATGGCTAGTGATTCCTTGCTATCTCCCTCTAGCCCTGTGGCTACTAATCACAAATCTACCTGCTATTGCCTATCAGTCCAATTCCCCAACCTCCTCAGCAGAAGCAGTTGTCCAATACTCCTCCAATCCGTCACCACTGCTGCAACAGGGAACAGCACACTATCA
>NZ_JAAHHX010000830.1:0-1274 GCF_010672065.1 Moorena sp. SIO4A1 | reverse complement strand
TTCCAGTTTAGGGTAGGTTATTTGGCGTTGCTGAATTAAGGAATGAATGCACGATCATCTGGTTTTCTTAAAGCCCCCGTTGGTTCTCCAATTTTGGGGGACCAACGGGGGCAAATCCGTAAGTCCTGTAGCATTTGTCATACTTATCAAGTACATTCAATTTTCTTATCCAATCTTGATGGACTCTGTCATGGAGGGGAACCCATCATGAAGGCGCTGGCTCCCAAATGGCTGGGCTGCTCCCTACTCTCTACTCCCTAAGAACCAGAGCCTAAGTACCTAACCAAATTGAGAACTACTTTATAATCCTTCACCTAATTGTTTACTTTCGTAAAATGTAGCTTAATATAATTAAGGCTCTATAATACTTGTAAAAGTTAGTCAAGAACAAAAATTAAGCTAACGTTGCAGTCTGTAACGTAATTAATGGGATTAAAATGAGTATCACCGATTCTCATTTACCGATTACCCCTTACTAAACTCAGTTACAGCAAAGACTCCAGGTCAATACAGCAACCAGAGCTTTTTTTGTTCTCCTACTTTGTAAGCACCCCGCTCGCCCATAGACGAGGCAATAACACCAATAGTTAATCCCACATCTCCGCCAGCGGGTATAGCACTACGCATTCTTCGTGTTTGACATTGATAGAAGCTCAAAAGCTGTTGTACTCAACTTTTGCCTCTTGCCTCTTGCCAATGCCATTGAGCGTAGCGCTATAAGAGCTAGGGCTAATATTGCCCGAATAGCTAAAAAACTCGGTTAAAAACTTCTAGGTATACGATTATGAGCGATAGCACTGCAATCAATGAAAACACTACCGCAGTTCAGCTAGCAGAAGCTCCAGCACAGGAAACCTCTGCCTTAGATACAATTCCCCCTCTACCTGGAAACCGTCCCATTGCTCCTAGTGAGCTTCATATTAGTGAAACACAAAGCATAATGGGACATCGACCAATTGATGCCAGTAATCTCCAGGTATTAGAAACGATGTCTGTAATGGGAGAGCGCCCCATCACCTCTAGCAACATTGAGGTACTCGGTATCATGAAGGTGTCTGGAGAGCGGCCAATTGCTGCTAGTAATCTTCATCTTGATGAAATAGAGTACATCATGGGCAAACGTCCCATCGCCCCAAATGATGTTGATGCTGATCCACAGCTGATGGGTTATTTAGATTAAATTCAATCACCCTTCGATAAGCGCGTTCGCGTAGCGTAGCCCTTCGGGCTAATCGCTCTGAGCAATTGTTTGTTCCAAAATTCCCCTGTTTTGA
>NZ_JAAHHX010000083.1:10635-22999 GCF_010672065.1 Moorena sp. SIO4A1 | reverse complement strand
TGGCGGGTAAGGCAGGAGATGTTACCATCTCCTCCTCCCCTAAGAACCGGACTTGAGACTTTCACACTCATCCGGCTCAAGCCTATTCAGTCCACCCTTTTGTGTAGATGTTTATTTTTGGCTTTATGACAGTGTTGGTGTAGAATCATTAGATTCGCCTTGCTGTTGTTGCCTCCATCCCTGATTGGCACTATATGATGTACCTCGAACGCTTCGTCCAAACAAATTGGCTTTCCGCATATAGGGCATATGCCTTTTTGTCTGGTGTAGATTTGTTCATATTTGCTGCCTTTAGCGAATTTGGTTTTACCCCATTTCGTTTGGCGCTTTTTCCAGTATTCGATTAGTGTGGGGTCAAATGGTGAATTTTTCCCTTTTACCTTCTCAAATCTGATTATAGGTACATCCTTGGCAGCGTTGACTAAGACTTCTCTGTTCTTCCTTTTACCTTTGATGTCGGCATATGGATTGTGAGGGTCTTGGTCAATTTTTGTGTAGTACTTCCGTTTAATCCATTTCCAGGACTTCTTAGGATGTTTCCTTTTTAGGTACCTGTATATGGCATCTAATACCTCTTTCCTGATTTTCGAAAATGTCTTTTTGGAGCATACAAAACGGTAGTAATTTAGCCATCCTCTGATTTTAGAGTTGAGTCTATTTAACACCGTATCGAAGCTCAACACTCTTCCTTCATTCTTGAGATATTCCCGTATATTGGTTAGGAATTCTTTGGTTTCCTTCTTACCAGGTATTATGAAGCATGAGTAACACTCTTCTTCTTTTAATTTGGCATTAGGGGAAGGTATCCGTTTTGCATTAGGTTTGGCGTTAATTCTCATTTTGTGAGCAAAACGTTTATACCTGTTGCTTCCATACCTGAGTGTCTTGCCTTTGAATTGCCGTATATCAAATCCGAGGAATGAGAATCCCTCTTTTCTGATATCTCTGATTTGAGTCTTAGCTTTATTCAGTTTCAATCCTCTTTGGGCTAACCATGATTCTAACTGAGGGATTATCTCTTCAAGATTTTCCCTGGTTTGACTGGTTATAACAAAATCGTCCGCATATCTAGCAAATTTATATTTGTTTACCTCCTTTTTCTTTTTGATGTCCTTGCCCCTGTTTCTGGTTTTATATGTAATGGTTTCCATAGGTTTGGAAATCCATTCCTGTATACCATCCAGTGCAACATTTGCTATTAGTGGACTTATTATTCCGCCTTGAGGTGTCCCTGTTTTGGTTTCAGAGAATTTGGTTTCTTCCATGTATCCAGCCTTTAACCATTTCAGTACGACGTTCCTTTTTGGAAATCCTTTTATCTTCTCGATTATGAATTCATGAGAGATATTGTCAAATGCAGCTTTGATATCTGCATCTAGCACCCATCTGTGAGAACTCCCTTTCTTCAAGGTTGAGAAGACATCTTGGATGGCATCGTGACAACTCCTTCCGGGTCGGAATCCGTAACTTCCTGGTTCAAAATACACTTCAAATACCGGTTCATATGCCATTTTTAGGATGGCTTGACCAATTCGGTCGTTTATGGTGGGTATTCCCAGAGGTCTTTTCTTACCGTTCCGTTTCGGTATGTATATTCGCTTGGTTGGATTTACTTTACTCCAGTTCCACTTTTTAATTAGGTTGGTTCTCTGTTCATGAGTTAGAGCGGTTATTCCGTCTACTCCCGCAGTTCCCTTGCCTTTATTAATCTGTGTTACCCTTTGTATTGCCAGTAGTAGTGCTGATTTGCTGTTTATTAACAACTTCATCAGGTTTACTACTTTTTTCCAGCTGCCATTAGATTGGGTAAGTTGGGTGGCCTTGAATATTCTCTTTTGAATTTTGAATACCTGGCGGTTGACAATTTTCCAATTAATCTCTTGCCAGTCTTCGATTTCAGTACCGTTACCGGTTCCACTTCTCATCTCCGTAATATTCTTTTTCAAGGTGTTGAATATTCTGATTAGACCAACTGGACGTCAGCTACCTCTCGGTATGATTCATTGAATCTATGTATCCGGTTATATCCTTTGGATTTTCCCGTTGACTTTCGTCTTGATACCATTCGCTTCTTCCAGTCTCCTGTTCCCTGTCAACTCTCGGTTTCATTTACAATCCACTTTGCCGTGAAGGCAGTTGAAAAGTCAGGGTTTTCCGTGTTCATCTGAATGAAGTTTACAACTGTCTTTAGGTTCGTTCCATACCCCGGAATCCTTCGTTGCATCAAGTTTAGTAGACGCACGACTAAACTTCTTAGTAACGGATTCGTTGTCATTTTGACTACGGTGTTTCAGTCACTTTCACCATTTAAATGTAACGAGGCGGCAAACGTTCACTTTCGTTAACCATTGTCAGTCTTCCTGCGAGCAATAATGGTGGTGTGACTCCACTTTCAATCACCTTTCCCTTTCGGGACTTTATCGAGAATCTGCACACAGGTTCCGATTACTCTTCCCCTCTCATCTCGGCAGGCTGAGGGATGCACTCCTCAGAAAACCATTTCAGGTTTCGATTCATTCAGACGCTTTCACGTCGCACAACGACCACAGTTTTATTTTAGCACAAAAAATTGCATATTATAACATATGTTTTAAATTTTTGTAACGAATTGGAAGTAGGGAACAGGGAACAGGGAATAGGGAATAGGGAATAGGGAGTAGGGAGTAGGGAGTAGGGAGTAGGGAATAAAAATTCTCACAATTAATTTAAGTACTAAAAGTTCTCACTAATTAATTAACTAAATTAGTGGGAAGTAGTGCGATGCTCCTTTGGAGCCGCTACGCGATCGCATTTCCCAATTCCCAATTCCCGACTCCTGATTCCCGATTCCCGATTCCCGATTCCCTATTCCCCTTGTCAATTCTCTTTTTTTCCATTAAACTAGTATTATCGGAATAGTTAAGGAGGAGTCCACTGATGAACAAGTGTGTTGGTACCACTGAAGCCGCATCTCTGTTAGGAATTTCGTCTCGGCGATTGCGCCAACTCCTAGAGAAGGGTCGGGTCAGGGGTGCTTATAAAAGTGGGAAATTCTGGATTATTCCTCTGTTCAACCATTTGCCACAAATTACCAAAGGTAGCCGTGGACCGAAGGGCAAATGGCGTACCAGTCGTCCCCCGGCTTTAGCGAAGATTAATGTCAACCGCAATCACATTGGCTCGAATATGCACAAAAGCCGGGAAGAGCGGAAGCCAGTGATTTCAGTAAAACGAAAGGGTACCAATCTCTACGGCAACGAAGTCGAAATCCTCGGTCCTTGTAAGATTGTCTATCAGCCAGATCATCCCCTCGATTGTGGCGCTCGTCTGTGGATCGAAACCTTCAGTGATATTCACTTCATTGGTGGCAGTTTCCCCGCTAGCAGCTGAGCAGGGGAGATGGGGTGATGGGGGAGTGTGGGGCGGGGGCGCGGGGAGATGGGGTGATGGGGAGATAGGGAGATGGGGAGATGGGGAGATAGGGAGATGGGGAGATAGGGAGATGGGGAGATGGGGAGATGGAGAGATGGGGCGTGAATTCTTGTCCACTGTTCCCGACTCCCGACTCCTGTTCCCTGTTCCCTGTTCCCTGTTCCCTGTTCCCTGTTCCCCACTCCCGATTCCCGATTCCCGACTCCCGTTCCCCTCCTGGGAGGGGTTAGGGGTGGGTTCCGATTCCCGATTCTTAATTCTTAATTCTTAATTCTTAATTCTTAATTCCCCATTCCTACAAAATCATCGGGATCGGATTAAGTTGATCTTCCCTTAAGGGTTCCGCGAACAAGCCTAACTTAACGGGGACATCATACAACCGACCGGGGGCGAATCTTGCCCAAAAATGGCGCATCCCTGGTACAATCACCTTGACTACATTTAAGCCAATATCCGGGCGGGTTTGGTCTAGAACTAGGGTTTCCATGCCTGCGGACTGGGCAATGTTGACACAGGTTATGACATCCTCATAAATATCATCACTCCACTGTTGAGCATAGTCACTGTGATGCTTGAGGGGAATGTCAGGATTGGGAACCATGTAGGGATGCTCTTTGCGGTTTAGATTATGCTTATTCCATTCCTCCCAAGCACCGGTTTCACTGGGTTCCACGTCATCCACATAAAATCCCAGTTGGTTCATCTCTGTGACTGCCCGTAAAATGGCAATCCGAGGATCGAGATGGGCACCAAACCCGGCAATAATCCCTTCTTGTTCCTGATCGGTGCGGGCTGAGACGGCAGCAAAGGCGGGAATGCCTAAATCACTGGTAATATCCAGCACCCACAAATCACGTTTGCGATCGCGGTATAGTTGTTGTAACTCTACCAGATAGGGGTCATCAAAGCTGGCTAAATCCACTCCCGGACATTGCAGGCAGTTGTACCACCAAATAGCCACGCTATCCCGTTCCACCAATTCCATAAAGCCCTGCAAAATCGCTTCTTCCAAGGTATTGCCAGCAGCATTGCCATTGGAGTCACCGGAACAGAAGTGATGATCCTTTGATGGGGGATAGTTGTAATAACAGAAGGCAGTGGGTAGATAGCTATGGGTTTGTGTCACTAAAGACCAAACAGGTGTCCATTCAATGGCTTTGCTGCTATCAAACCGTTGCGGCACCCAATTGTGATCGACTCGGGCTTTGTTCAAGGTTTCTCGGTGAGCGTACTGATACTCACTAAACTGCATCACCTGTTCGGGAGGAATAGCAGTATCTCCCAACTCCCCTAAGGTAGAAACAATCCGGGGTTCATCCCCATGATAGATACTGGAATAGCGTTCTACCGCTTCACAGAACCCACTGGCTTTGGCTTGACGGTCAGTTTTCCCTTTGCCAGCACTTTTATGACCCAACAGACGACGCAAACGGTTCAAATTATTGGTGGCAGCACCGTAACTATGAATAGCATGATAGGTATGGAGCAGGGCACTGTCTGGGTCAGAGGAACGGACTAGGGCACTGACAACTCCGGTGATGGGACTAACCAGGTGTTGGTAGCGTTTCAGGGTTTGATCGGGAGTAAAGGCACGATGCCCGCCATCGGTAGTGTATTGCTTTTTACGATTGACTAAGGTAACCGGTTGATGAGCGCGATCGCTTAAAAGTTGCGGATTCCCACAAGCAGCACATTGGGGACGATGGGAGAGCTGATGGGTTTCAGTGCTAAGGTTAGTTTGATTGAGGGTAATCACTTTCCCCACCAACGTGGCCAAGTTAGCTGTTTCCTCTACCCCCAGTTGCACTATCCATTTAGCGACTTCAGTGGTAATTAAATTCAGGCCAGTCTCTAAGGTAGAACTGAGGAAAGCATTAGAAGTAGGCAAACACCCCGTCACCCGACCAAACTCAACTTGATGATTCGGGGTTTGAGACTGATTAACAGTTTCTGATTGTGTTTGGGTCAATTCTTCTCCCCGATTCCCGATTCCCGATTCCCGATTCCCGATTCCCGATTCCCGATTCCCGACTCCCGACTCCCGATTCCCCTCTTCTGCAAGACGTCTCGCCTTTCCCTTCTGCTTCAGCACCGACGCTTCCACTTCCCGGTTGCCCCGCAGACGATGGGCCAAACATTCCCAACAGCCAGTTATTCCTGGTTCAAAGATCGGACCAAACCACAACAGTCCTCCTATTGGTTTCGCCAACAGCCAGGGTTGGTTAGTATCTAGGGCGACTTGATTAATCTCTGCTAGTTCCGGTTGTAGATAGTCATCGGTAAGCACTACTAACAGAGTGGGTAAATCGGTGACTGGGGGTTTACCTGTCCAGGGTTGGGTTTGAATGCCAACGGTTGTGAGTTTATCGGTCAAGGGTTTAGTTGAAATATTCCCCACAGCAGTGACATAAACTACTACTTGCCGCAAACAATCATAAGCAGTTTGGGGTTCTACTCCCAGCAAACTCCAGAAAGCAGCAGCAGCGTCTGACAATTCAGGCACTTTGGCAGCGATGTACCCTTTGTCATACAAATTTTCGATCACATAAGCCACCTGGTCTGGGTCAGCGTGCTCTGTCAGTCGTTCACAAATTTCCTCGTAGGTATACTGACCATCCAGCAGGGGCATCAGATGACAGTAAAATTCCCCCGTTAAAGCGTGGGTGGCGTTTTCTGCCAATAGATAAACATGATTGGGTTCAATAATTTCAACGCGATAATGGGGACGGATTTGTAAGAGTGGTTCCATGTTTCTGGTGGGGAGATGGGGAGGTGGGGAGGTGGGGAGATGGGGAGATGGGGAGATGGGGAGGTGGGGAGGTGGGGAGATGGGGAGGTGGGGAGATGGGGTGATGGGGAGGGAGTTTGATGGAGAGAGGGTTTTTTTAAGGTTAAAAATACCTTTTTTTTAAGAAAAATTCCCCCTATCCCCCTATCCCCCTATCTCCCTATCCCCCTATCTCCCTATCTCCCTATCCCCCTATCTCCCTATCTCCCTATCTCCCTATCTCCCTATCTCCCTATCTCCCTATCTCCCTATCTCCCTATCTCTCCAAATTGTTAACGTATGATATTGAAACAGTTCTAATGGGGATATGGGGATAATTTTAAGGTTTTTTTAGTAACCACTTGTCTGAGTCATTCACCATTTTGACTATACTGCCTAAAATCTCGTTATATTGATTTGAGAGTTCTCTGGCAATACCAAGATCTAGATAATTGCATTTAACTGCAAATTTCAACCACACTTGAGTTTCTGCTGCCTCTGCTTCTGCATCGTTGAGCCTAGCACAAAAAGAGCCTTGATATCTTCTTCTGCGCCAAGCCTCTGCTAGGTTAGCACATACTGAACGAGAAGAGCGTCGGATTTGATCAGTTAAAGCGTATCTTTCTTCAATTGGGAAACGTTTAGAGAGTTCAAATATCCTCATGGCAGCCTTAAAAGCCTTTTGATACACTTCTAAATCTTCATGATTATTGATCAATTTAGGTGTTTTTGAACTCATCCCTAACTCTCTATTTTCTTAACTCCCAATCTCCTGATAGTTTAATGTTTACATCAGGAATATACCAGCAATAGTAAACCCTCGCAAAGGGCTGGGCAAGATTTATTTACATTTGGGTCGGGAGTGGGGAGTCTGGAAATTGCATCAAAACAATAAAAATATAGCGCTAGCTTTTAACCTTGTGTCAATGTCAAACACCTTAATCGGTAGTGCTATACTTAGTCGCCCCATCTTCCCATCTCCCCATCTCCCCATCTCCCCATCTCCCCATCTCCCCATTAATTATGGGTATTCAACCAGAATTGATATCATTCCTAATCCTGTTCTACCATCTGCACCAATTTCCCTAGAATAGGTTCGATGGGAGGCAGAAAATATTCCGCCAGATCGAGGGTTACTGTTTTTTCTTCCAATTTCAGAAATCGCCATAGAGTCCCAGTGGTTACGGCACCGTAAACCGTTGCAATCCCATTACCGTTACTATTATTCTCCTGTTGGTTAAACCGAGCAGCTGCTACCATTGCAGCGATACACTGTCCTAATCCCCCTTTCAGGTCTTCTTTTTTGGCTTCTATAATAATGGCTACTGGGGCTTTAACAAATAACTGTTCCGGTGAAAGACTAATAATAAAATCACAGGTGCCATTTAATCCCACTTCTGGGTCAACAGTAAACTCTTCCCCAGAAAACAAGCTAATCTGGTTTTTATGGCATTCTCTAACTGCGAGTAATACTGGACATATCAAGAGTTCTGATCGGGCTTTTTCCGTATTCAAGGCGATGGCTAGTTGGTAATTTTGGGTGATAAATTCGGCTAAATAAGGACTAGGATAAATTACGCGATCGCTATCGCTTTCAAAAATATTCCCTTGTTCGATTAAGGTTAAGTCAAAATCATTGACTACTTTTTGAATAGTAAATTGACTGTAATACATGATCTAGGGAAGGGAGTAGGGAGTAGGGAGTAGGGAGTAGGGAGTAGGGAGTAGGGAGTAGGGAGTAGGGAGTAGGGAGTAGGGAGTAGGGAGTAGGGAGTAGGGAGTAGGGAATCGGGAATCGGGAATCGGGAATCGGGAATCGGGAGTCGGGAATCGGGGGAAAATATTGTGTACTTGATTACTATTAAAAATGGGCTTATTGCATTTTTTAACTATTTTTTTAACTATTTGCTGAAATGCTATACTTTGAATGCGATTGGCCGTAGGCCACGCTACGCGAACGCAAACAGACCGCAAAGTGTGCTATTCAGTAAGAATACTACCGTAAGGTAATGCATCTTTCAGTGACGTTTAACTCTCCCAATGGCAACTATTCCAACAATCTCAGAACATATTGAAATCACTCCGGGGGTTTGTGGCGGTAAACCTCGGATTGCCGGACATCGGATTCGAGTTCAAGATATTGTCATCTGGCACGAAAGCATGGGAATGTCACCGGATGAAATTCTATATCACCATCCTAGCATTACCCTGTCAGATGTCTATGCAGCACTGGCTTACTACCACGACCATAAAGAGGAAATCAGACAGGATATTGAGGCTGGAGAAGCCTTTGTAGAAGCGGTACAAGCTCAAACACCGTCTCTATTGCAGCAAAAACTTCAGAATCGGCAATGACCAAAATCCGATTTCATTTGGATGAAAGTGTTAGCAATGCCATCTCTCAAGGTTTGCGTCGTCGTGGAATTGAAGTAACGACAACCTCAGAAGTTGGACTGATTGCTGCCTCTGATCAAGAACAGCTTGCTTTTGCCACATTGCAACAACGAGTTCTGGTGACTCATGATGACGACTTTGTGGTACTTCATCAAACTGGAATAACTCATTCTGGAATTGCTTATTGCAGTCCTAATCGACGCTCAATAGGAGAAATCATAGGTACACTAACTTTGATTTGGGAAGTATTGCAGCCAGAGGAAATGCAAAATCATCTTGAATTTCTCTGAGTTTCCTTCGTCATTATCAATTCAAAATTAAAAAACACCCCACGAATGAATTATTAGGTAAATTCAATTTTGTTATTCCTACTCCCGACTCCCGACTCCCGATTCCCCACTCCCGACTCCCGACTCCCGATTCCCGAATCCCCCTAATCTTTTGCGGAATATAATTATCTACTGGTGTATACCGTTAAAGAAACGAACATCGATTCACCAAAGGTTTCCATCGTGTCTACTCCAGTTGAACCATGCTCTCCCCAAACCCTTGCTGAGGCCAACCTGCAACCGAGGGGCAATGTTTATCCCAGTCCGATTACTTGGCGAGACCAGATTCTATACTTTCTGCTACCTGACCGATTCAGTGATGGGTTAGAACTAGAGCGGAAAAAGTTTGACCGTAGCAATCCAAACCAATTTAAAGCCAAAAATAAAGGTGACTGGATGAGCAAGGGAAAAAGGTTTCAAGGGGGTACCCTCAAGGGAATCGAAAGTAAATTGGACTACTTGAAACAATTAGGTGTCACTACCCTTTGGATTGGTCCAGTTTGGCGACAACGGATTGAACTAGACACCTATCACGGCTACGGGATTCAAAATTTCCTAGATGTTGACCCCCGATTTGGCAGCCGTCAGGATTTACGGGATTTAGTGGATGCTGCCCATGAGCGGGAAATGTATGTGATCTTAGACATCATTTATAACCACAGTGGCAATAACTTTTTCTACCAAGATGATAATGATAATCCTCAGGCTACCCTTCCCTACCGTTTTGAACCCCCTTATCCATTTCATAGTTGGCGTTCTGGCACTGGTAAAGCGATTTCCCAAATCACTACAGAAATTGATGGGGTATGGCCTCAAGAATTTCAAAACATGGATTGGTACACTCGTGCTGGTCATATTAACGAATGGGGTGCAGACCCTTGGGAAGATAAACTGCATCCGGAGCTAGAATTTCGCCGAGGGGATTTCTTTGATTTAAAAGATATTAATGTCGCTAAACCGGAAGTCTTAGCAGGGATTATTAAAGTCTATCAATACTGGATTGCCCTAAGTGACTGCGATGGATTTCGCATTGATACCGTTAAGCATATTCCTTGGCGAGTTTCCCGTAGTTTTTGTGGTGCTATCCGGGAATATGCGGAATCGATTGGTAAGGATAACATCCTACTGGTGGGAGAAGTAACCGATGGGGCTCATATGTCCCGCAACTACCTGGAAGTATTTGGTCGCAACTTGGATGCTGTGCTTGATATTGGGGAACCCACAAAGCGATTAGCACAGATGGTAAAAGGATTAACACCGCCAAGGGAGTTTTTTGGTCAATTTGAGGAGCATAATATCCTTGGTAGCCACCGGGAAACGGGACGGTATCATGTTTCCATCTTAGATGACCATGATATGGTCGGGCGCGATCGCAAACATCGCTTTGCTGCTAATAACTCTATTCCTAGTAAATACCAGCAAATAGCCCATGCGGTAGGGGTGCAACTGACCACGTTGGGTATACCCTGTATCTATTACGGTACTGAACAAGCATTTGATGGCACAGAAAACCGCCATGACCCTAGTGTTGAAGCAATAAATGAGTATGGCAACATTTCCAATAGCGATCGCTATATTCGTGAATCGATGTTTGGGGGTAGCTTTGGAGCATTTGAAACCAGTGGCTGTCACTTCTTTGACTCAGACCATCCCACGTATCTCAGAATTTCTGCGATCGCAAACCTCCGGAATCGACCAGATCTGATTGGTAAAACCCTACGTGGCGGTCGTCAATACCTCCGAGAAACCTCCTATCTCGGCAAACCTTTTGCTATTCCTGATGCTGGAGAATTAATTGCCTGGTCAAGGATTCTCTACAATCAAGAAATTCTGGTTGCTTTAAACACCCATGGCACTGAAAACCGTGGTGCATACGTCACCATTGATGCCTCACTACACCCCCACGGCTCAACCCTTACTCTGCTCTACAACAGTTACTGGAGTAACTCTCAATTACGCAATCCACCCCAGAATCAAACTGTAATCGTTCAACATGACCAGGGTAGGGCAACGGTCAGGATTGAGTTACCGCCTAGTGGCATGATGATTTTGGCCTAGGGCGTGTTTTCAAAGTTTTCCGCAAGATTTAGATCCCCCCCAGCCCCCCTTAAAAAAGGGGGGAGCCATACTCAAAGTCCCCCTTTTTTAAGGGGGATTTAGGGGGATCTCCGAGGCAAGAAAACACGCCCTAGGCATTCTACCGTAAAACTGCCAATAATTATAACATTTTACTGGTTTAACCATGTGAGGGGTTGTACCCCACATTTATTTTGCTATACTGAGATCAAGTAGATACACCCTGATGATCAAGAGAGTCACAAGCACGGCTCTCTATTTTTTTTTGAGAGGGCTTAACAGTTCTAATGGTGCTTGAAGTCAGCGGTTTGAAGGGAACTGGTGGTTGCTGCATGAGTTGGTAAGCTTGATCGGAATCATTAAGCCGATGCACACTATTAAGTTTTGTAACATTTTGCTTGCTTAGAGGGATGAGGGGTTGCACCCCACATTTATCTTGCTATACTTAGATCAGTAGATGCACCCTGATGATCGAGAGAGTCACACGAACGGCTCTCTTATTTTTTTTGAGATGTCTTAAGAGTTCTTTACATATTTGAAGTGATAGGTTTGAAGCGGTGCTTAACCTTCATCCCAATCATTAAGCCGATGCACACTATTAAGTTTTGTAACATTTTGCTTGCTTAGAAGGGTGAGGGGTTGCACCCCACATTTATCTTGCTATACTTAGATTAGTAGATGCACCCTGATGATCGAGAGAGTCACACCAACGGCTCTCTTATTTTTTTTGAGATGTCTTAAGAGTTCTTTACATATTTGAAGTGATAGGTTTGAAGCGGTGCGTACCCTTCATCCCAATCATTAAGCCGATGCACACTATTAAGTTTTGTAACATTTTGCTTGCTTAGAGGGGTGAGGGGTTGCACCCCACATTTATCTTGCTATACTTAGATCAGTAGATGCACCCTGATGATCAAGAGAGTCACACCAACGGCTCTCTATTTTTTTTTGAGATTGCTGAAAAATTCTAATGGTGTTTGAAGTCAAGGGTTTCAAGTCAACTGGTGGTTGCTTTGGGAGTGCGTACGCTTGATCAGAATCATTAAGCCGATGCGCACTATTAAGTTTTGTAACATTTTGCTTGCTTAGAAGGGTGAGGGGTTGCACCCCACATTTATCTTGCTATACTTAGATTAGTAGATGCACCCTGATGATCGAGAGAGTCACACCAACGGCTCTCTTATTTTTTTTGAGATGTCTTAAGAGTTCTTTACATATTTGAAGTGATAGGTTTGAAGCGGTGCGTACCCTTCATCCCAATCATTAAGCCGATGCACACTATTAAGTTTTGTAACATTTTGCTTGCTTAGAGGGGTGAGGGGTTGCACCCCACATTTATCTTGCTATACTTAGATCAGTAGATGCACCCTGATGATCAAGAGAGTCA
>NZ_JAAHHX010000083.1:0-10535 GCF_010672065.1 Moorena sp. SIO4A1 | reverse complement strand
TCATTAAGCCGATGCACACTATTAAGTTTTGTAACATTTTGCTTGCTTAGAGGGGTGAGGGGTTGCACCCCACATTTATCTTGCTATACTTAGATCAGTAGATGCACCCTGATGATCAAGAGAGTCAAACGAACGGCTCTCTATTTTTTTTGGCTATACTGTATTTGCTACCGTGCTTAGTGCTGGGTTCAAGTCGAGGAATCGAACCACAGACCAATTACTTAACACAACTTGTCATGGAAGATCAGCAAATCTATCAGTCTGTTGTTAATTCTCTTAGGTCTGCTATCGGTCTGCTTGATTTGGAGCAAGACTCACCCTTGCGAAAGGATGTAATTGCCCTGTGCGACTATCTAGAAAATCCCACATTTCGGATTGCTGTCTTTGGTCCGTTTAATTATGGAAAATCCACCTTGCTCAATGCTTTGCTAGGAAAGCGCACTCTGCCCATTGGTCTAATTCCCACTACAGGGGCTGCAATTCATATCCGATATGGAGAAGAATTGCATACTCGAATTACCCTGACTGATGGCACAGAAATTAGTGAAAATAGCACAGAGGTCTTGAAGCGCTATGCTATCTTAGATGAGCAACGGTGTATGCGCTCTGATGTCGCTTCGGTAGAGGTTTACTGTCCCCATCCCTTCCTAAAAACTGGTGTAGAATTTTTGGATTTACCAGGAACAAATGACCGGGAAGCTCAGGATAAATTAGTGCGCGACCAACTGCTAACAGCAGATTTAGTCGTTCAAGTGCTGGATGGTCGCCAGCTCATGACCTTGGGTGAGCGGGAAAACCTGAGAGACTGGTTAATAGATAGAGGAATCAAGACTGTTGTTTTTGTAGTCAATTTCCTGAATTTATTGGAACCTAATCAGCAAAAAGAAGTCCAGACTAGGCTACGGTTTGTAGCTGAAAGTTTTCGCTCGGAATTACCGAATACCCTTAGTAACTTGTATCGAGTTGATGCCCTACCTGCTTTGAGAGCTAGACTAAAAGGATTATCTGATCAAGCACATACGACGGGATTGGCGATGTTTGAATCAGCACTACAAAGTATGGTAGCTGCTCAACGGGAAAAGACAACGGTTCGCCTGGATCGTGTGGATGCGATCGCAACTCAGGTTAAAGCAGCACTACAGTCTAAAATCCAAGTCATCAACTCAGAATTAGAAACTGCCAAAGAGAAGCATCAGGCTAAACTTGAGCTACAACAAAAAGCTCAGAAATTGATTAAACAAGGATTCCAAGCCACTGTTTCTGATTTCGAGAGTTGGCTCTATTTGCCCAAACTGTTAGAACGCTATCAATCGAAACTTCTGACAGCACTTCAGCAAGGGGAATTTAACCCTTGGCAAGCACAATTCCAACAAGACATTGATGGATATCAAGAAGCAATCCAGGAATGGGTTGATAAAGCTTGTGAGTTTTTTGAGCATCAGTCCCCTGGTAAGCTAATTATTTCCGTTCCCGATACTCCCCAAGTTATTATACCTGAGCCTCCCGACTCTTCCGAGGAGTTAAAAAAAGTTATCCCAATTGCTCTTTATACTGGAATCCGTTTGGCTTTAAAAGGTAAAGTGGGCGCAGCCATGGCTGGAGGAGCTAGCTATATCCTCAGTAAAGGGGCAAAGAAAGATAAGTCAGATTCATCTGCTGACTCTTATGACGCTCAAGTAGCCCAAGCCTTAAGTGATGCAGCTCAGGATTATCTGACTGGTTTCAGTAAAGAAGCTTTTTCGATGGTGCGTCAGTATCAAACCAAGGCAGAGAAAGTGATCAGTTTGCCAAGAAATCAAGAACCACAGGATGTCAGCAGCCAGGTTTATCAGCTGCAGTTATTAAATAGTGTTTTGGAAAGATTGAATTAAGAATGGTGAATTAAGAATTTAGAATTCTGTCAGCCTTTGGCTGATCGCTGAATGCTGAATGCTGAATGCTGATAGCTAATATCTTAATGCTTTTGATCACAAGAAGAATACTCAAGGGGCACAAAGGCTAAACCAAAGAAGCTCTTGGGACAAGGTACGATATGAACTAATTCTCCAGGAGGATTCTTGCGATCACCGTTGGATTCAAACTCAATGGTTCCTGTTGCACCATCGGCACTAAAACCATCACTTGCTAATGTTTTCTGGATACCCTTACGTGTCGGTTTATTTGACATTTCTAACGCCTTAATCAACGTACGAGTGGCATCATAGGTGGTAGCTGTGGTCGGATTGACTGGTCCATGCCACAATTTCCTAGTGTCTTGAGTAAATTTTTGGTTAGGACTGCTTCGGGGATGCCAGGGAACAAATAAAACTACTTTCTCCAATAGCTTTGAATCTCCGATGCTTAGAGTCTGGGGACTATAGAGATTCCATCCCCCTACTATCAAATTACGACCGTTGTTAGCTTTGATTAACTCAATGGAATTCTCCAAAGCATCAGTGATTTGAGCATCTGGGAATAACACCAAGGCTGTTTCTTTATATTTGCTTACTTCCTTTAGGGCTTTGTTGGCGTTGAAGTTACTTTTGGATAACTTATACTCTCGGACTTTTATGATCCTTCCTCCCTTGGTTTCAAACTTTTGTTTTAATTTATTCCATGCATAGCTATTAACTGGGCTTTGAGGAGTGTAAAAAACTGCCACTTGGCGTTGATCTATCTTAAGTAGGTGCTCAACTAAACTATCAGTTTCGTCTTCAGTAGTAGGTACAGTCCGAAAGAAAAAATTTCGAGGGTTAGTTGTGAATTCTGTTGTCATGGCATAGGCAGAAATCAAGACCAGCTTCCCATTTTGATAAGTATCTACAGCGGCAAGAGTTGTTTCACTAGTCCAGTGACCGATGACTCCTAGAATACTCGATTGCTTCACCAATAAGCTTGCTCTTGCTTTCGCCTCTTCTTCACTATTGGCATCATCAGCAATTACGACTCTGAGTCCAATCCTATTATTAATCCCTTTACGGTTTAGAAAATCTTTACCTGGAAATTGCTGAATCAGTTCGTTATCGACTTCAAAGAGTCCCAAATTAACTTCAGTTTGAGCTTGGGCAATTCCTCGCAGAATTTCTTTAGCAGCATTGGCATCTTTTACTGATTGATTCGGGGTGTCAATGATGGGAATTGTAACAGCTATTGTATAATAGTTTTTTCCTTCAGCTTCCAGTAGCGCATTATTCAAGTAAATTAACGTTTCCGGATCGGCTCCATTCTGTTGCCAGGATTGTTTAAGTAACTCAACAGCTGTTTTATAGTGAGCTTTTGTCCAAAAGCAATTCCGAACTTTTTTCCTGGTTTCTTGACGCCAAATTCCTAAATAATTTCTGAATGGCTCCTGACACTTAGCTAGTAACTTCACACTCCGTTGCTTGAAACGTGGAGCAGAGGTTGTATCCAGTATCTCTTCCCCAGAACTAATCTTGTCTCCTAGCTTGTTAGGTTCTGTGCCAATTTTGTAAATTCCGTAAATGCTAACGATCGCAACAGTCCCTAAGGCTAAT
The DNA here is from genome assembly GCF_010672065.1 of Moorena sp. SIO4A1. Taxonomy (NCBI): domain Bacteria; kingdom Bacillati; phylum Cyanobacteriota; class Cyanophyceae; order Coleofasciculales; family Coleofasciculaceae; genus Moorena; species Moorena sp. SIO4A1. The sequence goes on along the minus strand of NZ_JAAHHX010000083.1, from coordinate 7,041 downwards.
TTAATCAAAAGTTTAACTAATGATCCTGACACTGGCCAACGCCAAGGTTGTGCTTTAGGATGCTGATAAATCACTGGTAACCAAGTAGCGTAGGGTAATTTTCTATCTAATCGATTCTCTAGATAATGCAGTCTTTTTTGTGCTACTTTAACTGCCTTCTGGAGAGACTTTCCTTGAGAAAATTCTTCCAGAAAAAACCTGAGGAAAGTCTGGGCAACTTCATCGGGCACTGGCTCTTTCATAATAATGGCTTGTGGCATTTGTAATTTAGCTAGAGCATTGGCTAAACCTAAACCATCACAGCTATTAAATATAGCTAGCTTCAAGCCGTTTTTAATGGCTTGCTTGAGAGCTGGGATTAACTCATTAATGAGAATACTGTCTTCCTTATTTATATAAATTCGACCGGTTTCATCATTACATTCGCTAGAACTATGACCAGCAAAAAACAGAATATCCCAACCATCGTTTTCCCAAAGTTTTTGGTCTAACTCCTCTCGTGTCGGTTCTACTAGAAAGCAAGAGGATGAGTCTAAGCTAGAGACTTGCTGCCAATAGTTGCGGTCGGTTTCGATATCAATTCCCTCACTGTTACCAAGAATAGCTAATAGTCTGACCCGATTTCTCAGTTTAGTTTCTGGATGTGGCTGGTATTCCAAGGGAATTAAACTAAATTCAACGGAGTCATGATTATTTTCCCATACATCCCAGAGGTGCCATGGTAATCGTTGAAGCTGAGGATTATCGGTCTGAATCAATACCCGAGTATCACGATGACGGCTTAACTCAGTTGTTAATTGATCTCTGACCTGGTCAAAGCCATCGGATCTAGAATTCAGCCATTGGTTAATATTGTTCCTTAACTCGTCAACCAATTGCTCACAGGATTTAACCGAAGAGATGTACAGTCCTTTGGGAGTTAAGCGGGGGTTTCGGTAAAAATACTCTAAATTACGATATCCTTGCTGCCAATCGGTGTATAGTTGATAAATTTCGGGGTTTGGGGCCAACCGACTCATAATTTTTCCTTCAGCTGACTTGTCTGTTGTTCCCCATGTCAAAGTGACTCGAATTCCACTATCTAGGTCACCATCTAGTGTTAAAGTAACTACTCTATTCATTTCTATTGATTGCCGTATTTTGGTAGATTGCCAGATCCAATAAGCTACAGGAGTCTCCTTGACTCTGATTGACTTACGAAAATTTGCATGTTGATGATTAGCGCTGTTACTCCCTCAGGATTTACTAGGAATTTTAATCCTAAGAATTGTGAGTCAAGCAGCGCTTTAAGTTATGGGGGTATGGGATTCAGGCAACTAGCATACTTTATAGTATATAGATTATACCATATTTTTGAAATTATCCAGAAATATTTAAACTATCTTCACATTTATTTGAACAAAATCGCGACGCATTCCCCCACCTGGGCGTAGACCACGCTACGCGAACGCAAAATCAAAACACGTTTTCATAAAACCTTATTTTTGGGCTGAATAGAAATATATGGGTAGATTCAGGTAACTAGCATTGTACAGGAAAATACCAACAATTATGAACCTTCAACAAACCCAATTATATCAACGCCTTCAGGCATTTTCTTTAGATGACCCTGATGCTAAATTTCCCTTTAGCAAGCGACTAGCTCGGGAAAATCGCTGGAGTTTTAACTACACTCAGCGGGTAATTGAAGAATACAAGAAATTTGCGTTTCTAGCAGTAGTAGCTGGCCATCCCGTCTCCCCTTCTGACCCAGTAGATCAAGTGTGGCATCTACACTTGACCTATACCCATTCTTACTGGGGTGAATTTTGCCCAAACATTCTACAAACCCCCTTTCATCATCAGCCTAGTCGTGGTGGTGCCAGAGAAAAGTCTAAATTCGACGATTGGTACAGTAAAACCCTAGCCAGCTATCACTATTTCTTTGGGGAAGCACCACCATTAGATATTTGGGCACCTGCTGATATTCATGTTAGTCAGGATATCAATTTTGTGCGGGTAAACCCTCAGCAGCACTGGATTTTACCTAAAGTTAATTGGTTTTGCCCCCCTGCCCCCCAATTTTGGGGGGTAATGATGTCAAAGTCCCCCAGAATTGGGGGATTTAGGGGGCACTTACCTAAGGTTAGTTTAAACTCACTCCCCAACTTCAACCTCAACCAATACGCGATTGTTTTCCTATTGTTCGTTTTGACAGCAACAATCACAGGTTGTGAATCATTAGCCTTAGTCAATAGCGCAAATCCACTTAATTTTACAGGACCATTATTTCTCAGGTTCTATCTATTGCTAGCAAGTGCTGCGGTGGTCTTGGCCTACCGTTTACGTTGGTATCTACTACAACCAGCTTCCGCACCCTATGGGACATCCGTCTCTCTTGATCCCTATGAGACAGCTTATTTAGTTGGTGGTCAACAGCTAGCCATCGATACAGCCATCGTTAACCTTGTGCAGGAGCAACATTTACAACCTGTGCCCGAAGACCGAAGGCTAGAATTAATCAATCCCTTGCGTAACAAAACTAATCCCCTTGAACTTAAAATTGAGAATGCTGTCAAAATTGGTGAGAGCATCACTCAAATCAGAGCATCCGCTGCATCCGTTACAGACCAAATACGCGATCGCTTAACCGATCTCAATCTCTTACTTACAAAAGACCAAGCCCAATCAGCCCAGCAATATCCCGCACTGCCTCTGTTTGCTGTCTTGTTCTTAGGAATCAGCAAGATTATAGTAGGCATTTCCCGACATAAGCCAGTCGGTTTCTTGATCATACTGTGCGTCATCACAGCAATCATTGGTTTGTTCTTTCTGGTTGTACCAGTCAACCGTAGTCGTTATGGCGATACTGTATTAGCAAACCTAAAAGTTAAGCATCGGATGCTGCAAAATGCTCAAAACAATTCTCAACTAGCCCTGGCATTTGCTCTATTTGGTAGTACAGTTTTGAGCCAATATGGTCTAGAAGACTTGCTAAAGGTATTTAATCCTCCCAGCCATTCTGGTAATAGCGGTGGCTTCGGTGGCGGTGGCTTCGGTGGCGGTGGCAGTAGCTGCGGTGGCGGTGGCAGTAGCTGCGGTGGCGGTGATAGTGGCTGCGGTGGCGGCTGTGGTGGCTGCGGTGGCGGCGACTAAAGAATTATAGCGGTTCCGGCGACTGTGAGGTACATCTTGATCAGCCCTACTAGGGGAAAGCCATTTCTTGTGTACCTCATCCAACCACAGAACCGCTCTATTTGATCGTTATCCTTGTCTTCCTTATGGTGCCAAAGCATTGCTTGAGAGTGACTTTGATGATTGCTTTTGGCTCACCGTTGTTCATCACAGGAGGTCTCTTAGCAAAATATTTAATGATGCCATACCTCAAGGCCAAGCTAGGGCACTAGCTGAATTTTACGCATCAAAAACACCACCTACAGCTCAAGCAGAATCTAAGGAAGCAGTACCCGAAACGCCCAAGCCAGAAGCAAATCAGCCCCCTGTAGAGCCGAGCGCATTATCTGAAGCATCACAGATAGAAGCAGCACCCGAAATGACCCAACCACCAGAAGAGATTCAACCGCCAAAAGAGTCGAGCCAGCAACAGCAATGGGTGGACAGTCTAGCGCCAGACCTAGCTCAACTTTTGACAGATGTGCGATCGCGTAGCGTGACCTACGGTCAATCGCCCTTATTTTGCTTGATACGGCAGAGATGAATGGTGCAGATTGATTTTCAGATCACCGTTTTCATCGCGAACATAACCAAAAGAGTATTCTACCTTGATCTCGCTACCGTCTGTTTTGGTGAAAAAATACTCACCCATCGACATGGCTGTATCGCAGTTGGTAATAATTCCTTCATTCTCAAAGCGCACTTTGTTATAGGGCGCAAGAGCAAAACCTTTATCTTCGCTGATGCTGCCACCGACAAAATAAGACAAAGCCTCTTTCTCCGTGCCTCTGAACGGATCATCGCTGGCTAGTGTTGGTTTGAACAAAACCGTACCAAGATCATAAGCATAAAGCCTGTCAAGAGTACTTTGTGCTTCTGCTTGTGGGCTTTCTGCCTTGCCAATGGCGACAATGGCTTTGCCCCAGCTTTCCTGTGCAGCTAGAACATCGTTTTTTGTGACAGGATTTTCGCATGGCGCAGCCTGTGCCCTTGGCGTACCACCAACGTTCGTGCAACCAGTCATTGTGGTTACTGTGGATAGGATTAAAAGTCCAGAGAAATATGGTTTCATGGTGATCTTTTTCTTTTACTTTTATAAGACTAGGCGTAAATCTCAGTACAGGACAAAAGTTGCCAACAGAGCAGCGTGGGCGTAGCGCAATCGGTGCTTTTGAATAAAAAAAGCTGTTCGCGCAGCGTGAGCTTTAGCTCACGGCTGTTCCCTTAGCTTGGTCTACGGCCAACGGCTGACGGCACCTCAAGTAGCCTGAGCCAAAAGCTCACGGCTGTTCGCGCAGCGTGCGCGTAGCGCATATGCTGAGGTTACAGAGTTCGATATCAAGCTGCTGAATCCAGATTAAGCTGTTTAAGCGATCTCAACTCTGTAGCAATACCACAAATACTGTACCACTATTCCTCTCACATAATCCCAAATAATTGGGGTAAGTCGCTGATTTGAACTCTCCTCGACTTGAAACGTTGAGGATTTTGGGCTGATGCTGTGCAACCCTTGGCTAATCGCTGTTAGTTTACGACATTTTCGCACAGCAACGTATGTATTTTACATTACATTTACAAATATTTACATTTAGGCTAAAATTGATATAATAAAACAGCAATATCTATCGGGAAATCAAAAGCTGTTCAGGATTCAGCCAAAACTGTTACGTGATCATAACCTCTGGGAATTCTATTAGAAAGTCCTAGACAGGTTGATCTGACGTTACTTAATCCGGAACCAACAGCTCAACTGTTGAAGTCAAGCATATTCCTCCAACGGATCTATTTAGCGAGGGGTTCAGACTCGCTTTATTGAAATTGTTACGGATGTCCCTAAAGATTATACCTTATGAATATTACCATTATTGGTTGCGGTTATGTTGGCACAGCTCTAGCAAATTTCTGGCATCACCAGCAGGGTCACCAGGTTACAGCTACCACTACTACCCAAGAACGGGTAGCAAAGCTGAAGGAAGTCGCTTCACAGGTGGTGGTGATGAAAGGGGATGATACCCAAGGGATGCAGTCGGCACTTATTGATCAAGACACTATCGTCCTGAGTATTGCCCCGATCAGTAATAGGCAAGTTGATGCCAACTTCTACGAAGCCACCTACATCCCCACCGCTAGCAATTTGGTAGCAGCTTTAGCAGATAATCCCAATGTGAAGCAGGTAATTTACCTAAGTAGTTGCGCCGTCTACGGTAACCAAGAGGGGGCATGGGTAGATGAAAATTCTCCCATCGTTCCAGCCAACGAACATGGTCGGGTTTTGTCTTTGACGGAACATATTTTATTAGGGGCAAGCAGTGAAGAGCGCAATGTCTGTATCCTGCGCCTTGGTGGGATTTATGGTCCCGGTCGTGAGTTAAGCAAGCGGTTTGAGCGACTGGCAGGCACGACGCTTCCTGGCAGTGGCGATAACTTTATCAATTGGATTCACCGAGACGACATTGTTCAGGCCGTGGAATTTGCCCGACGAAACCGCTGCCAAGGTATCTACAACCTAGTTAACGACCTCAAACTCACGACGCGGGAGCTGACTGATCAAATATGCGATCGCTACAATCTCCCCAAAGTGTTATGGGATTCCTCACAACCTAACTTCCGAACCAATAACGCCCGTGTCCATAATCGGAAGTTGAAAGTTGCTGGTTATGAGTTGATTCATGCTCAAACCTTGATTTAAGCCCGCTGAACCAGAGAGGGCCAAAGCAGTTTCTACGACACCAGGAACATAGTCAAATTCGACAATTTTACCGATGGTGCGAAAACGTCCCAGGTCTTTCGGGTCAAAATCCAACATGCTGACTTTGTGACCGAAAACCCCTGTCTTTTCATCGACGACAATATCGCTGCCCTCTGTGGTTTCGGTAATGGAATTCATCCATCGTTCCAATTCTTGTTCATTAGACTTCGCGGCAGAAGTCGGGAACAGGGAACAGGGAACAGGGAACAGTGGACAAGAATTGACGTAAACACTATCATAAAAATACTTTTGCAAGAGGTCTATTGATTTGAACCCCCAATCGGTTCGCGGATTCAATGACGCGGTTCCGTGCATCTGCGGTTTGACCTGGTGTTGTACTCATGTGGGATATCCTGAATATATATAATTGATGATCAAGGATCACAAAGGTTAAAAAAACCTAAAAATTTGTGGCCTTGCTAAAGAGCTTGGGCCTTGATTTTACTAGGCTCGCAATGCAAGACAATAAGTTAAAAGCAGTGTCAAAGGCTAAATTCTTGGCTGCTTTTTCAGGAAGAGTATCTAGAAAGATATCATATTTATGAATGGTTGCAAGTAAGAGATCAAATTTATTTACAATCTCTGTACCAATGCAGATAGGATGGGAATATTTCTAACCCAGTTGCACAGCCCATCTGGTAAGAGTCGCCCATCTGGTACTAGTAAACCTTTGGGACAAATCTAATCATCAAACCCAATGGAAAGTGCATTGTCAACAATCAAGCGAAGCGATGCAGTCGGCTAAAGGCGATTGCCACGGGGCTTTCAAGGTGCCGACACAGGTTTGGCACCCAAACCCAAAACCATGAGCGACTGCATCAAGACAAGGCAGGGTTTATGGAGAACTCTCCCTGCTTATCCAACAAGATGCGTTTCCCCTACGATAGGCGGCTAGAGTAATTATCAACTCTTGAGCTGGTCAATATAAGCCTTAATTGCAGGTAGTGCTGTCATCTTTTCGTAGAAGAAATTGTTGACAATATTCATTACCTCTGCTTGGGCTGCGTCTACTTGGGGACCAAGGGGAACCCCCTCCTCCTGACGGCTGATGCAGCGGGATAGACGCAGCAGATGGCGCACGATCTCCAATTCCTCTTCCCCTTCCAAGACCTTGATCACTGACATAATCAGTTCATCAG
>NZ_JAAHHX010000829.1:0-1277 GCF_010672065.1 Moorena sp. SIO4A1 | reverse complement strand
AGCTAGGACTCTCTCTCACAGAATATCTCTTCAAAATTGCCGATAGTTAAAATTACAGAGATTATGTGGAGCCCATGAAACCCTCTCAAGTGATCTTCCCCAAATTCCCAGTGCAGCACATAGCTAAGCGTATTATTAATATGCGGCAAATTACCCGCATTGACCAACAGCTCTTTATGTCAGCTTTACTAGCCAAGGCATCACTTTCACTAGAAGAGCAAATCCTAGTCCAAGAGATTCATGACGGTGTGAACCGTGGATTGATTCGAGTAGTGGAATAAACCATAGCACTTGTGATCATAATGGTCAAACCAATCAATGCTACGGGCGCTTCCCTTGCGCCCGGATCCTGTGCGCTCGTGAACCTATGCTTGGCAGCAAGTGATATAGCGCTACAGGCAAGTCAGAAGTTAGAAGTCAGAAGTCAAAAGTAAGCTAGGACTAAGTTTCGGAGTTTAGAAATGTTAAACATCTGAATGGGTAGTGCTATATCATTTCTGGCTGAATACTTACATGATATCAAATAACGCCCAGCCCATAATTAGATCATCTGAGGATAATTAGGCTTAATACAAATCTTTTCCAGCACCCGAGCACCTTAGCACCCTATCTGCTAGTAAACAAATCAGTTGCTAGTGGTGCTTTAGGGGAGCCCTCATTTTCCGCCTCGTAGCCAGGGTTAGGTTGTTGCCCGTAACGCACCACTAGGTCAAACAGCTTACCTAGATCTAAAATAGATCAGCATTTATCTGAGTTTTTGTTGTAAGCATTCAGCTATCAGCCGTCAGCCGTCAGCTCTCAGTGGTCAGTTGTCAGCCGTGAGCTTATTTTATTCAAAAGCACCTCAATTAGCGTGGCACAGGCTTTGGCCTTGGCCAAAAGGCCACGCGGGGCGCGTTTGGCCACGCTGTGCGAACGACGCTGTGACGCCCATAAGCTGATAGCACCATCTGTAGCACCATCTGTAGCGCATTAGCACCTCAAGTAGCATCTCAAGTAGCGCGTAGCGCTAATCGCTGATTGCTGATAGCTGATAGCTGACGGCTGAATGCTTACTTTTTGTTATTATTGTAGTTTGTGAGTTGATAGTTGCATTGAACTCTGGCTGATCGTTTCTTATCAGCCAGGTGCAACTTTTCTTGTTCCCAAGGCAGGATACTGGCAAGATGCCAGTTCCACCGATTCCCAAGGCAGGATACTGGCAAGATGCCAGTTCTACCGATTCCCAAGGCAGGATACTGGCAAGATGCCAGTTCTACCGATTCCCGATTCCCGAT
>NZ_JAAHHX010000828.1:0-1278 GCF_010672065.1 Moorena sp. SIO4A1 | reverse complement strand
AGAGTATGGAAATGGTGGGGTCAGCCATTAGGATAATTTGTTCTAGGAAAATCTCAGCTTACAATATCTAAGTGATCGCATTCTTGCAAGCCTTTCAATAACTTAAACTGACCCGACCCAAACAAATGCAGGATATCTTGAGCGCGAGTCATTGAAACGTAAAGTTCCCGTCTAGCCTCGGCTTCATCTTTCACGCCAAACTGCTGCACCCACAGAAGAATCACGGCTTTGAACTCCAGACCGAGGGAAGACTTGGCGGTAATCAGTCTTACTCCTGGATGATGGATGCTGTAATTCTCCTTGTTTTTATTGTCTTTACAGACCCAATAGTAGCCCAAGCCCGATTCTAACTGTTGAGTCAGAAAGCTAAACGGTTCCTTTTCGTAGTCTGTCAAATACCGATAGATGATAGCGATGTCTTGGGGTTGGTAACCTTGACTGGTGAGTTGCTGAATTTGTGCGATCGCATTTTCAACTTCTGCCATTCGACTCTCACACAGATACAGAGTTGGACGTTTGCCCTGGCGGAGTTCAGCAGAGGGTTTAACAACGGGAAAGGTTTCTTCTCCATCTTCTTTAATCGAGAATGACTTAACTAAATCCCAAGCGGCGGATAAGATTTCTTTGGTGCTTCGATAGTTGTCCTTGAGTTTCTTAACTCTGCCCTTTGCCTTGATTCCGACTGACTTCCAGGTGAACTTTTGGCGTTTGTAGATACTTTGACTTTTATCCGAAACGATAAGCAAGTCACCATTATCTGGGTCTTTGAGTGCCTCTTTGCAACACCTAAACCAATTGGGATAGAAGGTGTGAGCTTCATCAACAAGTACAGCATCCCATTTTTCTTCTGTGGGAATATCAGATAGGGCTTCCACAAGGAGATCAGCTAACACCTCGTTATATTCTTCTTCTGAGTTGTAATCTTTGAAATTGGGTAATCGGCCCATGATGGATTTAGCCCAAGCGTGGAAGTGTATAACTCGAATCCGTTCTTGATATAGGGGATTGTTTTCTTCTTCGATAAGCGATCGCAAGTAGGCTGCTAATGTTTTGTGGAAGCACAGAATCAGGACTCTTTTGTTGAAGTTTTCCCCAGCGAGATACTTGGCGCGACTAAGTAAGATTATAGTTTTGCCTGACCCCACTACGCCACAGAACAATCGATGACCATGGCCAAGAGAACGAGCCAACTTTTCCTGTTTATTGTCCAGAGTTTTGATTACAGTTGCATCGGGTTTGAGGGTAAATCCAGAGGGCACACTTTTAATTGTTGCAGGT
>NZ_JAAHHX010000827.1:0-1280 GCF_010672065.1 Moorena sp. SIO4A1 | reverse complement strand
TGGACGTCGAATGTGTTCTCAAATCACTCAAGGTAGGTCACAGATAAATTCTATCCCTGACCAAATTTGGCGAGTTTGCGAATCATTAATTGATAGTCGTGAGTGGTTTTGCGATCGCAAACTAATTCTCGAAGCTGAAATTAAAGTGGATAAGTCAGTTAACTTTCGGGTTAGGGTTAGATGGTTAACGTTAGAGTTATCCCCAGATCCTTACCTCTTAGTAACCCTAGAAGATCAAAATCAATCTTATCAAAATTCCGCTAGCACTGATGCGCTCAAATATGGGTTAACTCCCCGGGAAGAGCAAATATGGTCACTTAAAAAAGCGAACTTTACTTACCGAGAAATTGCCCAGCAGCTATTTATCAGCATCAATACGGTTAAAAAGCACTTAAAAAACATTTACGCTAAACAAAAATACTGATAGGTATTACCATTACTATATAGCACTACTCAATTGATTTAGGGACTTTAGCCCTGGCTTTTAGGGAGTAGGTATTGGTGGTAATCAAATTTAAATTTGTTCATCATTATAATTACTAATTTCACTAAAATTATTACTACGTTGAGTTAAGAATCATAAAATATACTAATTTTTTTCAAAAATAGGGGAGCAAAACTCTATGTCAAATAAAGAAAACCGAGAGTTGGATAAGTGGATTAAGAGTAATCCAGATTCAAGAGAATTAAAAAGAGCGCTAGCTGTAAAATTTGCCATACAAGGCTTGGAATATCAAGCAATATCCGAATTCTTAAATGTATCAAAGAGCTTCATTAGTAAGTGGAGAAAAATTTTTCATGCAGCGGGTGTAGAAGGATTAAAATTATCTTATAAAGGGGGTAAAGGCTATTTAACTAAAAAACAAAAGCAAGAAGTTATCACTTGGATTAAAAAACAATATAAATGTAATTTTGATAAATTAGAGGGTTATTTGATTGAGGAATATAATGTAGTTTTTAAATCCCGGACTAGCTATTATAAATTAATAGCTGAAGCCAGGAGTAGTGTGGAAGAATCAAAAAACAATAATCATTATAAAAATAAAGAATTATTGGATAAAATACTGAATCGTATTTACAATCAAGCCTAGTTTTATACTGAGGGGGTGACGAAATGAGCTAAAACGCAGATTCTATAAGCGACCTAGCCCTTCGCGTTGATAATACTTTCGTTTATTAGGATTTAATTTCATTAATTCGGTTACTAATTTTAGACAAACATCCTTAAAATTCATCCAGGTTTGACCATACAAACCAACGTAAAAACTGCTATGCCTCCG
>NZ_JAAHHX010000826.1:0-1284 GCF_010672065.1 Moorena sp. SIO4A1 | reverse complement strand
TGGCTTACTTAATTCGAGTTATTATTGGTAATCAAAAAATTAGCTTCCTATCTTTTATGACAACAAAAGACAGGAAGCTAAAATAGCGATAGCATTTTTACTTGAGTAAACAAGGCAACAAGAAAAAGTTGAGGGGATCTAAGGATGGGATGAATGCGATTGGCCTAGGCCACGTTACGCGATTGACCATAGGTCACGCTACGCGAACGCATTTCTTGCTTGAGGCGATCCCATCGTTCGATACCCCATTACCACTCAAAATCTCCCCACACTTCCGACACTTCCAACACTTCCAACACTTTCTTCCGGAGGGGAATCATGAAATAGTCGTAATTGCCCGACCAATATTAATTTGCAGGCCATAGCAACCCACTGGGCAAAAGCAGCTTGAGGATGAAAAAAACTAGTTCGTTCGAGGGTTCCAAGAACTAGTCATTACCAGTTTAAACCAAGTTTCTCAGCTACTTCCTCTGCAGGAATACCAGGCTCTCCAAGCTGAGTGCGGTGAAGCGAATCAATCAACTCTTGCACAACCTCAGGTCTTAGTTGTTTATTTTTATCAGGATCGCTCAACAGTGCTTCTAGAGTTTCAGTCACTGTTTCTTGGATGAGAACCTTAAACTCTTCAATTGTGAGGTCTTTAACTTGCATTGTCTCTCCCATCACATAACTTACTCTATATTATACACTTTTTTAGAGGAGATTGTTATCGAATTGAGTACAATCGGCTACCCAAAGTATAGCCAAGTTCTTAGTAACTGCACTGCCTAACTTTTGCTGCACTTTAGGGAGCGACGATCCCTTGGGCTTTTCCAAGAGATCCGTGCCGACGTAAAGTGAGTTATTAGTGCTGCATCTGTTAACTATAAGTATGATCAACGCTATAAATCTGCTTTAATGGATTTACGAAACTAGTTAATTAACGCCAGTATTAAAATAATAATAAATTGTCTAAACTCGTTTTGGTATGACTGTTGCTTTTCACCTTTATTGAAATTAAATTTTCACCTTCAACATTAAACCTTAAACTGTCAACAAAATGCCACTTATAGTCTCGTTAAAACCTATTTTTGTCTAATCTTTAAATTATACCAAAAATAAAATAAAATAATTTTGGCGATTTTTGATAAAGTAATTATAAGAGCCAACATAAATCAACTAAATTCCGTAAACTGTCAACGGTTAACACACCACTGAAGTCAATAAATAGCAACTGAATCTATGAATAGCCCTTTTCTCAATCACCTCCATAGCCCAAAGCGCCCGGTTATCGTATTTGATGGG
>NZ_JAAHHX010000825.1:0-1285 GCF_010672065.1 Moorena sp. SIO4A1 | reverse complement strand
GGGGGAAACCCCCGTGAGGCCACTGCATCGCTTATTCAAAAGCATCTTAAGTAGTGTCCCCGTAGCCCATAAGCTGATAACTGATAACTGATAGCTGATAGCTGATAGCTGAATAAGAAATGAAAATGCGATGCCCTTTTGGCCTTTAGGCCACGCTACGCGAACGGCCACGCTAAGCGAAGGCAAAAAAACCTCCCCTGGTAATTTCCCATAAAAGAATTAGGGAACCTTTTCAGGGGACGGTTAGTCAATATACATAGCAATCCCCTTCAAAAGTTGAATAGGATTGCTCTATCTATCTAGCGCCATTTTAATGGCTACCGGGTGCCATCAGATCTGTTGCAGATATTGACCCATGAGGTAATTTATGCATAGAATCCATTTTTTGGCAATTGCTCCGCTTACTTTGCTCGGATTATCTGAAATAGCGCTTCAGTCTAGCTCAGTTGTGGCTAACACTTATTCCAATAACACCCTCCAGAGAGGTTCTCAGGAGCAGATAACTGTGCTAACCAGTAGCTCATCCTTAGCTAAATTCAATACTGAGTTGCTTGGACTAACCAATGCTGAACGGCGAAAAGCTGGCTTGCCACCATTACAGCTTTCTGCTGAGCTAAGTCAAGCCGCACAGCTACACGCTGAAGATATGGTGCGCAATGGTTTTTTCAGTCATACTGGTTCGGATGGTTCTAAAATAAGCGATCGCGCTAAAGCAGCAGGATATCTATATTCCTATGTTGGTGAAAACATTGCCGCAGGTAACCCGACTCCTGCTCAAACCATTAGGCAATGGATGGGAAGCACTGGTCATCGCCGTAATATACTCAAGCCTCAGTATCAAGAAATTGGCTTTGGCTATGTCAGCGATCCTTCTAGTCCCTATCGCCACTACTGGGTGCAGGTGTTTGGTTCACCACGTTAATACTCAGTAGGGAGTAGGGAGTCGGGAATCGGGAATCGGGAGTCGGGAGTTGGGAGTCGGGAGTCGGGAGCGGTGCGACCCGTGGCGAATTTAATTCGACGACTGTAAGCGCACCGAGGGAGTCGGAATCACCCTAACCCCCGTTAATAAGGGAGTTATATCAAATAAAAATCTCCCCATCTCCCTATCTCCCCATCTCCCCACACTCGAGGATTGACTTTGGAGTTAGATATACGCCTCCATTCCCTCACAAGAACAAACCAAATTCCTATCCCCAAAGGCATTATCTATGCGCCCTGCCACAGGCCAAAACTTGTGTTCCCTTAACCAAGATGCAGGATATGCTGCTTCCTCACGGGTATA
>NZ_JAAHHX010000824.1:0-1285 GCF_010672065.1 Moorena sp. SIO4A1 | reverse complement strand
ATACTAGTAACCTATTTCCCCAAACTCGCCAGTTGAGCCGCCAACTTAACGACACATTTGTTCAAAGCTTGACGTGGGAAATCATTTGGGTGGGAGATAAACCCTATTCTGTCTTAGGATTATTAAGCTTGATTGGGTTATTTGCTGCTCTGATACTCCTAGCCAAGGCAGTAAAAAAAGTTTTGCGATCGCGGATTCTTCGCCTCACCAATCTCAGCCGCCCTGCCCAGGAAACTATTGCTCTGATTACCCATTATTCCATACTCTTTATCGGTGTTATTGTCCTATTGCAGTTGTGGGGAATCGACTTTAGTTCTCTAGCCGTATTTTTCGGAGTCTTGGGTGTGGGGATTGGCTTGGGAATCCAGGGAATTGCTAAGGAATTTGTCAGCGGTTTGGTACTCATTTTTGAGCGTCCGATTCAAGTCGGGGACTTTGTGAATGTTGGGGAACTGATGGGAACAGTAGAAAATATCGGTATTCGCAGTACAGAAATCCTGACTTTGGATCAAGTCTCAATCATTATCCCCAATTCTCGCTTTCTGGAAGCTGAAGTGGTCAACTGGACTCACAATAATCCAGTATCCCGGTTAAAATTACCCGTAGGGGTGGCCTATGGTTCAGATCCAATTAAAGTCCGTAGTGCTCTGATTGAAGCAGCTTCTCAACATCCAGAAATCTTAGATCAACCAGCCCCTAATGTATTTTTTATTGGATTTGGGGAAAATGCCCTCAAGTTTGAGTTGTTGGTTTGGATTAAAGACCCTCCCAAGCAGTTCCAAATCAAGAGTGAGCTTTACTTTCTGATTGAAGAAATACTACGTCATTACCATGTTGATATTCCCTTTCCTAAGCTAGATTTGCACGTCCGTTCTGGTAATTTTCCTGTAGACGTTTCACACCAGTTAATTGAGTCCCTAACTCAGCTATCTCAGGAATTGACTCAGTGGATGGCCAGACAATCTCATGGTACTAGTCACAATGGTACTAGTCACAATGGTACTAGTCACAATGGTACTAGTCACAAGAATGTTCAAATGAACAATACTTCAGATAATAATTGATAGTTAAGGGAATAGGGAACTTGATATCAGGCCAATGACTAATACCAAATCCGCTTGCCATACCCCCTTTACAAAAAATCAACCAAATCCTTTTATTCTTCGATGAATCTATAGCTGTTTTAATAAGGGGGGTATGGGACAGGATTTAGTATTACTTATTACTTGATTAATAATCCTCCCCAAGCAAGTAATAGAGAAAAAAAGATCGCAGCGATCGCCTG
>NZ_JAAHHX010000823.1:0-1287 GCF_010672065.1 Moorena sp. SIO4A1 | reverse complement strand
TATCCATTTACCATCATCCTGTCAGATTTGGAGGTAGAAAACTGTACTACTCATAATCACCAGTTAAAAATTGACCCAGGGGCAAAAACAACAGGTTTAGCAATTCTGCAAAACGACACTGTTATTTGGAGTGCTGAAATAACCCATCGTGGATTCCAAATCCGAGACGCTTTAACCTCAAGACGGCAATTAAGACGTTCTCGCCGTAACCGTAAAACTCGTTATAGAAAACCTCGTTTTCTTAATCGGAAACGTCCCTCCGGATGGTTAGCTCCTAGCTTAATGTCTAGAGTTCATAACATCCTGACTTGGGTTAAAAAACTGATTCGGCTTTGTCCCATAGCGGGTATTTTTCAGGAGTTGGTACGGTTTGACACTCAGAAGATGGAAAACCCAGAAATTTCCGGTACTGAGTATCAACAAGGCACTTTATGCGGCTACGAAATTCGAGAATACTTGCTTGAAAAATGGAACCGTAAATGCGCTTACTGTGGCGCAACAGATGTCCGGTTGGAAATTGAACATATCAAACCAAAATCTTTAGGGGGTTCCGACAGAGTTAACAACCTGGCAATAGCCTGTCACGATTGTAACCAGACCAAAGGAAACCAGGAGATTGAACAATTTTTATCAGGAAAGCCTGATATTTTGAAACGAATCCTGTCTCAGGCCAAACGATCGTTAGCTGATGCCGCTGCGGTTAACTCAACTCGCTGGAAGCTGTACAACGAACTCAAATTGACCGGATTGCCGGTAAAAACGGGCTCGGGAGGTCAAACTAAGTACAATCGACGTCAGTTTAGCCTACCTAAAACTCATTGGCTTGATGCCGCTTGCGTCGGGGATGTTCAAAGCATTTTTGTTGAGGATTATCAAATCCTATCGATTGTGGCAAAAGGCCATGGAACTCGTCAAATCTGTCGAACAGATAAATTTGGTTTTCCGAAGCGGTACTGTTCAAGAACCAAGATACACAAGGGTTTTCAGACCGGAGATATTGTCAAAGCAGTTGTCACTAAAGGTAAGAAGATCGGAACTTACGTTGGACGTGTTGCTACTCGTAAGACTGGTTCATTCAACATTTCAACTGCCAACGGATTGATTCAAGGAATTAGCTACAAGTACTGTACACCAATTCACAAAAAGGACGGATATGCGTATCAAATTAACACCCTGCCCTCCCTTTCCTGAGTGCCTGTCACCTGGGGAAACCCCAGGTGTTTATATGGCACGTCTCACCGCTAAATCAAACAAAGATTATAGCGGGAGTCTCCAGGGAGGCGGACA
>NZ_JAAHHX010000822.1:0-1287 GCF_010672065.1 Moorena sp. SIO4A1 | reverse complement strand
CGGGGAACTTAATATCGGCGAAAAGAGAATTATAGCACTACCCATTAAGATTAGGACATTTGTAAACTCCGAAACCTAGTCCTAGCTTACTTCTGACTTCTGACTTCTGACTTCTAACTTGCGCGTAGCGCTATATATCAAGTCTGGTTAATCATTTGAAAAATAGCCGATTTAGCAGCAATAGCAATCAAGAGCTTAGATTGTCCGGAATACACCCACAACGTAACGAAAAAATATTTAACAAAGGAATTTAACTGGGCTTGCCATTGGTCGAGGTTAGATCAAATCCAGTTGACTAATCATCCTATGGCTGAGCGGGTAGAGTGCATCTCATTAAAGCTGTTTGACCCGGTGGGTGGAATGGGCATCTTGGTGGAATGGGCATCTTGGTGGAATGGGCATCTTGGTGGAACGGGCATCTTGGTGGAACGGGCATCTTGGTGGAACGGGCATCTTGGTGGAACGGGCATCTTGGTGGAACGGGCATCTTGGTGGAACGGGCATCTTGGTGGAACGGGCATCTTGCCCGTATCCTCCCTCGGGCGGGCAGGATGTCCACCGCACTGATATTAATGGAAAGATTGAGCAATGCCGAATTCTTAATTCTTAATTTTTAATTCTCCATTCTAAATTCTAAATTCTTAATTTTTAATTCTCCATTCTAAATTCTAAATTCTAAATTCTAAATTCTAAATTCTAAATTCTTAATTCTCCAGCTAATTGGGAGGCTGGATTTCACTGCAAACTTCGTAAAAAGATGTGGTGGGAGCTTTGGTAAACAAGTGAGACATTTGGTTTAAGATTGCTTCATAGGCTTCACTTTGATTATCTTCCATGTCCGCTATACTTTCCCAAAAGATCACAGCAATCCCTCTATCGGTTCCAGGTTCTTGCAGTAGGTAAGCGCCTTTGAACCCTTGGATATAGGTAGATACAGCTTTCTCGTAAAGATCCTGAGCTTCTTGAAATTTGCCTGGCTTGAATTCACCAATGGCAACATAAGCATACTTATGCTTCAGAAAATCTAGAAATTCTGTCAACTTTCCCTCCCCTCTGATTTTCTGGGTTGATTTCCGATCATAACAGCTAATGGTTGAGCTGCACAGATGCCAATATCTGCATCTTTGTAAGCATTCAGCAGTCAGCAGTCAGTGGTCAGCTTAACTCAGATTAAACCAATGCTGACCTGTTTTCTAAATGGAGCGCGGTCTTGGGGATTTCCCTCAAGACCGCGCTCCATAACTTATTCAAAAGCACCAATCAGTACCGTGGCACAGGCTTCGACAC
>NZ_JAAHHX010000821.1:0-1287 GCF_010672065.1 Moorena sp. SIO4A1 | reverse complement strand
ATATGTAGGAGTTAGTCCCCTAGTTTTCAGAGGACTTTTTCAAGGGGGTTCAAAATCGGAGGGAATCTAGTTACTCCACTCGATCAAGCATTACTCGTAATTGAGAAAGGGGCTTTTGGGGCTCCTTTACTACAGTTTCCAGAAGAAAGTGGTATTTTCTGGCTATACGAGCAACTGTCGTGCCGTCCAAGATATCGGTAATGTACCTGAAGTCAGCGCTATAACCTCCGTCTTTAGCCAACATCCGCAAATGTAGGTTTCTGACTACAGCTTTCTTTTTCATCCCGATAAATGAGACTTCCATTTCAGGTAGTTCCAGTTGTTCGGAGTTGGTTGCATTAATCACATTGAAACCTACGGAAGTAGGATATTTGAATTGCTTGCCTTGGGCTTTCCAGATATCCACGAGTTGAAGAAAAGGCAAACTATTGTGGGCGTAACCATTACGGACAGTTTGCTGTATGCGATCAAGTAATTCGGCAAAAGTAGGATCGCCTTTTAAATCCAAACGCAGGGGTAGGATATTGCCAAAAGGGCCAATTAAGGATTGAGCTTCTTTCCTCAGGCGATTGACGAAGATGGAATCAATGGCAAAGTCTTCTTGGTTAGCAACACTGCCAAGAACTACTCCGTAGGCTGACAATAAAGTAACGTATAAAACTACCCCGGCTTTCTTACTGATGTTTTCCAAGCTACTCTTCAAGTCGGGACTAATCTTTAACGGTTCGGAGCCTTGGCGAAATGTGGGGTTGGCTGGAAGGGGCCGATCGGTCGGTAACTCCAAAAGTTCCGCTCCCGCCAGGGTTTTTCGCCAGTAGTTGAGGCACTTGTCCAAGGTCCCTGCCTGCAGCCATTGCTGATACCACTGGGCATAGTCGGTAAATGTCATGGCCAGTGGTGGCAAGGGTGAGGGCTGTCCAGAAGCAAAGGCCGAGTAGAGAGCGTTTAATTCATGGATGAATAAGCCCCAAGACGAAGCATCAGTGGTCGCGTGGTTGATGCAGGGCATGAGAATATGGGAGGTTTCGCTCAAACGCAGGATATTAACCCGCAGCATCGGACCGTTGACTAAGTCGAACTGACGCAGGGAACATTCTTCGAGATAGTTCCGGATTACCTGGGACTCTTCGTTTTCTGGTATGTTGGGGCAGTCTACTATTTCAAAAGCTGGCTCCATTTCTGGGCGTACCACCTGTACCACAGAACCATCTACTTTTTCCAAAGTGGTGTGGAGGGGAGTGTGACGGCGGGCAATTTCTTTAATCGCTTCCTGCAAGACCTTGAGGA
>NZ_JAAHHX010000820.1:0-1288 GCF_010672065.1 Moorena sp. SIO4A1 | reverse complement strand
CCGTCCCACGGCTGACTTGTACCTTTTTAATTTATGCGATTGGCCGTAGGCCACGCCAAAGGCGAACGCATTCCCTCTTTTCAGCTTCCCCTGCTTCCTGGGGATACCGAACCAATGGTAGAATTACAGACATTAGTGGATCAGCTTTATGACCAGTTAGGCTACGACTATTTTATTGATTATAGCAACAATCCTCCATTTCCTTGGTCGGAGGATGATGTGGAATCTTGGGTAGGAGATCGTCGAGAAAATTTGTGACTTAGGACACAAATAAGTTCTCGACTGTATCAAATCATAGCTGATTAGCCTCAAAATATAGTAAGCTTTTTAGAGCCCATGTCGCCCCTAAAGCTATATAAGTCTTAAAAGCGCTTCGCCAACATAGCAATCTGTTTGGCATTGTTTGCTAGTTCAGTCCCATCACCATTACGCCAGTATACTTCTTCTCCAACATATGAGAGTTCCTTCTGCGGCAAAATCTTAATAAGAATAACACCTAAGCCATAGAATGAATTGAAATCCAGATTTGATAGCACTGAATCCCTAAGTGATGGAGATAAATCCGAATTTTTTATTGCATTTTTCCATTTTGAAAAGTAGTCTTCTTCTGATATACCTAGGACTTTAGCTTCTCGATTGACTCCAGCAACAAACCGCTTTCCAATCTCTATACAATCTATATTATCTAGTTCTTTAATTCGATCGGCATCGGCCTTTTTATCAGTCACCCCAATAATTACCTTTCCAGTTTTGTCTGGACCATTATTCGCGATCGCACAGATTGTTTTGATCACCTTGTCAATAAGCTTGTTATCAACAGTTCGCTGATGAGAAAGTGAAAGAAGTCCCTGCTTTAGTTCATAGTTAGGTAGCTCAATCTCTGATCTAGTCAACATAGACTCAATCTCAATTATTGAAGGATTATCATAAATCTGTGTTTTATTTTCTTTTTCAATAAAAAAGCCTCCAATTAATCCCTTAACTTGATTGACATTCTTACGCCGCTCTTCAGCTTTCCTAGCCCTCCGGGTTGTGCCTATTCTTGTAGCCAGGTTAGAAATTGCTTTCCTGATACCTGAATAATCAGTTATCTCTTTGCTTTCTTTAACAATTAATTCGTGTAAAGCAATCATCAGAATAGCAAAAACAGATTGACAAGAGTTAGTTTTGTTGTTTTCAAAGACAATATCTCTTAGTTTTTCAGATTTTTGTTCATTGCAAATCCTAATAATTTGATCAACACAGTATTTAAATTCGTCAGTAAATCGTTTAATGCCATATACTTTAA
>NZ_JAAHHX010000082.1:0-23442 GCF_010672065.1 Moorena sp. SIO4A1 | reverse complement strand
AACAAGCACTAGACCTTTGGAAACAGCTGCTGGGAGAAAACCACCCGGATGTCGCTACCAGCCTCAACAACCTGGCAGGACTGTACAAAGACCAGGGTCGGTACTCAGAGGCCGAACCCCTCTACCAACAAGCACTAAAACTGAGGAAACAGCTGCTGGGAGAAAACCACCCACATGTAGCAGCCAGCCTCAACAACCTGGCTTTACTGTACGATAACCAGGGTCGGTACTCAGAGGCCGAACCCCTCTACCAACAAGCACTAGACCTTTGGAAACAGCTGCTGGGAGAAAACCACCCGGATGTCGCTACCAGCCTCAACAACCTGGCAGGACTGTACAAAGACCAGGGTCGGTACTCAGAGGCCGAACCCCTCTACCAGCAAGCACTAGAGATTGCTGTCCAGCAGTTAGGAGAGAATCATCCCAACACCCAAACTATTTCACGTAATTTAAGCAGACTGTTAGATCAAAGTTGAGTTTCACCCCTCCTAAAACCCCAACTTCTGCACCGCCCTACGCTTAACCTCCTCACCCCGCCTATCATGGCGTAATGCTAGAGAAGTTGTCACGAAGTGCCAATGTCACTGAAACCCTTTGACAACGGAAGTTTTCTCGGCTTCTTCTCTAACAACTTCAGGAAACTACCTACCTGTTTGAGTCGTTTTGGAAACGTAAGTATAGCGACCGGGGAATCAGAAAGATTTTGGCAAAGTATACAGGTGAAGTTCCTTGTTGGGGGATTATCAGTACGTGAACTACCACGACCTACTTTGTAGAGGTCGTGGCTTCCAACTTCACGGAAGAATGCCTTAACTTGGACGGGCGTCCACGTCTTGGTCTTACTTCTTCTCCATTGGCGTTAACCTCCCCCGTCCCAGAGGAGGATAGCATTCTGATTCCTTCTGCTCTAATATTCTTTGCCGCATTACCATCCCTGTCGTGGGAAGTTCCACAGCTTGGACAAGTCCAGGTTCTAACATCCAGTGGCAACTCTTTAATTCGGTAATGACAATTAGAACAGGTTTTGGAGCTAGGAAACCATCGATCTATTTCAACCAATACTTTTCCCTCTTTTTCGCACTTATAAGAAAGAAAATTAACAAAGGTTCCCCAACCCAGATCAGATATTGCTTTAGCTAATTTATGGTTACGAACCATGCCCTTGACGTTTAGGTTTTCGACTACCACTACTTGATTCTGATCAACTATCTTTCTAGATAACTTGTGTAGGTAGTCTTGGCGGACATTTCCAATTCGCTCGTATACCTTAGCTACAATTTTTCTAGCCTTTTTGCGTCCACTACTTCCTTTTTTCTTTCGGGCAGCAATACGCTGTTTTTTTGCTAACTTTTTTTCGGACTTAGCCAGGTGCTTAGGATTACTGAATTTAGAGGTCTTTTCGCCGTCATAAGAAATAGCAAAATCTTTGATGCCTAAATCAATACCGATTACCTTCCCACTGGTGCAGGATTCCACACTAGCGCCTTCATACTCCATCAGGACAGAAGCATAGTACTTTCCAGAAGGAGTTTTGCTGACTGTTACAGTCTTGATCTCTCCGTCCAGTGGGCGATGAATTATCGCCTTTACGATTCCCAGTTTTCCAGGGAATTTAAGACAATCACCCACCTGTTTTACGTTTTGGGGATACTGGATTGATTGACGGTGATGGTACGATTTGAATCTAGGGTATTCAGCTCTACCTTCAAAGAAATTTTGGTAAGCACGACTAAGATTGAGACTCACAGATTGTAAGACCTGAGAGTAACAATCTTTTAGCCATTCAGTCTCTTTTTGTTTCTTAAGTTTCGGCAACATAGAATTAAGTGCAGATTGCTTTAGCCCTTTGCCAGTTTCTTTATAAGTCTCTATGCACTGATTCAGTGCATAATTCCACCACCAGCGAGCACATCCAAAATGCTGAGCTAATATTTGAACCTGCTCTTGTGTTGGATAGATTCTGACTTTGACGGCTTTATGTTTCACTGCACTTACCTTCGTTATCGACCTTAGTTAATTTATATATATTTTCCAGTAACGTGTCAAGTCACTGTTTCGCTATCCATCCCCACCCTGGAAGAGGGTGGGGAATTCCGCGAGTCTTGTTAAAGATTTTTCCAAATTCTCATCGATGGAAGCTGAGTTAATGCATCAATGAAAATGAGGTAAATGGGTGGTGCGATGCGATCGCTATCAAGATAGAGTCCGAGCAAACAACTACCTACACCTCAACCCTCAGCACACAACCGACACCACCTATCCACAAAACCCCCAGCACATACCAGAAAACAAAAATACCGTGTACCCGAAAAGCAACCTCATTAGCAGAAACTGAGAACAGAAACTCCAGCCGTCGAGCTTCAACAACTGGGGAAACATTGGAATAAAAATCTCCCGGTGCTCAACTCAACCAATTATTTCGCTGCTCTATCTCCCCCAGACTTAACAACAACTACACCATTGAACCAGTACCTGATGGTATTACCCCGGTTACACCGGTTACACAAACTCAACCTACTGCACCAAAGCGCCACAGAATAAACGTAACAGTAACAGCACCGGAAGACATCAAGGTGAAGCAGGGGGACAGAGTAAAGGTAAGTGAAACGCTCTCGGACCGCACTGCTCAACGGGAAAGGCTGGAAGCAAGACGGAACCAGCTGCAAATCGCGATCAATCAGATGAGTTTACCACTACCCCCAATCCAACAACCACCAACACCTTCGTTTAGTGAGGAGGAGGCTGCGATCGCAAAAGCTCGCAATGATTTAGCATTGGTCGAAATGGAAATTGAAGCAGCTCCACCCCTCCGCTTCAAGGTGGATTATCTCAATGTCATCCACGACCAGGATAAAATCCAGAAACGACAATGGTTACAGGAAAAGCGGATAAAACACAGATTGCGATCGATTCTGCTATTGCTCGGTTAAATGCTGCTAAAACTCGTTACCAACAGCAGATTTACCGGCATTCTCTGGAAATGATGACCTATCAAACTAATTTACAGCGGCAGCAGTACCAGCTGGTATCCTTGGTGAAGCAGTCTCAGGAAGTGGACAAGGAACTGGCAGAGTTGAGTATTGTGCGATTCTCCTAGGGAGACGCTACGCGAACGCCCTATGCTGGTCGGGTGAGACGGGTGAAGATTGTTTCACAGATGGACCGTGTGATAACTGCTGAGATTACTCTTGATGTTAGGGATGGTGGTTGATTTTAGGGCAAGGGCATGTTTGTGGTAGTGCTGTCTTTGTCCAATAAGTTGAGAATGATCAGATAGTGAAGTACTTTCGTTATAGGTTTTAGGGAGCAGGGAGCAGGGAAACAATCCTGTGAACCTCATAGTTATGAAAAACGCTCATTAGGAAAACTTCAGTCGTGACAGTATATACTTCACCACTCTTTCCCATTGCTCACTGGATATGCCAGCTTTTTTGAGCTTCTCAGGTGTTATCTCTTCCCCCATCACAAACATCTGGTAGAGGATGACCATGCGATCGCAGAACTCCTGAACGGTTATCCCCTCATCCTTAAGGTGTTGGAGGATCTCATCCTGATCACTTAACAGTAATTTGAACGTCATGTTCTTGCCCCGGGACTTAACTTGAGTTCCGGTGTCATAACCATTTTTTCCCAATGGATTATTGATTTTGAATCCTTTGCTCTGAGTATTCATACTTATCTTGCTTCACTTGGTGTTGCTGGTAGGCTGCACCAGGCTTGTCCCTGTTTCAGAGAAAATCACCACTATTTTTCTCTAAAACGGAATCAGTCTGGACATGGCACTGGCACGCATTAGTCTTATCCTCAGTATACCATGGTTAAGACTAAAATGCTAGGAAATATTTTTCGATAAAATGACTTGACATTAGCTTTAATCCTTAGTATACTGAGGATAGAAACGGAAGGAAGTAAAGACCAAAGAGATTCCTTCCGTTGTCAGTCAAATTAGAGACTTAACTCAATATTATGCTATATGACCAATGGTTGGACTTCGAGCAAGAATCGAAGATTCATCAGACAGATGGTTTTGCTACAGAAACCATGCTCTCTTTCCAGGAAAGGGGCTATGAGGATGGTTATCTGGGGGTTTGGAAAGGCCGCTGCGATTACTTCAACCAATCCAAGCAAGTTTGCCATTCCTCAAAAGTATGTCGAAAAAACTGCCGGTATATGTCAGGTTTTTACTCTGGGAAACATGACGCGAAATTCGACAAATACTGGGCAAGTTTGAACCCTAATTCAACTACGGAGTTTTGAGAA
Source organism: Moorena sp. SIO4A1 (assembly GCF_010672065.1). Classification (NCBI taxonomy): domain Bacteria; kingdom Bacillati; phylum Cyanobacteriota; class Cyanophyceae; order Coleofasciculales; family Coleofasciculaceae; genus Moorena; species Moorena sp. SIO4A1. Next base: position 19,182 of record NZ_JAAHHX010000082.1, on the reverse strand, counting down.
AATGAATGAAACTAATTCTCAAAATGGGGCAAGCCCAATTTTACCTCCAGACCTATCGTCTCTCCGAAAGTCCATATATGAGCAGACTACTCGCGGCTGGATGCGAGAACTTCCAGAAATCATGTCTGACCTGTCGGCTCCAATCCCGTTGAAACTTGTTAGTTTCAAACCACTTTATAAGAAGTCCCCGGACGGAACTCAAAAGCTGATCGGACGTGCCCCTTATCTACGATCATCGACCATATCGTTGATATTAGATTACATCACTCCCGGCTGGAGCAAACTTGATGACATAACTATTTCATCCGACATGGTTATTGTCAAGACAAAAATTCAAATCTTGTGCGCTCAAGGGCTTTTTGAACGGGAAGGTGTAGGCTCTGAATCAACATCATCAACTAAATGGGGTGGTCCAATACCAAAAGCAGCAGCCCAAGCGATGCGCAGAGCAGTGGCTTTATTTGGATTGGGACGGTGTTATTGGGACTCTGAAACGGCACGAGCAACTGTTGCTAGTTATCAGAAAAAGTTCGGACTTCCTCCACTTGATGAATTAAACAAGGAGGCGTTTTGATGATGAACTAAGTTCTAACTAAAGTAGCGCGATCGCATGAATAATGGTGTGCGATCGCATTACTCCCTACTCCCTACTCCCTACTCCCTACTCCCGCACTCCGCTCCGGGGGTGCCGGGGCGCTGGGAAACCGATCAACTACTTGGCATCACCAGTAACCAGCCCCGTGCATCCCCCGGAGCGGAGTCTTTGCAACCTTCTGTAAATCCCAAAAAGAATGGATTTTCGTTGATTTTCACCGTATCTTATGGTATACTGAGGTTAAGATCAAAGAGAAAATAAAGCCATGATTAACTGTTGCATCACAGGACCACGCACCATAAGACCAGAGCATATCCGAGTAATCCAGGAAAAGCTAAACAGCATATCCCCAGAAACCTGGCACATCGGGGACGCCCCTGGGGTAGATACAATAGCCCTACATTTTTTAGAGAAAAAACACACTGTAACGACCTACCACGTGACGGGGAAAGAACGGTGGCACTTCGCAGAGCGAAGTACACGGATGATAAAAAACTGCATGAAAAACCCAGGAAGCTACAAATTGCTAGCTTTCCCAAACAAACCCTGCCCGCAAGGGGTACAACCAAAACCAACCTTCCACGGTTCCGGATCAGGAACCTGGGGAACCATAGCTCTTGCTTTTTATTATGGTTTTGACATCGACATAACTTTTTTAGAGAAAAATCCGCTGCCCGAATGGCTGAGTAAGCCAACCTACGAACAGCTCTCGCTTTTTTAACAACTTTGCCGACAACTAGGGGCTGGCCGGGGCGGCCAGCCAAAACCAGCCGCCCCGGTCAAAAACCAGAAACCAGCCCCGTGCCCAGCCACGACGCAACCCACGACGCAACCGAAGCCAACCCACCTTCGCTACCTCTTCCTCTCCCTCTCCTTCTCCCTCCATTTTTTTTAATGGACACCCCCCCTGGAGTTGAAAAGTGTAGCTCGGGCGGAGTTAGGAAAATTTATACTAAATTTTCCTAACGGAGGTCGAGCGAACTTTTCAATCTCCACACTCCGCCTGGCCGACTAGGCTGTGGTCGCGCGAGGCCATTGGATCTGAGTGTTTTAGAGAAAAAATTTATGCCGAGCGCCGACCCAGCCGGGAACTGCAACACCGATCGGCTAGGTATTTATGCGAAGCCAAGGTATTTATTTGGTTTCCACAGCGCAGCGCGTGTTCGATGGTCTATGTGCAATCGCGTTTGATTGGGATGTTGGTCTTGCTGCTGGTGCGATCGCGTTTGATTGGGATGTTGGTTTTACTGGGGCGATCGCGTAGCGTGGCCATAGGGCAATCGCATTGCTGGTAACGGTGTTATAGTTCAGATGAGTCTAACTGAATACCTGTGATCGCTTTTAGCGGTTCCAAAGAAGTATTGCAAAGGCAGGACAGCGGCAAGGTTGTGAGGGGAGCGTATGTTACCACTATATAGTTGGTTATTTAGGGCATCGCACATAACAGTAGTGAACCTTGTCCTGATCAAGTTAAACACCATAGGAATAAAGAACACAAGCAAATTTATTCCCACATAAGTATTTCCGAAATCCTGATTCATCGACTGTAGTTTACATCGAAAAGCAATGAATTATAGGAATTTTTGTTCTCTACTCCCTACTCCCTGTTCCCTGTTCCCTGTTCCTGTTCGACACGCCAAGCAGTTTCCCTCCCAATCTTCCCCGATTTAACAAACAACCACGAACCCCTCCTATAAGTATCCTCACCCTTCCTGGTGTGAGGTTTTACTTTTATCAATTCTCTAACCTCCGAAGTGGTTAATAACCACTGTTCTTGGGCAGCCATCTTCAACTGCTGCATGTATTCTATGGGGCTCAAAGGCTTCATTCTGTTGATATTGGCTCTCTCAATACCAGACGCGATCGCATCAATCAACACCTCCAATGCTTCCCGTTCTGCCTCCCAAGAACCTGTCCGGTGAACGTTCGGTGAACTGTTCGGTGAACTGTTCGGTGAACTGTCCAGGGAGATAGTTTCCTGACTATCTTCGGTAAATTCTTCGGTCAATAATGCCTCAAAGTCTTCAAAGGTTCCACCCCTTTCCAAATGGTTGTTTAAACGATCCAATTCCTCCAGTTGTCTACCAGATATAAAGGAGCGAGTCCCCTCTTTGTTTGTTTCAATATTGGCATGTTTGATTCGATCGTAAAGGGCGGTGCGACCTATCTTGTATCGGGTCTGTAAATCCTTAACGGGGATTTTGTCTATTTCTTGAGCCATAACCTTTGCTGGATGTTCGGTGAATGTTCACCGGGTGTTCGCCGGATGTTCACTGAACATTTTATATCTATGTAGAGGAAATAGGGAATCGGGAATCGGGAATAACGGGCAAGACCACCAAGATACCTGTTTAACTGCCCTGCTTGCACACCTGAGATTTTTTTGCATAGGGGCAAAAAAAACCTGATGACTGGACTTAGAAGGGGTAATAAATTAGGGGATCGCCTTCCCCAAGTAATAACAGGACTTATATAAGCACATTCGATGAGCATATAAAGTCACTGACAACCTCTATGTTGCATTTACCCCTAATTGGTAACTATGAAACTCAAACAGGTACTTCATCAAGTCAAAGTTTCAATATCCTGGTCACAAAAAACACCCCATAAAAATATAAAAAAAATAGCTTTTAAACTTTATCAAAATCGTCAAATAACAGAAGAAAAAGGTGATGCGGAACAAGACTGGGTTAAAGCTGAACAAATTGCCAACAATCCCTTAAGATTAATACTGTTTAAGTTTAATCAACCACTTATAAAGACAGAAAAAAAATTTCTAGAACCTTTTTTAGGTTACTTGAATAGGCTGGCAGTAATAGAAATTTTAAATCTTACTAGTAATATAACAATACTCATAGCTGTAATAGTTTTTGTCGCTAGTGAAAAGGATAGACGAGATAGTGAAATTTATCAAGCATGGCAGGTAATTACAGCAGCATATGGCCAAAAAGGTAGTGGTGGTAGAATACAAGCCCTAGAATTCCTGAACTCAAGACCAAGACGTAATCCCTGGTTTTGGTTGACTTGGGATAGAGAAAGTTTAAGAGGCTTGGAAGCACCAAACGCTTATTTGAGAGGAATTCAACTCTCTAATGCTGATTTAGGGGACGCTAATTTAAAAGGTGCTATTTTACAAGGTGCTAATTTACAGGAGGCTTTTTTAAGGGACGCTAATTTACAGGAGGCTTATTTAAGGGACGCTAATTTACAGGAGGCTAATTTAGGGGACGCTAATTTAAAAGGTGCTATTTTAGGGCACACTAATTTACAGGAGGCTTTTTTAATGGACGCTAATTTACAGGAGGCTTTTTTAGTGAACGCTAATTTAAAAGGTGCTATTTTACAAGGTGCTATTTTACAGGAGGCTAATTTAGGATTAGGTTTTTCTGTGTTTGTAAATCCAGGAAAATACTCACGAATAGTTGACGTGAAAGGTACTATTTTACAGGAAGCAAATTTACAGGAAGCAAATTTACAAGGTGCTATTTTACAAGGTGCTATTTTACAGGAAGCAAATTTACAAGGTGCTATTTTACAGGAAGCAAATTTACAAGGTGCTATTTTACAAGGTGCTATTTTACAAGGTGCTATTTTAAAAAATGCAATTTATACAGATAAAAGCACATTGAAAGTTACTTGCGAAAGACTTTATCTAAAATATCCTTGTCCCACTATATTTCCTGAAAAATTTAATCCTAAAACCGCCGGAATGAAACTAATAAAAGAACTTAAAGATATACCCTGACTCCCTTGAGTTGGGGATTCCCTTTTGTTGTTAATTTATTTACCGTCACCTCTGTTCTCATGCAGGGAAAGCTTTTGAGCTATTTTCACCCCACTGATTCCGCCACCTCTGTTGGTACTAGAGAAAGGATGGGGTAGTTCTTGCAGCGATCGCAATCAGACCTTCCTTCTGTTGGGAGTAGAGGGTGGTTGCATGGGGATACCGAAATAAATCGAGGTTGCCCGATGTACGGACAGCAAAGAAAAATGATTGCACCCCATACAGATGCGATCGCCCTTACACCACCCACATTTTTCTCTAAAACAGAACGGTTCCGTCTTAGACCACCGGGAAGACTCGTTTTTTCTCTAAAACAGAACGGTTCCGTCTTAGACCACCGATTTTTTCTCTAAAACAGAACGGTTCCGTCTTACACCACCCGCAACACTAATCAGCACAGGTTGATACTCTTCCCCAAGACCTTCTCAACTATATAGACATAGTCCTTGCCCTCCCTTTGGGCAGCTCGAACCAAAGGGAGCTTTGAGTGTTTAATTCCAAAGTTCTTACTTTGCCAGCCTTTCTTGGGGTTTACCAGAACCTTGATATTGATTCCCCAATACCAATCTTCGTCTTTGGTGCGATCGCCTTCCACCAGTGGGTATGTGCGCATAACACCATCTTTCCCCCTGCGATTAGCGGTGAACTTGTATAAGGTACCGTGCTGCTTGGAAGCATCTGGGAGGCGGCAGCATAAGCGGTCTTCTATAGTCAGTCCAAGTAGCTTCACCTGCTTAAACGGAATTCTGCTGTACTGGTTTCCGTACCACCACTCAACGTCTAAACGAAGGGTATCTCCCGGAACAGCTCGGATTACTGTCCCTATACGCCCATCCTTGGAAGCAACCAATTGACCAATAGCCTTATCATGGCAGTAGTCAACAATAGAGAGTTGTTCATGCTCCTCGATGGACAGCTGATTTTTTAGAGAAAAAGCTATAGCGCTATACTCATCCCCAGGATTTTTTAGAGAAAAAGCTATAGCGCTATACCCAGTCCCCTCTTTGGTACCAGACCCACTTTGCGGCAGAGAGGGCGAGGGCTGCCTGGGGGACTGATACTGTCTGGCCGATAAGTCTTCTGGCTTCTCTCCTTCCCCTTTGTCCTTTTTCGGCGTGGAGACAAACATCTCCGGTTCCAGGTAATCCGGTGGGAAGCCGTGCAACAGCAACATCGCCTGCACGCTCAATTGTGAGCCAGTGGGCAGAAGTCCCGAACTCTTCCACCAGCGTTCGCACTTGGTATTGCCAGCGCCCCTGCCTGATCTTCCACGTCCTGTCAGGAGCGTAGGACAGAGAAAAGACTCGGACTCTGCGATAGCTGCCGCCGATCTGGTGGCAGCCAAGGATGATTGGATCCAAGACTTCGTATCCAATCTCTGATACTTTTTCAACCCATGTCTCATATCCCCTATAGAGGAATCCTTCGGGTTGCTCAAGAAGGACCATCGAGGGTCGTCCTTCTTCAATGCATCTGATGAATTCTTTATATAGAGAGGACTCGGGATGGTCAAGTCCAGTCTTGTCGCCAGCGGATGATGTCCCAGAACAGGGGAATCCCCCAACCATGAAATCATACTCACCCAGCTTGGGGTGGAAACTCCTGATATCCCCAAAAATAGGATGGGAGAAGTTCCGCTCAAGGACTTTGATACAGGAAGGGTCGTTTTCCACGGATCCTTCCCACAAGAATCCCCCGATCTGTTTGGCAGCATAGGGGAATCCCCCAATCCCCTCAAACAAGCCGATGGTTCTGATAATTCTGATGGATTCACTGAGTCCATACATTGGTCTTGATGGTATTGCGTACACGACCCTCTCCTTTTAAATTCTTCCCCAGTGCTAGGGCGGGCTTCACATGGATTCAGATCAGAATCATGATTGACCTCATACTGATTGAGATCAAAAAGTTCACATTGCTTATATCGCTTTCGCTTGTATTGTCGTGACCTTCCTTTCTTGAATCTCTGATCCAAATCCATCTGATATGGATTTACTTGAGAATCAGGACTTGTCTCATATTGAGATAAATCGAAAAATTCACATTGCTGATATTGCTTTGGCTTCTGCGTTCGCGACCTAAGAGCCTCAAATTCCTCTATGTCCCCGTCCAAATCCGTCTGATGTGGATTTACCCCAGAGCTAGGATTTATCCCATATTGGGACAAATCAAAAAGTTGATATTGCATTGTTATTCCTCCCTACTCCTGCTCTGGATTCGTAGGAAAGCCCGATGGCGGCAAGTACTTTTGTATTAAATCCTTAAGTAGTGATTGTTGATGATGTCTGCGGTACTCAGCAAAGTTTTCTGTGGATATCTCAATAGCACTCTTTGCTGGAATCCAACTCACTTGATCTGGGTTACCCGATGGCTCAGATGGCTGGCACTCCGAATTACCCTGGGGTGGGTGATAATCAGGGTTATCGCACTTCATAGCAATGTACCAGGGCAATATCTGCCCGGTCTTGTACATTACTGTCCATTCTTTGGTAGACCCAGAAGTAAAACGATAAGTTTTAATTTTTGGGTTGTTATTACACCACTCAACAAAACCAGGGGGTGGGGATGGAATTGGATTCTCTTTGACCTGTTCATTAGCCTCAAAGTATTGCTCATCAACCCCGTCCTTCAGGGACTGAATGAATAGCCCGGTTGGGTTTTTTACCCACCCTTCCCTTACCGCCTCCTTTACCCGATCTAAGGCATGGGTAAGGTTTGCATAGAAATTGATCATGTACTTCATCACAGCAGCTGGCTTAATCTGAAGCCTTCTCAGCTGTATCTCTGCTGCTGCGATCGCACGCTTCTTCTCAGCGGCGGCGGAACTTACTTCCAGCTCTTCCTTTATATCCTCATTATCATTATCACAAGGGATGGAAACAGCTTCTACCCCTTGATTACTTTCTTCTTGGTCTTGATCATTTTTTTCTTCAACACACGGGTGGGTGGGTGGGTGACATGTAGAGTTTTCTAAAAAAGGTACTCTTTTATATGATTCAGGCAAAATGTCCGAATCGATACTACCCGGTTTGGCCGAATCGATTTGACCAAAACACTCAAGGATTTTGATGTCCTTGACTCTCTTCTTCAGCTCCTGGTAGTTAACTGAATACCAGTTCACCTGGTAGTATGTCCCGGAAGACAAACGCTTAATGTAGACTAAACCTTTTTCCCGGAGGTTTTTAATAGCCCTGCCAATGGTCTTCTCAGAAACTTTTATCCGCTCTGCCCACTTCTCATAAGTTCTGTAGAACCATCTTTTTTTATCTACTACATGGTTAAATATCCCAGCCCAGTAGTGAATTTCCTGCAATATGAAAGCTTCTACCTTCCCGACTGCACCTGCAAGTTCTGGTAGAAAGATCAAAGGTCTTTCGTCCGACAGAAGTTTTGTCGCACTTTTTGCGCTACAATTCAACATAAGTTTTATTTATTTGTTTTTGTTCCCCGTCCTTTTTGCTGCAAAAGAGTTTGAGGATGGGGTTTTTATTTTCCTTTAAATTTAGACGTGATAATTATATCCCATAAAGCAAACAAGTAAGACAAGTTTGAAATTTTTTTTAGTAAACTTATTTTTTTATCAACAAAAGTACATAGTGCATTGTTAGGTGTAATGGTCATTGTCTTGCTTTAATGGTAATAGGATGTTTATGGGCTACGGGGTAGCTCTGGTGGATCTGGTGCGATCGCCTTTAGTGCATCCTGAAGGGACGATCGCGAATACTTACTCTGTCTGATATTGGTCAGAAACTTCTCTATGGACAAGATCAATTCGGGTAAAAGACCCATCAACTTCCTGTGTTAGATCTGAATCGTAGTTAAACACCACTCCAAAATCCACACTAAGAGCTGCCTCCAGTCTTCTTAACGTGTCTTCTGGGATACAGGTCACTGCCCCGGTCAATATCGAATAGATGCTAGCCCTTGGTATGCCAGATGCTCTAGAAACCTTTGTGATTCCTCCTTTTGACTGTTTACATAATCTATGAAGGATTTTTGGGAAGTTTTTAATTCTGACCTTTTTATCGCTACGAACCTCAATATAGCTCATTTACAAGAAGTTTTTATAATAGTTCAACTTCTAAAGTGTAACACCTCTAAACAAATATTGTTTAATGCCTTGACATTTTGAAAAATTCACGCTACCATGTACACATGGATGAAAAAGCGAGTAGCTCAAATCACACACAACTACTCGCTTTAGTAGACCCATATCAACTGGCCTAGACTCATTATTACTGTTTCTAGGTCGCCACAGCACCTAGACAATAAAAGATCGTGTTGAGCATGAAAAATACGAGACACACTGCGGGTAGTACTTGTTTACTACTCCTGGTTCGTGACCTTGGATGTTTTTGGGTAACGTGGTCACTGATTTATTACCTATGCAATGGAAGCGGGCTGTAACGATGGGGTAACGATTAATTGGCCTCACTACGGCGTACGCTTTTAGTTAGTAGTTAATAAATTGGCGACACCTAGACGTCTAAGAATATTTTTAGACAGTCCATCTACTGTCTAACAGGTGTCTAATTCGTGCCACCGACACAAAATAGACAGTCTAATAAATGGGTTCTTAGACGTCTAACAACTTTCAAGTTTTTACAGTGTAATCTTTGTAGTATGTCTACTTGATGTCTATTAGATACCTTTACGTTTATTGATTCTATTCTCAATAAAACCGGACAGGTGTTAGACGTCTAACAGCTTTCACTGTGTTTTTGTCACGGAGAACAACCCAATAAACATGATTTTTGTGGGTAGTGAAGGGTAACAGGGCATCTTCGATCGCATCTCACTGTTACTTATTTGATCTACTCTCTACCTTGCTTTTGCCTCTTATTGCATATCTAAATCATTAAGGAGGTGATACGGATTAGAAATGTTACAAGCCAATCTCAGTGTAATGGGACAGTAAATAGACAGTCTTTAGGCAATACACTTGTGAAGTGTGGGATGTTTGGCGCTACTGTCTCCGATACGGATATGGCCTTAATTTACAACGATTTCTTTGCCTACAACTTGCCTTTGAAGGCAACAAGAAAACAAGTAAAGGAGACGTTGGGATTCAGCGAAAAAACGCTCAAGAGATGGCAAATTTTTATCATTGACGTCAATAGGATTGACTCTGAATATCCCTACAGAGAGATTCATCTCAACTTTTATTCAAAGCAGGGATGTCGTCGAAATTCAATTCTTAGAGGCTTAACCCTCTATCAAGTCTTCGTCTTCTTCTTGATTCATTATTTGAGGAAAGCGACGCAGCTTAGCTACGAACAGACAGCTTATTACTTAGACAAAATCCTGGAAATATTCAACGTAGAGGAGTTTGAAAAATGGAAACTAAAGACTTTGTAACCTTTCAAGAAGCTTTAGAAGTTCTCATCAACCACCAGGGGATGACAAAGAATGAAGCTACAAGTGCCCTAGAAAAGTTAGGAGAGGCTCAAGGATTTAATCCCTATGATGACCAAATCCCTTATGAAGCCTTCTTCCAATTAGAAGGAGCCGCAGATGTCACTGGCAAAGCTGTCCAAAAAGCACTAACTGGTAGTACTTCCTCTGCGATCGCTCCTATTGCTTCTAAAGAGGAAGTAGAAAAGTCTCTAGTCACTTCAGTAAATCAGAGCCTAGTTTCCCGTGGACTGGCTGAGTTACCAGCTGGCCTCATTATCGACATGATGCCCGAGCGACTCCAAGCCTACCGGGAAGCACTGGGTCTAATTGATGAGGTGGCTTTTGAGACTGCGGTGCTGGAGCAAGATCAAAAGATGAGCGAAAACCTCAACCGGTACCGGCAGGCCAATAACGAAGGACGGAAAAACCTCCGTCAGTTATTCAACCCTGAGACACGGAAGGCACTTGTTAATGGGTTAATGTCTCGTGTTGGCATCACTACTGAGGAGGTGGATGCTGAGGTGGAAGAGTTCAACGCTGAGTGCGCAGCAGAAGACCAGGCTTACCTTGAAAGCAAAATTGTTCAACCCAAAGTTGTGACTCAAGAGGAAGCGATCGCTCACCTCAGGCAGAAGATGGTCAAGTTAGGTATTGACGTATAAGGAGGGACAAGCGGGTGTCAAAAGATGCCCGCTTGTTAAATGCGAATGGATAAATACTACATTAGGCCACTATTGCCTTCACTACTATCATTCGGACTTCTAGTAATACCTTTCGCTTGTCAGCAGGCATGGAAGGCTGACACCAAGATGAGAGTTGACCTAATAGAACAGGATGGAGAGATCTTGAGAGCGAAACTGGACAACCAGCTAAAGGAGAAAGAAGTCTACGCCCGAAATCTAAAACTTCACCCGACCGAGCGTCACAGTTTTCAGTTCACTTTCAATCCAGAAACCAGAAATGCTTTTCCTATCAAATCGGAAGCGATCGCTAACCAGGTTGAAAACTCTCCTAGAGGATTTGTTTATTACTTCGATATCTCCACCCCTCAGAGGTTCGTTGGCACTGCTTGGAAAAATGAATCCGGTTCTGTGTCTTGGGCATTCCTGTGGGAGAAGGACGAACGAATCCGCAAATTAGCGATAGATAGACAGAGGAGTTTATATGAGCAAGTCAGGTTCTAACAGTGACCGCCGTGGTAAGCGAATCCTGGTTGATATTATTGACTGGATTCAAGAGGCTATCGACTGGATTTTTGACTGCCTGTCAGCTTTAATAGCTGCCCTTGGGTTCATTGTTAAAAACTTCCTTCTTGGACCCGGTATTTTAGCATTTAGCTTCGTAGCTTTCATTTATTGCCTCGCCATATCTCTAGATAACTTTTACACCCATCCTTCGGGGTTAGCCTTAGCCCCTAACCCATTCACCACTTGGGTCGGCATCAAAGCTTATTTTACTAAAAGTTTCTATGATTCAGAACTTTTTTTTCACTTCCTTTTGATGTTGGGTATGAATGCTAGCCAAGTCGTTTTGACTGGTATTAACTCCAACCCAGATGCCTCGGGAATGAAGAAAGCTATCAGAGGTTTTCTGCGCCTCTTTGGTTATTTCCTGTATGGGGTTGAAATAGCTATGGCATTTGGCGTTAGACCAATATTTGGAGAAGGAATTGGTGGTTGGACTGTCTTAGGTCTATTACTATTCAATCCCCTATCTGCTTTCGCCCCAGGAATTGGTCTTAATATCTTCAAGCTTGGCTATGGATACTTCAAGAAATTCGTAGGTTCTGGTAATAGGTAAAACTTAGTAAAGCTCCCGGTTTTATACCGGGAGAAACAACAATGAAAAGAAATGCATTGAGAACTCAAAAAGCTCCTCTTGATTTTACTCTGAAATATCCAGATCTAAATCTATTAATCACAGACTCACCTATGTGGTTGGCTATTCGGGATGATTATTTAATCTACGACGCGACAAAGAGACGTTTAGGATGTAACCTCTCCAAAAGCCTGGGTGTTGTGTGCTCTGTGGCCGCCTTAGCAACAATTAACGTAAATCCTTTATCTCCTTTAGCTTTGATTTTTGGAGGACTTGGATATGCCTGGACAGTAGGGAAAGACTTCAGTATTACTGACAATCTAAGGCCGCTCCCATTCGTTCCAGATGCCAGAAAGTTATGGGATGAGTTCACTAAACATGAAGATGATAAAACTGAAGACAACCAAAATGATCTGTTCCAAGGTAAACAATTAAAGTGCATCGACTGGCTATCAGAAAGAGAAAGACATGAAGCTGCCTTCTTGGCAGAGTATAGAGGGGTTTTAGGACATGTTTTAACAGGGGTGGGAACCAAAAGGCGTTTTGTCACTTACCTAACTATACTCAATGACTCTTTTACTAATAGAGATAACTCTCGGTATTGCCGTCACCTTAAGGAGTTAAAAGATGGTCACGAGCTAATCGAAATGATTTCAATTCAGGATTTAGACGCTCTAGGACGCCAGCTTTATCCATCAAAGAGTATGAGAGTCATTGAGGCTGTCCAGACCCCAGAATTAGAGCCTGCCGTAGATAGAGATGTGGCTGCTGGTACTTATGGATATGAATTTCAAGGTAGTCTTGGGGAAACTATTGATGTGCCTAGTAGTTACAAAGGGTTAGTCGAAGGGATTGAAATTGAAAACGAACCACAGAATCCAAAACCTAGTAATCCAGTCACCTCGATATTTTCTGGTTTTTCTAAAGGCAGAAAGAAACAAAAGCCCATTGGCTATCAAGTATTCTCAAATACTATTTATGACCCTTCCTGTGTCTTGGGATGGCAAAGGGGTGGAAAGACCTTAATGTTGGCAGAAACTTCTAAATTGGAGGCACAAAAAGGAGCGAAGATTTTCTATACTAGCATGGCGGCTAAAACTCCTGACATGGATGGTCGCTGGAATCATGCTTACAGAAAGATAGAGGTGAATCTGAGTAGACTCTCCAGAACTGAAGCTGCCAAGGTTATCAGTGAAGCCAATGAAATGTTAGAAGAGTTTTTGTTGCTTGAAGGGGAAGATAGACTGTATATCTTAGACGAGTGGATGATTACAGCGGGTCAGGTTCATAAATACGCTGACTTACTTCTTCCTTTTCTCAAAAGTGTTTCATCCGCTATCAGTGAAATGGCTTCATCTGGAATCAAAGATAATGCCGCAATCCACGTACTTGCTCCCAACTTTAGAGCGAGTTCACTGGTTAAGACTTATGGAGTTTGTCCGAAGGATTTGAGACTGGTTTTGGTCTCAGTTAATGACGGTCACTTTATCGAATGTAACGGCAAAAAGATTGGATGTAACAAAGCGGTTTTAAAAACAGCAAAAAATAACTTTGATACCCAATTTGTCGAAATGCCCCCAGGGTTGGAAGGCGATCGAGTGGTCTTGATAAATGGGGACTGGATGACTTTAGGCGATGCTAGTAATCTCCCTAAAATTGAACCTAAGACTACTTCTGCTCCTAAGACTAAAGAAAGCTCCACTCCAAAAGGTGGCAAGACAGCCAAAAACTTAGGGAAGAAAGTGCGTTCACTAGACCCATTAGAACTACACAAACTTCTTGAAGAAACATCACAGCGCTGGCTTTGGGAGTTTGTGGTGAATGACCTTGGTTACGAAAACCACGACCAGATCCTTGAGATGGTTAACCTCATAGCCCATTATCTTGGGCAGACCGATCCTAAGCTTGGCAAGAAATTTGTAGTAGGAGACGTCTATCGCCCTGAACTTGCCCGGCTATCGTACAAAGGTCGGAAAAAAGTGCGCTCCGAAACAATCGCGTTAACCGATGGTACTTGTTGTTTGTGTCAGGAATCTGAAGCAACTGAGGTCTACCAAACTAATTATGATGGACCACGCGATCGCGCCGGGCATAATTCATTTCCAGTTTGTTATGACTGTCAAGAAGATATCTGTTACAGCAAGCAAAACTGGGAACCTGGCGGTAAGAATATCTGGGATGCCCATGCAACTGAAGCTTTTTCCCAGTACATCACCAGGGCTGCGTTAGAAATGGTGTGATTTTTTGGGGTGAATGGTGATGAGTGAACTACCCCGGCCTACTTCGTTCCAACTCCATATCTAGTTTCTTTTCATAAATCCAGACTCTTTTGGGGCGAAAACTGCCCCCCAACGCAGAGTCAGTTTCTTTGTCTACACAGGCACTAGATTTATGTTTAACTATCTCAAGTGAATAGGAGATTTAACAATAGAAGAGTCACCTGGGTCGCTATCACCTCCATTGTGCCCTGGACACTGCCTGCTGACCTCTACAGGAGAACCGTCACTGTTAGCAGGCGGGTAGTAGTATGTAACATAACAGTCCCCCTCTTCTTCGAATACGAGACAGTCTAAGTTTGGCCCATTTGCACCGCATGGGTTTTCACTTATAAGTTCGTTCGCTAAAGTTTTAGCAGATGTGGCTCCAAGCAGGGAAAGAGCTAAAGAACTACCAAGCACAATTGTAGAGAAACCTTTAATCATAAGGGATATAGCTTTCTGTGTGTATTCCGACAACTTAAAAGAAGATTATTTTAATTAATAGTTCCTGCCTTACCAAGACACAGTTCAAAAAAAGATGGCAGCGCTCAGGGGAGTATTAACTGTGGCAAAGAAGTTAAAACTGATGGATGCAGAAAATTATGAGGCGGCGGTGGATTTGCCCAGGATTAAGAATCATCCCTTACCCAGAGGTCGAGCACTAACTCAAGCAGAAATTACAGCACTCATTAAGGTATGTGCCTCTGACACAACCAACCAAGGAGTTAGGGATATAGCCCTAATTGGCATCCTACGGGGTACAGGACTGCGACGGGCAGAGGTGGTAAAGCTGGAAGTGCGGGATTTTGATGGTGATAGTGGTGCATTGGAAGTGCGCCAGGGTAAGGGAGGGAAGGATAGGACTGTTTATTTACCCGAAGGTGCGATCGCGTAGCGTCGGCTTTGCCGAATCGCGTTTGTCAATGATTGGTTGAACACAAGAGGTCGCCAACCAGGAGCGCTGTTGTGTCCAATACAGAAAGGTGGACAGATACAGTACAGAACTATGACCCCCCAGGCCGTCTTGTTGATTTTGCAAAAACGGGCTAAAGAGGCTGGGGTGGAGTCCTTTAGTTCCCATGATTTCCGCAGGACCTTCTGTTCTGATTTGCTCGATGCTGGGATTGATATCGTGACCGTCCAGAAGTTAGCTGGCCATGCTTCCCCTGTAACTACGGCTAAGTACGACCGGCGGGGTGAGGAGGTTAAACGGAGGGCGGTGCAGAAGTTGGGGTTTTAGGAGGAGGGGCGAAGGCCATAATGTTTCCTGACTTAGAATCAGCAACGTCGAAAAATGTACTAGCCCAACCGACACAGGGCACCGTTTTAATTTTATCAGAATTAATCCGGAAGACAAATAAGTAATGGTGTAGTACTCATCGTAGCCCTAGTTAATCTGCCCTAGTTACTCAGATATGGAACCTCTAGTCATTGCCGCCCTAGCCTTTATCGGTACCAAAGCTGCGGAAACTACAGTAGAAAAGTTTACTGAGGCAGCCATAGAAAAAGCCAAGCTCCTGCGCGAGAAGATTATTAATAAGTTAAGAGGTAATCCGAGGGCTGAAGTAGCTTTGCAACGTGCCGAACCAGGGTCAAAGACTGAGCTAAAAGTTGTATCTGACTATTTGCCAGAGGCGATGGCAGCTGATTCTCAATTTGCCGAGGAGATTGAAGCATTAGCAAGGGAAATCGATAATTTGAACCAAGAGCAAGGGGAAAATTGGCAAGTGTCTGGTGGTGAGGTAAATTACAACAAGGTATCTGGTGATTTAACTTATGACAATAAAAAACAATCTCCAGTAATTGAAGGAACTGGTAGTAATACTACCATCAGCATTACCTACAATAATCCTCCTCAAGATTAGCTGAAGTCGCCTGGGGAGCAGGTTAACCAAATCCCAACTAATCCTAACAATTTAGCTAGAGTACGCAGTGGCGTAGTCAACTTTGTTGGTCGGGACGAACAACTCAAAGAACTACACCAACAGCTTCAAGAAAAGGAGCGCATTGCTATCACTACTGTGACTGGTATGGCTGGAGTAGGTAAAACTGAACTTGCCATACAGTATGCTCAACGCCAGAAACAGCAATCAACCTATCCCGCTGGTATTTGTTGGATACAGGTACAAGAATCCAACCCTGGGTTACAATTGCTGAGTTTTGTTAAATCTCAGCTTAATCTTAATCCTCCTGAAGATTGGGAATTACTAAAACAGTTAGACTTTTGTTGGTCTCGGTGGCCGCCTTTAGATGGTGATGTCCTGATCATTCTGGATGATGTTAGAAACTACGAGGATATTGAAGGTTATCTACCACCCCAAGAATCCCGTTTCAAAGTACTAATAACGACACGTAAATATTGGCTATCAGAATCCTTTGAACAATTACGTCTAGAGGTGCTAGATGAGCAAGCAGCTTTGGAGTTGTTAGCAAATTTTATCGATGAGTCAAGACTGGAAAAAGAACCAGTAGCAGCCTCTCAACTCTGTAAAGACTTAGGATACCTACCCCTGGGATTGGAGTTAGTAGGACGTTTCCTCAAGAGAAAATCTAGGTGGACCTTGGCCAGGATGGCACAGGAATTGGAGCAAAAGCTAAACACACTGGAGCCATCGGGGGAAATGACAGCTCAAAGAGGAGTAGAAGCAGCATTAGAGTTGAGCTGGAAAGAGTTAGATTTTCAAGGGCAGTGGTTAGGATGTTTATTGAGCCTATTTGCCCTAGCTCCAATTAAGTGGACACTAGTGGAAACGTGTTTATCTATAACTAATAGTACTCAAGACTCTATCCTACAGCGTTGGTTTCCAACATTCTCACGCCTGATTTCACCACTGATTCCTTCAAAAAATAACAAATCTCAAGGAGTTAGAGATTGGGAAGATGTAATAGAAGACAGTTTATTGGGCTTGAATTTAATTCGTGAAACTGAGGAAGGGGATTATCAATTTCACCAATTAGTACGTAAATATTTCCGCAGTAAACTCGAACAGATGCCAGAAGCAGGAAAGCTCAAACAGAGTTTCTGTAAGGTAATGGTACTTGAAGCACAGTCTCTCCCTCAAAGTCCCACAAAAGAGCAAGTAGACGGAATAGCACCATCCATACCTCACGTAGCAGAAGCGGCAACAGAACTACAACAATGGTTAGAGGATGAGGATTTAACTTGGCCATTTATTGGACTCGGTCGGTTCTATGAGGGTCAGGGATTCTACAAACTGGCAGAACCTTGGTTAAAGCAATGTCTAGAAGCTAGCCAAAACCGTCTAGGAGAAAACCACCCTTCTGTCGCTACCAGCCTCAACAACCTGGCAGGACTGTACAAAGACCAGGGTCGGTACTCAGAGGCCGAACCCCTCTACCAACAAGCACTAGACCTTTGGAAACAGCTGCTGGGAGAAAACCACCCGGATGTCGCTACCAGCCTCAACAACCTGGCAGGACTGTACTATAACCAGGGTCGGTACTCAGAGGCCGAACCCCTCTACCAACAAGCACTAAAACTGAGGAAACAGCTGCTGGGAGAAAACCACCCGGATGTCGCTACCAGCCTCAACAACCTGGCTTTACTGTACGATAACCAGGGTCGGTACTCAGAGGCCGAACCCCTCTACCAACAAGCACTAGACCTTTGGAAACAGCTGCTGGGAGAAAACCACCCACATGTAGCAGCCAGCCTCAACAACCTGGCTTTACTGTACGATAACCAGGGTCGGTACTCAGAGGCCGAACCCCTCTACCAACAAGCACTAAAACTGAGGAAACAGCTGCTGGGAGAAAACCACCCGGATGTCGCTACCAGCCTCAACAACCTGGCAGGACTGTACAAAGACCAGGGTCGGTACTCAGAGGCCGAACCCCTCTACCAACAAGCACTAAAACTGAGGAAACAGCTGCTGGGAGAAAACCACCCGGATGTCGCTACCAGCCTCAACAACCTGGCAGGACTGTACTATAACCAGGGTCGGTACTCAGAGGCCGAACCCCTCTACCAACAAGCACTAAAACTGAGGAAACAGCTGCTGGGAGAAAACCACCCGGATGTCGCTACCAGCCTCAACAACCTGGCTTTACTGTACGATAACCAGGGTCGGTACTCAGAGGCCGAACCCCTCTACCAACAAGCACTAGACCTTTGGAAACAGCTGCTGGGAGAAAACCACCCACATGTAGCAGCCAGCCTCAACAACCTGGCTTTACTGTACGATAACCAGGGTCGGTACTCAGAGGCCGAACCCCTCTACCAACAAGCACTAAAACTGAGGAAACAGCTGCTGGGAGAAAACCACCCGGATGTCGCTACCAGCCTCAACAACCTGGCAGGACTGTACAAAGACCAGGGTCGGTACTCAGAGGCCGAACCCCTCTACCAACAAGCACTAAAACTGAGGAAACAGCTGCTGGGAGAAAACCACCCACATGTAGCAGCCAGCCTCAACAACCTGGCTTTACTGTACTATAACCAGGGTCGGTACTCAGAGGCCGAACCCCTCTACCAACAAGCACTAAAACTGAGGAAACAGCTGCTGGGAGAAAACCACCCACATGTAGCAGCCAGCCTCAACAACCTGGCTTTACTGTACGATAACCAGGGTCGGTACTCAGAGGCCGAACCCCTCTACCAACAAGCACTAAAACTGAGGAAACAGCTGCTGGGAGAAAACCACCCGGATGTCGCTACCAGCCTCAACAACCTGGCAGGACTGTACTATAACCAGGGTCGGTACTCAGAGGCCGAACCCCTCTACCAACAAGCACTAGACCTTTGGAAACAGCTGCTGGGAGAAAACCACCCACATGTAGCAGCCAGCCTCAACAACCTGGCTTTACTGTACGATAACCAGGGTCGGTACTCAGAGGCCGAACCCCTCTACCAACAAGCACTAGACCTTTGGAAACAGCTGCTGGGAGAAAACCACCCACATGTAGCAGCCAGCCTCAACAACCTGGCAGGACTGTACAAAGACCAGGGTCGGTACTCAGAGGCCGAACCCCTCTACCAACAAGCACTAAAACTGAGGAAACAGCTGCTGGGAGAAAACCACCCGGATGTCGCTACCAGCCTCAACAACCTGGCAGGACTGTACTATAACCAGGGTCGGTACTCAGAGGCCGAACCCCTCTACCAACAAGCACTAAAACTGAGGAAACAGCTGCTGGGAGAAAACCACCCGGATGTCGCTACCAGCCTCAACAACCTGGCAGGACTGTACTATAACCAGGGTCGGTACTCAGAGGCCGAACCCCTCTACCAACAAGCACTAAAACTGAGGAAACAGCTGCTGGGAGAAAACCACCCACATGTAGCAGCCAGCCTCAACAACCTGGCTTTA
>NZ_JAAHHX010000819.1:0-1289 GCF_010672065.1 Moorena sp. SIO4A1 | reverse complement strand
TGGTAGGTCTCTCAATTTGCAACAAGACCTACCTATAGACAATGTTACCAGAATTCTACCAAAACCATCTCAAAAGTCAATTGAGTCTAGCTGAATATATTTTCTTAAAAATTTTTATAAATCTATTACAGTCAATTAAAAAAGTTAATTTAGAAAAATTAGCCAATGCTCTCCCTTTACCCATTAAATTTGAAAGTAGAAGAAAAAGAATCCGAAGGTGCGCTTTCCGTTGGCGAATTAAATTCGCCACGGGTCGCACCTAAAGATTTTTATCGTTACCAAAGTTAACAATTGAAGACTTGTGGTTTCCAATAGTTGAAGAATGCTTGAAAAGATACTTTACCGATGAAAAACTAATTTATTTAGCAATTGATAGAACGAATTGGTGTTATATCAATTTATTCATGGTTAGCCTCATTTGGGATAAAAGCGATGCAGCGCGGTCTTGGGGGTTCCCCCCATGAGCGACTGCATCAAGACAGAGCGTTTCCACTATATTTTACCTTGTTACCCAAGTTAGGTAGTAGTAATTTAAAAGAACAACAAAGTATTTTATCAAAAGTTATCCCGATTTTAAAAAACTCTAAAATCTGTGTATTGGGAGATTGACCTTTGGTCACGCTTCGCGAACGAGAATTTTGTTCGGTAAAGTTAGCAAATCATCTTCAGGAATTGGGTAGAGATTTTTGTTTGCGTTTAAAAAAGAATGAGTTAGTTGAATATCAAAAAAAGAGTTGGATTAAATTAAATGATTTAGGTCTAGTACCTGGAGTGTCTTTATTTATTAAAGGAATTAAAGTCACGAAGACTCGTGGTTTCCTAAGTTTTAATATTGCCGCTAAATGGAAACGTAAACTTAACGGAGTAGCCCCAAAAGAAGGATGGTTTATTTTGACAAATTTGGATAGCTTAAATTCGGCTATTTCAGCCTACAAACAAAGATTTTATATCGAGGAAATGTTTAGAGATTTTAAGACAGGTGGTTATAATTTAGAAAAGACTAACGTTGAAGGTAAACGCTTTATTTCTCTAGTTTTATTGATGATTATAGCTTATACTTCTGCAACTATTCAAGGTCATAACATTAAACGTAAAGGAATCCAAAACTATGTGTCTCGTGTAAAATAATCTGGCCGATTGGAGAGAAGACATAGCAGTTTTTACGTTGGTTTATATGGTCAAACCTGGGTTAACTTCAAAGATGTTTGTCTAGAATTAGTAACCGAATTAATGAGACGTGGGTCCTAATAAACGAAAGTATTATCAACGAGGTCTAAGGGCTAGATTAA
>NZ_JAAHHX010000818.1:0-1293 GCF_010672065.1 Moorena sp. SIO4A1 | reverse complement strand
CGGAAAATTCTAACGGGCAATATGCCCGTTAGAATTTTCCGGTGGAACGGGCATATTGCCCGTTAGAATTTTCCGGTGGAACGGGCATATTGCCCGTTAGAATTTTCCGGTGGAACGGGCATTTTGCCCGTTAGAATTTTCCGGTGGAACGGGCATTTTGCCCGTTAGAATTTTCCGGTGGAACGGGCATTTTGCCCGTTAGAATTTTCCGGCGGGCAAAAACAGTTTGGTGATTTTCACTAGTCTTTGGTGCGTACGCGATCGCATTCAACTATCAAAAGGTAACCACACTCCGAATCGACTCACCCTGATGCATCAAATCGAAGGCATCATTAATTTGTTCTAAGGGCATGACATGGGTAATCATGTCATCAATATTAATCTTACCTTCCATATACCAATCTACGATTTTAGGAACATCCGTGCGTCCTTTAGCTCCCCCAAAAGCTGTACCTCGCCAGACCCGTCCGGTCACCAGTTGAAAAGGTCGAGTATTGATTTCTTCTCCAGCACCGGCGACACCGATAATAATAGATTCACCCCAACCTTTGTGGCAACATTCTAGAGCTTGGCGCATCACCTTAACATTACCAATACACTCGAAACTATAATCAGCGCCCCCTTTAGTTAAATCAATAATGTAAGGGACTAAATCGCCCTCTATTTCATTAGGATTGACAAAATCCGTCATGCCGAATTTTTCCGCAAGTTGTTGTTTTTTAGGATTAATATCAACACCTACAATTTGGCTAGCACCCACCATCCGTGCGCCTTGAATCACATTCAAACCAATTCCCCCAAGTCCAAATACCACGACTCTCGAACCTGGTTGAACTTTAGCGGAATTGATCACAGCACCAATACCCGTTGTAACTCCGCAACCGATGTAACAAACTTTATCAAAGGGAGCATCTTTGCGGATTTTTGCTACTGCGATTTCTGGCAGTACGGTATAGTTAGCAAAGGTGGATGTTCCCATGTAATGATGGAGCATTTTGTCATTGACAGAGAAGCGACTGGTACCATCGGGCATTAAACCACGTCCTTGGGTATTCCGAATCGCCTGACAGAGATTGGTTTTACCACTTAAACAGTATTCACACTGACGGCACTCAGGGATATAGAGGGGAATCACATGGTCTCCTACCTCGACGCTAGTCACCCCTTCACCCACCTCAACGACTACACCTGCTCCCTCATGTCCTAGAATGGCTGGAAATAGTCCTTCTGGATCTGCGCCAGACAGGGTATAGGCATCGGTATGGCATACTCCGGTTGCTTTAATTTCCACCA
>NZ_JAAHHX010000817.1:0-1294 GCF_010672065.1 Moorena sp. SIO4A1 | reverse complement strand
CTACTTTTCCTAATTTTCCCATTATTGAAGGGGTTGAGCAGTTTGTCCAAATGAGTTTGACTCAAGGTTCAAGTGCTGCTTTAAGGGCTTTTCGGAAGTGGGTTAGGCAGAGAATCGATTGAGGGAATGAGCGTCAAAGAAGACTGTACCTCATTGGCCAATCCCGAGTATTTATGAACCTATCCCACTATTGTCCGAAAACTTGATAGAGTGAAAATCAAGTAATCAGAAAAACTTGAACAGATAAATGCCAGGAAGATTTGAAGGATTAAGTGACATAGAATGGGAGCTGTTTGAAAAGATTTTGCCCTGTGAAGCGCAAAAGCGAGGTAGAGGTATGCCCCATGTACCATTCCGTTACGTGTTAAACACACTGCTGTACGTATTAATTACAGGATGTCGTTGGTGTGATGTGCCCAGAGGGGAACAGTGGGCATCAAAAAGTTCAGCACATCGATGGTTGAAACGATGGCAAAAAAACGGAACTTAGCGAAAAAATACAATGTAGAGTATTGGCGTACGCGCTTTATCGAGGGCTAATTAACTGGAATTATGGAGCCTATGATGGCTCTTTTTCCCCCTGGCAAGGGAGGAGGTGAAGGAGTAGCCTATGGATATAAAGGGAAAGGAGTGTTGATACACACAGTCACAGAAGGTAATGGTATGCCCTAGGCTTACAGCACCACACCAGCTAATGGCAGTGAAAGGGAGCAGGTAATACCATTACTAGATAGCATCGCGCTTTGTTACAGGTAAACGGGGTCGTCCCAAGAAAAGATTCCGAGTAATAGCCGCTGACAAGGGTTACGACTCATTAGAGAAACGTTCACTGCTAAGAATTAGAGGTATTAGACCCCAGTTCCCTAAAAGAGTTTATCAGTCCTTGATGCATCGAGGTAGACCAATCAAAGATGATACACCACGGTTTCAACAAGAACGTTGCTTTGCTTGGTATCAAAGAAAGTACCGACGTTTAGTGGTTCGTTGGGAACGCCAATCTGTTGTGTTCGATGCTTTCCTTGCCAAGCGCGACTATTCATATGTGGATTACTAAAATTCTATTAGTGGGATAGGTTCATGGTTTCCATCAATATGATGAAGGTGTACAGATTCGTCTTCGAGAAACTTCAATCCACAGTGTCCACAGGAATGGTTTTGCCGTTTCAGGGCTTCTGAAGTAGTATCGGAGTAAAGGCGAGAATTCCTTTTACTCCAGTAAACTAAGTCGCCGTCATAAGGTGACTTAGTCCCCTTTACATTCACGTGTTGGTTCTGCTTGTAACTTACCTTTGGA
>NZ_JAAHHX010000816.1:0-1295 GCF_010672065.1 Moorena sp. SIO4A1 | reverse complement strand
CTTGTTAAATGATAGCTCTAATCATAACGGTTCTAATCATTAATCATATCTTCCATAACAATAGTCTTATAGTATTTTGCTATGGATGAATTTGGGAGATAATCGGTGCGTAGACTAATCCTTCGTTTAGGAATTGCATTCATAGTCGGCTTGTTTGGGTTGATCAGCTACTTTACCAGTGTCTCTGAAAACCCAGTAACTGGGGAAAAGCAGCGCATCCAACTTTCCCCCCGTCAGGAAGTGGTGATTGGGTTACAAGCACGGAAATGGCCGCTCAACACGGTGGTCTTTACCAAGATAAAGCCCTTCAAGGATATATTTCTCAAGTGGGAGAGCAGATTGTCAAAAAGTCGGCAGCCTCTGGTTCACCTTATCCGTTTGAGTTCTATTTGTTGAGTGACCCCCGCACGGTGAATGCCTTTGCTCTACCAGGGGGACAAATTTTTCTGACCCTGGCCATGCTCAGGCGACTTAATTCAGAAGCTCAGCTGGCGGGGGTGTTGGGCCATGAGATTGGTCACGTGGTGGGACGACATGGTGCAGAACATCTGGCCAAGCAGAAACTTGGGGTAGCATTGGTTAATGCTGTTGGTATTGCTGCCAGTGATGATGCCCAGAGTGGCAGGCAAGCAGCACTACTTGCCCAAGCGATTAATCAAATGGTTAGCCTTAAGTATGGACGTGAGGATGAATTAGAAAGCGACCGCCTTGGTTTTCGATTTATGACACAAGCGGGCTATAACCCTAGGGGAATCGTTGAACTGATGCAAGTCCTTAACTCGATTCGACAGGGTGGGCAACCACCGGAGTTTTTTAGCTTCCTCCGCGAGAAGCCCCACATCTCAATGCGCAGCATGAGTGTGGGATGAATCGCGGAGCTGGAACTCTGATAAACAGGCTGAAAAACGTTATACTAAAAATAGTAGGGAAAACAAATTAAGAGCTAACCGCCACCTACTAATTAAAAATAGAACTTATTGTATTGTTCCGGCGCGGAGGGGCATCCCGTGTCGTTAATAAAGCTTACCGAGTATCCTAAGCGATGGCTGGAGTTGGTAAGAAGCCCACACTGTAATCTTCGATTCAGTGTGGGAGTATGTCACTACTCACCCTAACCCTAGTAATCGGATTGAACAACTCCAGAGTCTGATTGCTAAAACTTACCCTAATGGTATTCCTGGTAATCTGCAAGAGGGTCGGGAGCGGTTTGCTCGGTATATTAAACGGCAACGGTAAGGAGTGTGGTGCTAGATTAATCAGCCTCAAGGTATACTGCGTTAGGAGTTGGTTTGACA
>NZ_JAAHHX010000815.1:0-1295 GCF_010672065.1 Moorena sp. SIO4A1 | reverse complement strand
CTCCTTGGGAGAACATTATTGCCCGGGATAGGGTTAATAGAGAGCGAGCACTGTATGGGGCTAGTGTTTCTGGGGGATTTTGCTGCTTCATGTCACTAACCTTTTGACCCCTACTGGTAGAAATTACTTATTACTAGGGTTATTTTCCATATAGATAGTAATATTACTATCAGAACTTATCGGTAAGTATGGGTTTTTAATTATAAAAAACAACAAGCATAATCAGGTCTTACGTAATAAAAACATATTTCATAAGTACCTTGATAAATAGTTCAGTAATTACTACTACTTAGTTTATAAATATAGTTAATTTAAATACTGAATAGCAATGATAAATTCACTTATTGAGCCTCAAGTCCATAGCTTCGATATCAGTGATTTCCCGGAATTTTTATGATTCTATAGTGGGGTGGAAGTATAGGGTTTATAAATGAGATGTAAAGCTGTATGGTCTTTTTTTATTGTCCAATACAATTCCGGAGCTCTTTCTGCTCTTGCCTTTTGCCTCTTGTATGCCAGCCAATTTCTGCAATACATGTGTTTACAACCCAGATACAAACGCCCTTCTAACTTCCTAGACGAAAATAGGTAAAACAGTTAAACTATTAGGATATTAGGACTTCCGCAAAACTGGGCACCAAACTCTAGCTGTAGGCGCGCGGGTGAGTCCCTACAGCTAGAGTTACTGCCGAAGTTTTGACTAGATCAGTTTTTAACTTAATTAGGGACAAAATTTGTCCTTTTGAGCCAAGTAGTAGGTCGTAGGTTGTAGGTTCTAGATGAGGGGATGTACCTGACCTGACGACCTGACGAGGGTGAACCTGAAGGCTAAACTAATGTGATACCAAGCTTTGAGAGAAAGTTCTCCCTCAAAAAGAAAAGGGTGATTAACAGCTCAGGTAACAAGATGATGGCCAAAAGCGTTCTTAGCAAACTGATAAATTCCATAGGTGCGCTTTCCGCATCTAATTATTAAATTCGCCACGGGTCGCACCTGTTGAGTTTTAATTTGTAGGTCAATAGTCTCGCTTAATTTTCTAGAACACCTCACACCTTGCACGCTGAACCCTAGACCCTACACCCCCTTCTCTGGCAAAATCCCTTGGCTTCCAAGGGATTTTAGCCTTGTTACAGAGCTAGAGACCGAAACTTTTCTGTTTCTGCTAACGCTGGGTTGATCCCAAACCAGCGCCCTTGTTCATCTTGGTATTCATAGACAAACATACTGCGCAACAGGGTTTGATATTCTTGTTCCCCCTTGACGGACTGCTGTTGCACGACTTGAGATAGCAACT
>NZ_JAAHHX010000814.1:0-1296 GCF_010672065.1 Moorena sp. SIO4A1 | reverse complement strand
TTGTAAACTAGGATGATCTTTGACTCCCTCCAACAACTCCCCTAACATTGGGCCATATTCATAGAGATTTCCAGAATACACAACTCGCAAGGGACGAGATTTATCGACTATGGAATGATTAAATCTTAGTTCAGATGGTAGAGAAGCTGGAATGGGATAAAGAATTTGACTATTGGGATGCGAACCTAAAGCTTTTTGCATTCCTTCACTGACGCAAAGTACCAAGTCTGAGCTATCATGAAGCTGCTGGAAACGCCGTGCGATTAGTTGCCGAAAGGGGGCATGGACAATAGGTAAATCTGGCCACCAGTCATGGAAAATAGTTACTAGGGGCAAGCCATATTTTTTTGCAAAGCGCAAAGCCGCCCAGCAGCCATCACCATGAGCAACAGTGAGCACAATTGCTTTTTGGCTTGATAGCTGGTGATCATGGCACAGGGGATCCCAACTGCGACCATCAGTGAGAACATTTAAATTGTTGCCCCAGGTATAAAATCGAGTGCGATTCAACCTTTTTGCTAATCTTGTTAGCAAGTCTTGGGGATGTGGCACCACTGAAACCTTCCACCCATCTAGCTGACTTAGATGGCGGTGCAGTATAATTTCTCCTGCACTAGTTGGCGCAGGTGGTACGGAGGAGATGACAATAATTTCATATGTACCAGTAGTAATTAATCTAGATTCAGCGGTAGTCATCATTTTCATCGAGCCAGCTCTTGAAGGTCGTCAATGTTAGGAGTATCTTGGGATTGACGAGAAACACGGTTCACACGATCAACAAACAGGGCGTGTATTTTCTCAGCATTGAGAACAGTTTTTGCTGCGTTACGCGCTCCCCCACAGGCAGCTTGCCATGTATCAAGATTAGAGGCAGCATCAATCATCGCCTTAACCAAAGCTATCGGGTCATCCTCTGAAACTGCTATGCCAGCACGGTGCTGATGGGCAAACTGATAAGCTGTTGAGTAGTCTGGTGCCCACACGAAAACAGGTTTGCCATAGGGAACATAATCCAACCACTTGGTTGTAAAACTGGTTTTCATGAATGGTTCTTCTGCTTTATCAAAGCTCATCACCGTCAGAAAAGCATCTGCCTGTTGAAAGTCTGACTTTAATTGTTCAAACGGCTTAAATCCCTTGTAAATGCCAGCCTCAGTCATCTCCTTGACTTTTTCCAAAGGCCAATCATTACCAGCAGCAAAGATTTGCAGGTGAATATCACTTCGCTCTTTTACAGTATCTGCCAAGCGCAGTAGCATACGGCCATAAGCACCGTAGCAGTTTCCCGCATATACA
>NZ_JAAHHX010000813.1:0-1296 GCF_010672065.1 Moorena sp. SIO4A1 | reverse complement strand
GCCAATTCCCAGCAAATTCTCAAAGGGATTGAGGATATCATTACTTATTGTGCTGCCATCGTTACTAATTCCCACGTAGCTACCCTTTAATCCTTGAGGTTCCGCAGAGCCAGGGCTAGCAGATATAACCATAGCAATCATTAAGATTAGGGAAGTTGCGGCAGATTTGAGTATTGGTTTCATCGGTTTCATGGTTATAATTAAAAAACCCCCCGCTTTGATTGCAGGGGGATGGCTATCAAGGTGCATCTACTATTTTTCTATTTCTCAGCCGAGTTGAGTTATCCGGATAAGTTACAGAAAAATATCCGATTGACTCCAGTGATGGCGTTGCTGAATGATAGGATGATTTTGTCGCCACCCCATTTAAAACAGGTATATGTAAACAAAAAGCGATCGCTTGTTGAGATAGCGATCGCTTTTTGAGGTAACGATTTAGTCTAAATGCCAGTAGCTAAGTAATTTTCCGAAGTCTAGTTAGCCAGCCACTGAGCTAACCAGCCACTGAGCTAACCAGCCACTGAGCGGGTGCATCTCCTAAAAGCTGTTTGATTCGGTGGTGCGTTACGGGGCGGACTTTCCCAAAGCTGGCTACGAGCTGGAAAATGACGGCGAGCCGCCCCTAACGCACCCTACTGGCGTGGCACACCTAAAAACGTTTGTTGGGTTGAGCGGTAGGGAAACCCAACAAAGCGTTACTGGTGTTGGGTTTCATTCTTCAACCCAACAAACGCTTATTGCACCATTTTAAATGTGCCACGCCACTACGTAATATTTTCAAATATGAGATGCACCCCACTGAGCACTGAGCTAACCAGAGAGTTAGTTCAAGTTAACTTTGACAACTTTGTTTTTTTCCTCTTCCGCTTTAGGCAAGGTCAGATTCAAGATACCGTCTTTGTACTCAGCCTCAACTTTGGTATTTTGAACCCGAACCGGTAAAGGAATTACCCGCTGGAATTTACCATAACGGAATTCAGACCGCTTGACGCCTTTTTCGTCAGTATTGGTTTCTTCTTTCCGTTCTCCACTGATAGCAACAACAGTATCTGTGACTTCTACATTCAAGTCTTTGGCTTCCATTCCTGGAACTTCCAATTTCAGAGTGATAGCATCTTCAGTTTGGGTTAGTTCAGCAGCAGGAACATTTTTTAAATGACCAAACTCTCGCAAAGTAGTGGGCACAAAACTATGGTCAAATAGCTGGTCAAGTTCCCGTTGTAGGGTGTTGATGTCTTTCCATGGGTTCCAACGAACTAGAGTCATAGCTCTTCCTCCAAGTTGTAATTGCTTAAT
>NZ_JAAHHX010000812.1:0-1299 GCF_010672065.1 Moorena sp. SIO4A1 | reverse complement strand
CACCACCAAGTAGTTATCGGTAGATAGATCCGGAGCATTAGCTAAGGGAGTTACAGCGGTCATAAGACTATTTCAGTACAGGATTTGAAACCAAGATATATCAAAACCAAGATATATCAAATCAATAGCTTTGGTGGCATTATCTTAGGAGAGCAGGTCAGCTTAGACCTACTCGGTGCGCTTGCCGTAGGCGAATTTAATTCGCCACAGGTCGCACCGCTTAATCCAACAGCTGCTCACCTAAGTCTTCTGTATTCTTCTCTGAGTCTTGTGGTGGAGTGATGGCTTTTTGCCATTAAAGCAACCTTACTATCAGCAAACCAGGAGCCATATTTGACTGCAGGTGGATGACGTATAACGGATTGAGCTGTTATTTGTAGATTTAAGGATGGCTGGGTTAAATAACCTGGAAGCGTTATGATTAGGTTTCAAAAAGCAAAAGCAGTTTTTGGCTACCTGCTATTATCTGTTTTTGTTCATACCGTTGATGATATGGCTTTGAAAACTATACATTAAAGTATAATGCTACGTGAACATCATGACATAACCCTACTAAAGTTGCGCCAGCAAGTTGGCTTAACTCAGCGAGAACTTGCTGAAGCCCTTGGAGTAACCCAGAAAACCATTTCCATTTGGGAAAGGGGCAAAATGCAGCCTAAGCTCTCCTTTTGGCAGACTAAGTTAATCATGGAAAAGCTCAAATGCACCCTTGATCAGCTAATCATTGCCACTGAGCTGAAACACCAGAATGAAAATGAAATTAAACCACCAAGAATGATACCACATAATCCCAGATTTTTCTAAAACTCAAGGGTGCAATCTTGGCCTTTGGCTAGGTATGAATGAGGCACCGATTGCGGGGCTGGCTGCCTAGAATGGGTTTGCTAGCGTCAGCACTAGGGCGCTAGTCGTTTGAATCTATTACGATCTGCACAATGCGCTTTGCGCTTTGGTAAATTCTCGTTTGGATAATAGCTCAGTAAAAACCATTTCGTTACCAAATTCGTTACCAAAACTGTTACGAGGACTATGCCCACGGTTAGTGTACTCTACGATCAAATGTAGTTAATGCTCCTTAGACCAGTCTAAAAGCTGTGGAACTCTTAGTCCCATGGCTTTTTGTTTGTTTTAAACGTTTAGGATTTCTCAATAGCTTTGTCTTGATGCAGTCGCTCATGGGGGGAACCCCCAAGACCGCGCTGCATCGCTTACAAAACTCCCTTAGAGCTTGGAATCATCCCTGCACGACGAGGATCAATTTCCACAGCCATGCGCATTGCTCTGGCAAATGCCTTGAAT
>NZ_JAAHHX010000811.1:0-1300 GCF_010672065.1 Moorena sp. SIO4A1 | reverse complement strand
AAACCAATAAAGTATCCATCAAACATAAAAGCAATAGCATTAAATATAAGAAGTGGAAGTAACCAAAAAACATATATTTTAATTTCGTAAATAATTTCCAGATGATTAGTTAAAATTATAAATACAGTATGAGGAAACCCGATGGAAATACCAGCAAAAATTAGTGCGAATAAAACTCCCGTTCCTACTGTAACTCCAACTAAAGAAGGTAAGCGATCGCGTTTTCCACGACCTACAAAATTTCCTGTTAGGGTTTCTGCGGCTAATCCAAAACCCTCAATAAAAGAGATCGTAAACAAAAACACTTCGATCATTAAGGCATTTGCTGCTAAAATCTGCGTTCCCATTGCCGCACTGATATTGGTAAAAATAACAAGGCTGGCTCGATTGCTTAAAATCTTAATAAAAGTATCTCGATTAACAGCAAAAACGGTTTTAAATCCTGAACGCTGCCAAATGCAATGACTTAACTGATGAATTTCTTGGAATCGAACATCCTGACTGACAAATAAGATTCCCACCAATAAGGTTAAGTATTGACTCAAACAAGCAGAAAAACCTGCTCCCATACTGCCCCAATGCCATTTAAAAATGGCAAAATAATTTTTGATTATTTTGCCTAAATTGCCAATGATTGTTATCACTAGCACCTTACCACTCATTTCTTTTCCTAATAACCAACCGATCACGACTAAGTTAAGTGCCACTGCGGGAGCACCCCAAATACGGGCATTAAAATAAGCAATACCAGAAGATTTAACTTCATCAGGAGCATCGAGTATAAGAAACCAAATTTTCTCGATAGGATATTGTAAAATAACAATTAATATACCCAGTACCAACCCTATCAATCCATTACGTAAACCCACTAATAACATGGCTTCGCGGTCATCTTTGCCTACAGCTTGAGCCGTCGCTCCCGTTCCATCCGCAAGAAGTGTAAAAGTCGGTAAAGATAGGTAAACAAAACCGTTGCGACTGCAACTCCTGCTAAGTGACGAATTTCTGTCAGATGTCCCAGGAAAGCAACGCTGACCAAGCCCGATAAGGGAATCATGATATTGGAGAGGGTATTAATGACCGCAAGCCTGTAGAAGCGGGGGAGAAGACTGTCTGAGTTTAAGCGGGCAAGTTTCATCGGCTCAACTATCAACTTTATTGGTATTTTTAAGAGTAAATATTAACAAAAATTCAGCTTAATTTAAAAAAACAATTATGGGATTTAAAAAATTCCACTTTCTATGAAACACAGGATAGAAAGACAACTCAGATCAAGAACAATTCTGATAACTGGTCAAGA
>NZ_JAAHHX010000810.1:0-1301 GCF_010672065.1 Moorena sp. SIO4A1 | reverse complement strand
TTGCTAGCATGCCTATTGCCTTGCGCGTAGCGCTATATTGCCGAACCTACGGCTAGTGACAGTGGTGCAAGATTTCAGGGAAAGCAACTAGAGTAAACCATTGAGTTAGGTATATATCCTAAATTTATAGTGATGGCAGACTATAGCAATCTCGAAAGCAATCTTGAATCAGAACAAACAAAACATGCAGATTTTTGTGAAGATTGTCACCAAATTAACCTGATAGATAATCAGCTTCAAACCCTGATCCAGACACAAGCGATCGCAAAAAATCGATTAACTACTGTTCGACAGGCTCCTGGCTGCTCTACTTCTATCCTGCGGGGACTAGACCAGCAGCTGATTGATGAAATGAATAGCATCGGACCCAATAGCTTGGTCAGTTTTGCCGACCTAGATGTGGCTAATGGTCCAGCAGTTCACCCTTTCCTTCAGGCAGTAGCTAAGCAGTCCTTGGCACGGGCAATTAAGGCTCGTGGTCGCACCCTTTCGGTCAATTCTGCTTACCGAACTATTGCTCAGCAACTAATGCTATTCAATCATGGTAAAGTTAGACGCTGTGGTATTGGTGTGGTTGCCCCTCCTGGTAGAAGTAATCACCAGAGTGGTTTAGCCCTAGATATTAATGACGAGCAAGGCTGGAGACCCTATCTAGAGCGAGAGGGTTGGAGGTGGTTTGGACCTGCGGATAGGCCTCACTTTGACTATATTGGCAGAGGTACACGAAACATTCGTCCTGTTGCAGTTAAAGCGTTTCAGCGACTCTGGAACCAATATAATCCGGACAAACCCATTGCTGAAGATGGGATTTACGGACGAAATACTGAAGCGCGACTGAATCAAGCCCCCATAGTTGGCTTTGGAAAAACTAACAATTCTACTCCAGAGGAGTCTCTGGTTAGAAGACTCAGCCTGACTCAACCCTATCTCGAAGGTGATGATGTTCGCGAAGTTCAGGAAGCTTTAGTTAAAGCAACTATTACTGTCGAGGTAGATGGCGTTTTTGGTCCCGCTACTGAGAAAGCTGTTAAGGAATTCCAGAAGCTAAAAGATTTAACAGTAGATGGAATCGTTGGACCTACAACTCGCTCGGCTCTGGGATTGTAAGCTTATTTGTGAACTTCTTAATGTTAGAATCTCTCTTCTGTCAATCTAGGCAGAAGAGAGATTTTATGAGTCTGGTTAATCACTTAGTATTAAGGTTAATCGTTAACTATTCCCAATTCTAAATTCTAAATTCTAAATTCTAAATTCCCTGTTCCCGATTCCCGATTCCCGATTCCCTAATAATTTCCACTAGA
>NZ_JAAHHX010000081.1:0-23872 GCF_010672065.1 Moorena sp. SIO4A1 | reverse complement strand
GACTTCTGACTTCTGACTTCTGACTTCTGACTTCTGACTTCTGACTTCTGACTTCTGACTTCTGACTTCTGACTTCTGACTTCTGACTTCTGACTTCTGACTTCTGACTTCTGACTTCTGACTTCTGCTATATCTTGTAGATTAATTATCTAAATCATAGAATTAAAAGCTTATAAAATCTAGTTTTATTAATGGGTTAATGGTTAATTTAAAAATTGTCATTGTTCTTCAATTAACCATTAACCATTATATTTGCATAACTATCAGGTAAACAGGATTGTTTTCCTACTCCCTGCTCCCTGCTCCCTGCTCCCTAAAAACCCATAAATTTGTACCTAATTGAATTGCCAACCGCTGTAATCATTAACCATTAAAGAATTTGGAAACTGAGCTTTCAATGCTGGCAATACTGGACAGGGTTTCTTCTGCTGCAAGTTATCTCCTTTACCACTAAAGGTATTCCACCGAAATGGTCCCAAATCGGCGGCGGCCATCCACAGCAATCGTTTAGCTCGGGTCATGGCTACATAGAGTAAGCGGAATTCTTCAGCAGTCTTAAGCTGTGCGGCTTGTTCCCAAGCCTCGGGTGCCATGGGTAAGGGTTTACCGTGAAGGTAGGCACGAATTTGAGCTCTGGCTACTTCTGCTAGGGTAAATTCTCCCAAAAACTGAGCAGCAGTAGGTACCCACGGATTACCTGGAAGGGTGTCTTCATGGAGAAAGGGCAAGAAAACATAGTCCCAGTCTAATCCTTTGGCTTTGTGCATGGTGATTACAGTCAGTTGATGGGAACGCAGATAAGGGGATTCTGTATTGTCTGGGTCTACAGGTTCAAAACGTTCTGAGCTAACGATTTCCTGAAGTACTGTTAGAGTTTCACTGATAGAACTGTTGCCAAAGGTCTGTTTTGCTATCCGTTCGGCTAATTTATCTGCTGTGGCTAGCTCGGATTGGTCATAGTTTAAGGTCTGAGCTAGGAAGGAAATTAGGTGATAATTGGGCAGTTCTAGACGAGCACGTAGTAAATCACAGCAGTAGCGGCGAGCTTTGATAACTGCTTTTGTCTGGGGTGGGTCCAATGGACCAGGATAGAGGAATTGTTCGGGATAGGTCGATAAAGCATTGAGGTCTTGGGTGGGAATTAACTGACGTTTTACCAAGACATCTAGGGCAGCTTTTAGGTAATCCGGAGAATGGGGACGGTCGAGAAATTGCAGCAGTGTTAGGATTTGACTGGGAACGTGGGATTCGCGATCGCGTTTTTGGACATCATACACCTCAATCTCATGCTGGCGTTTGAGATACTCCAGTTGTTCCACCACAAAAGTCCCTTGTCGATTCTCCCGCACCAGCACAGCAGCGTTATGGTTTTGGTTTTTGGCAAATAGCTCCACTACTCGCTTTCCAATCAGCTCGACTGTGTGGTAGATGTCCTTAGGAGTGTAGAGTTCTAAACCTCTCCCTTCTGGATTTGGGTTGGCATCCGGTTGAGGGTCATTGGCATCGACTCGACGAATGGTTTGAGGACGAAAGGGTAGCTCCGTCGCTGGTTCGGTTTGGGGGATAGAGTCTGGCTGTGGTACTGTTTCGGTAGAGTTTTTGCTGCCATAGGTGCTATTGACCCAATTTACGATAAAGTTAGCAGCATCGATGATAACCTGGCTACTGCGACCCGCTTGATCCATTGTGGCTAAACGTCCTATTCCCTGACATTTTTGGCAAAACCAATTGAAGTAAATCGGGTCAGCTGGGGTAAAGGTAGAGTTAATGGCTTGATTGGGGTCTCCAACTCGGATCAGATTTGTTAAAGGTTGGGAGGTTGTTCGCGTAGCGTGGCCAATAGGCCAAGGTTGGTTTGGTTGGGAGGTTGAAGGTTGGGAGGTTGTTCGCGTAGCGTGGCCAATAGGCCAAGGTTGGGAGGTTGTTCGCGTAGCGTGGCCAATAGGCCAAGGTTGGGAGGTTGAAGGTTGGGAGGTTGTTCGCGTAGCGTGGCCAATAGGCCAAGGTTGGGAGGTTGAAGGTTGGGAGGTTGTTCGCGTAGCGTGGCCAATAGGCCAAGGTTGGGAGGTTGAAGGTTGGGAGGTTGTTCGCGTAGCGTGGCCAATAGGCCAAGGTTCAAGGTTTGGTTCGGAACTAGCTGGGAATGTGGCTAGGGTTTGCAAGAGTAGGTATTGTAAGGGTGTAGAATCTTGGGCTTCGTCTTCAAAGACGGCAAAAAATTGATTTTGCCAGAGCTGACGGATGGCATCGTTTTGTAGGACTCTCAGCGCGGCTAGAATCATGTCATCGTAGTCGATAAACTCACGCGATCGCACTATGGTTTGATACTGTTGATACAGTCCTGCTGCGATCGCTAATATCCCATATTCATCGGTTGTCTGTTCACTGAGGTGCCACAAATCTGCTGGTAATAACCCAGAACTTTTGGCTTCATGGATAACAGTGTAGGCCAGGTTAGGTAACACTTCCGTTCGCAATACGGATTGTCTGCGCAACCGTTCTGTTTCTTCTCCATCAAAGCTTCGACCTTCGAGCAAGGTAAGATACCGGCGTGGATAATTAGCAATCCACTGTTCCACACAAGCACGGATTAAGCGATGACTTTGATTTGGAGTTACTAGAGTACTACTGTCTAGATTAAGTCCCGATAATTCTGGATGACGGTTAGCAATGTAGAGGGCTAAACCATGTAAGGTATAGACTACAAAACTATTTTGTGGGACCTTAAGGGTTTTTAGGTCATCGCGGATTTTAGCTCGAATACTGGCAGCCGCAGAGCGAGTGAAGGTGACTACCAGCAATTGATATCTGCTATGGAGTTGGTAATTTGCGATCGCAATGGCTGCAGCTTTTGCCATGCCAGTAGATTTCCCAGCACCAGGGACAGCAGAAACTGCTAAGGTTCCCCCTTGCCAGTCGGCCATTGGTTGTTGTCCCCGTCTTAAACTATTGCGGAGTCGTTGTAGTTCTTGGGCACGCCAAGCGGCGAGGGGGGTTTGCTGTGAGCCTGACTTGGTATCTGTATCCTCTGACATGTTGAGATTTGCTGCAAGTGACTATTTTTTGGTATTGTAATTAGCCCAGGTTGCAAATCGCTATCGCTTTTGGTTAAGCTGGTTGGTCATTCAACCATTAGACCTCGCGAGTAGGGACAGATTTTCACAGGGAACTCAGATCCTAGAGTAGCTTAATCATTCTTCATAAATTCGTAAAATGATCACTAATTACGCAAAAATGAGCCAAAAATGGGCTTATTATGCGTTTTTATCCATAAAACATGCCAAAACTACATTGGCAGTTTTAGTTCTGCTGAGGATATTTTAGGAACGGAAACTCTCAAAGACTTCTTTCGCTTTTCTCATTTTAAGGAGGAGATTATGAAGCGAGTTGCGATGTTTTTCATGTCCTTGATGGCTGCACTGGTACTTATTGCTACCCCAGCTTATGCAGTGACTATTCAAACAGGGATGATTAACCTGAATTCCTCAGGCCCAGCTGAAACAACAAATGGTGACACAAGCACATTCACAGAAGTGTTCTTCCCAACCCCATTTCCGGAAGGCTCAGATGTGATCGTGATTCCAATGGTTCAAACCTTTAATGGAGCAGATACCCCTGGTGTCAGGATCGCAGATGTAACCACGGAGAGCTTTAAGTTCAGAATGAACGAATTAGTTCGGGGTGGTCCAAGGCAGGCCCTCTCAGATGGTCCACATACAACTGAAACCATAGGTTGGATCGCTATCGGTGAGTAATCGCTCTTAGGGGTTTTTTCTGACCCCTGTCGCCTGTGCCCCATGGATGGGGCACAGGCGATTTAAGTATTTGGTTCGGAGTTCCCTGAAGACTAAGCAAACTAGAAAAAATCCTTTGGGATGATCAGCGAATAACTATCAAAATTAGGTCTACCAGCTTCCAAGCTATAATCACTATAGACGCTGATCTTGAAAAGAGGTCAAAGGAATGGTGGAACGGCCGCCCCGCTATAGCAAAGAAGAATTCGCCCAACGAGGCAATCATATTGGCATTGCTGAGGGGCGGAATGAATATGAGTGGGGTGGGCATCCTGCCTGGGAATATTGATAACCGTCAAGATGCCGGTTCCACGCCTGATGCCGTTAAGCTGTATCAGCCTTATTTCAACTTTCACTGGTCACAAGCCTTAGGATAGTTCACTGGCGTTAACCGCTCCAACCCAAGATTCCGAAAGATGACTCTATACTCAAAGTGTAGAGTTCTAGTGGATCACAGGATCAGCAATGAAGATTAAAGTAGTTATTTGGCAAGAGCATGGGGTATGGTGTGGCTCAGTTCCAGCACTACCTGGATGTCATACATGGGGTGAAAGCTATGAACACCTTATAGAAATGCTTGAAGAAGCTGTCCAGGGTTGGATTGAGGTGGCGAGCGAAAGGGAAGAGTTTGAGCCTGATAAGCAGTTAGTTGAACTATCCCTATGAAGTCTATATCTGGCAAGGCTCTCTGCAAAATTGTTGAGAAGCGAGGATGGGTTCTCAAACGAATCAATAGTAGTCATCACATTTATAGCAAGAAGGGTGTTCAAGCTATTCTCTCTATCCCTGTTCATGGCAACCGAGATTTACCGACTGGAATTTTAAGTAAGCTCATGAGGGATGCTAATCTCAGGGAAGAAGACTTGGGTAAGTAAAGTTGTGTTTACTATTGGTCTAGCAGGTTCCGATCTATAATCACCATAGACGCTGATCTTCTTGAAAAGAGGTCAAAGGAATGGTGGAACGGCAGCCCCGCTATAGCAAAGAAGAATTCGCCCAACGAGGCAATTATATTTATGAGATTCAAGTACGTCCTTTGCTTGAAGAAGGCAATTATGGAAAAATCGTAGCGATCGACATTGAAACGGGAGCTTTTGAACTTGCCGATACTCCGATCGCGGCCACTGATCAACTCTATGAGCGATACCCTGATGCCCAACCTTGGGTAATTCGGATCGGACATCGTGCAGTTTATCGTTTTGGTTCTCGGAGCTTGAAGAAATTGGTATGATGCAAGGCTTTGTTAACCAAAATTGTGAAGCGGTTTATTGCTATTATCAGTTCAACCTAAAATGTACCCTTTAAGGGGTAACTCTGAGAACCGTAAGAGTGTTTGCAGCTATCCTAGAAAAAATCCAGGACAAAATTCTTCGACAACAGTATGTGATGACGATCCATGCTGATGAAGAAATGGATGACGACAATCTGATGCTGGCGGATGTTGAGCAGGCCATTCTCACTGGTGAAATTATCGAGCGTCAGAAGGATAGAGCTACCGCAGAGTACAAATACCGGATTCAAGGATATTCAACTGATGGCGATCCTGTGGAAGTAATTGTTAAGCTAGGCTCATCTGGCAAGGTTATAATCATCACAGTCTATGCACTCTGAAATTGAAGAATTTACTGTTTGCGATGTTTGTGGTTTTGCTGAAGCCAGAACTCGCTATGGATCTCGAGCCTATGGGAAAGGAAAAGATCTACTGGTGATTGAAAATGTACCTATGGTTAGCTGCCCTAGTTGCGGTACGAGTTACTTAACATCATTGACTCTTAAAGAGATTGACCGTATTAAGCGCGATCGCAAGACAGTAGCAGTAACAAAATCTGTGAAGGTTGCTAGTTTCTAAGTTTAATATTAACGAGTCCACTAAACACAGGGAACTTCAATATCATGGCAGATGGTAAATCCAAAGTCGCACTGATTACCGGCGCATCATCGGGTATGGGCAAAGAAATGGCCAAATCTCTGCTGAAGGATGGTCTGACCGTAGTAGTGGCGGCACGTAGTGTTGAGAAAATGGCTGACCTTAGAGAGTTGGGTGCTCACCCACTCCGTTGGACATCACCGATGAGGCCAGTATCCAGGCTGCGGTGAATGAAATTCTAGACACTTATGGCAAGGTCTCGCCCCGCTGACCTTAACCGTTAGACTTTGCTGAGTATCAGTAGATGGTCTTCAGAACTGTTAACATTGACTTTGTCTTTTGGATGTGCTTCCATTGTCAAGCACCAAATGCACTACAGTTGCGTTTACCTAAAGGTGAGAGCGATCGCAACATTGGGCTAGACAAATCATTATGGATCAAATCATAGCAAAGGTTTTCTTAGAATGCGTTCGCGCAATCGATGCCAGCGAGTTGATAAGTCGCGTTTCTTCCACGGACAAAGAGTTTAGCTTTCAAAATTGGTTTGCTGTTCGTCTTGAAAGGCTTTCCTTGAACTTCGATGAACCTTCAAGAAATGCTTATCCAGACTTCAGGCTTGTTGATTTCCCCCTTGGCTTCGAGATAAAAGGATTAGGATTTCCAGGCAGGGAAGCAAACTATGACTGCAATAGTCAAGTGCCTTCAGGTCTGCATAATGGGAGGACAATTTACTATGTGTTTGGACGATACCCAGCAAAAACCAAGGAAAAGAACTATCCAGTCTATGATCTTGTCATGTGTCATGGCAATTTCTTAAATGCAGACCATTCTTATATCCATAAAAATAAGAATCTTAAAGGTTTCGGTAGCTATGGAGACATTATGATTCGTGACCGAAAAATGTATGTTGCACCTACACCATTTGCCCTTACGGATGGCACAGAACGCCAAGTTACTCTGATTGCTCCAACTGGCTTTAAATTTGGTATAGATTTAAAACACTCGGGTACTATCACACGTATAGAGACTCCAAGGCTGATCAGGGGTTATTACTTTGATATGATTGAACATACGCTTACACCTTCCTATATAGATAATCCAAACGCAGGAAAGAAACACACATTTGAAGTTTTTCGTGCAGCAAAATCTTTAGGACCAACAGTCACTCTTCGTTGATATGGAACTTTCATTCACAAGTCTTTTTTCTGGTGCAGGTGGCTTAGATCTCGGCTTTGAAATGGCTGGTTTTAAACATCTATACTCCACAGATATTGATACATGGAGCGTTAAAACACTCCGTAATAATCGACCTGAGTGGGATGTTGAAGAAGCTGATATTCGAGAACTATCAGAAAGAGATTTACCTGATAGTGATGTAATTTTAGCAGGCGTTCCATGTCAGGGCTTTTCACTGGGAGGGAATCGAAAGGAAAATGACGAGAGGAATTTTCTGTTTCAAGAAGTTGTCCGAATGGCAAAGATCAAGAAGCCTCGCTTTATCGTAATTGAGAATGTTCTAAATCTCAGGACAATGAAAGAACCCAAAAGTGGAAAGCCTTTTGTTGACGTAATTTCAGAGCATTTCAAGAGTCTTGGATACTACATAAAATATAATGTATTCAGAGTATCTGGTTTTGGAGTGCCTCAAACGAGAAGAAGATTTATTTTTATTGCCAGCTTCGACCGATTTCCCTCAGCTTTTCACTGGCCCACGCCAGAGCCAGATACACCAGCATCAGCCTATTTAGCTGATCTGGCTGCCAATCCATTCATTTCCCTTCCTAATCATTGTCCTGAATGGGGCTTCAAAAGCCGTGTTCATGAGGAGACTGGAAAGGCATTTGATCCTACTGAGACCCCTGTACCATGTAGATTCTCTCGAACTGGTTCTGACGGACATCCAATAAGATCTTTGGATGCCCCATTTCCTGCTATTGATACTGGAACTATTTGGGGGTGGGCTCAGGGAAATG
This sequence comes from Moorena sp. SIO4A1, assembly GCF_010672065.1. NCBI lineage: Bacteria > Bacillati > Cyanobacteriota > Cyanophyceae > Coleofasciculales > Coleofasciculaceae > Moorena > Moorena sp. SIO4A1. The sequence goes on along the minus strand of NZ_JAAHHX010000081.1, from coordinate 16,238 downwards.
TGGTGGCAGAAAGAAAGGAAAAAGATCGCGTCAATGGGCAATTTGTAAGGAATCAAAATATTAACTTAAAGCTATGGCGTATCAGTGCAAGCCGTCTGCGAAGCTTTACTAATCGTGAATATGCCCGACTTCAAACTTTCCCAGACTCATGGGTATTTCATGGAGGAAATAAACGTCATGTCCACCAGCAGATTGGCAACGCTGTTCCTGTACAATTTGCCTATCGAGTTGCCTGTTTTCTTCAAGCAGTTTACCAAGCACAGTGTTTAGGCCAACCAATGAATTTATTTACTAATAATACGGTATTACAACTGGAATTGAATTTATAACTCAATAATTTGGTATGCTCAAGCCGATTCGTAGGTTGGTTTGAAGGACAAAACCCAACAAGACCCCAACCATCCCTAGCCATGTTAAAAGGGTGACAATGGGCAGGTAAAACCTGGAGATTATTAACGAGTTACAACACCTAGAGCCTTGCCATCTCTCCCTGAGTCCAATAGACTCATTTAGAATCAACGAATCGCACCCTAAACTATGCATCGCATCGCCGCAACTCCGGGAGGATGGAACCCTGAAGCTGAAGGGGTTATCTTCATCGAACAAACCCCAGCACCGATTATTTTCCTGACTGCTGCTGACACGGATATCCAAACCCTAGCCGCATCGGTATCCCAACTTCCGCCAGATTTTCCAGCTATCCGAGTCGCTAATCTGTTGCAGTTGCAGCAACAACTAACCATTGATACCTATGCTGAGGATATCTTGGCCAAAGCACGGATTATCATTATCAGATTATTGGGGGGACGCTCCTACTGGTCTTATGGCTTAGAAGTGGTGAAAGAAACAGTAGAACAAACTGGCGCTAGGTTATTGGTTTTACCAGGAGATGACCGACCAGATCCGACGTTAACTAGTCACTCCACAGAAACTATTCCGATAGTGAATCAATTATGGCGCTACTTTACAGAAGGCGGTGTTGAGAATTTCACTAATGCTCTGAAATTTGTCGTAGATGTATGCCTGGAGCAAACCAATAATCCACCACCACCCAAACCTGTGCCTCGGGTTGGGGTTTATCCATGGCAATCGGGGATAAAGGTTAACAGGTTGAAGGTTAATAGGTTGAAGGTTAGCAGGTTGAAGGTTAACAGGTTGAAGGTAGGTATCCTGTTCTACCGTGCCCATTACTTAGCGGGAAATACAGCACCGATTGATGGGTTATGTCAGGCTTTGGTAGAACGGGGCTTGGAACCGGTGCCAGTGTTTGTGTCTTCTTTACGGGATCTAGAGGTACAAAGGGAATTGTTAGGCTATTTCCAAACTCCCGATAGCTCTAGTAGTGCGATTGAGCTTTGCTCACGCTACGCGATCGCACTCTTGCTGAATACCACTAGTTTCTCGGTGGCTAAGTTGGATGCTGAGGTACATCAGTTGGAGTTGTGGGAACGGCTGGATGTGCCTGTGTTGCAGGTTATTTTAAGTAGTGGCACGGTGGAACAGTGGGAGTCTGGGTTTCAGGGATTGATGCCCAGGGATACTGCCATGAATGTGGCGTTGCCAGAGGTGGATGGGCGAATTATTAGTCGTGCGATTTCCTTTAAGTCGGCGCAACGGTGGAATCCTGCTCTGGAAACGGATGTGGTGGTTTATGAACCAGTATGCGATCGCATTCAGTTCGTAGCAGATTTAGCCATGAATTGGCTACAGTTACGGCAAACCCTACCGCATCAGAGAAGGGTTGCTCTGATTTTAGCTAATTATCCCAATCGAGATGGCAGGCTGGCCAATGGCGTAGGATTAGATACCCCGGCCAGTTGTGTAGAGATTTTAAAAGGGTTACGGGATGCTGGGTATTGGGTTGACAGGATTCCGGAAACTGGGGATGAGTTGATTGAGTGGTTGACCGCTGGGGTTACCAATGATCCGGAAGGATGGCAGTTACGTTTGGTACGACAACAGTTGAGTTGGCAGGAGTATTGGGACTATTTTCAAGGGTTACCGATAGGGGTTCAAAAGGGAATCCGTGAGCGTTGGGGAGAGTTTGATGTTACAGCAAGTTTCGCCCCCCTAGCCCCCCAACTTTGGGGGGAAATTGAGTTAAAGTCCCCCAGAATTGGGGGATTTAGGGGGCTTGCAGCTAAAGGTAGTGAGGTCAATCCATCTGAAAACGGCTGTAACGGTAAAGACAGCAACGATGGCAAGGGAGAGATAACCGAGATTTCAGGATTTCCCATTTCAGGGATTCAGTTGGGAAATGTGTTTGTAGGGATTCAACCGTCTCGGGGTTATGATCTTGACCCAGCTTTGAATTATCATGCTCCCGATTTGGAACCCACTGATGGGTATTTGGCATTTTATTATTGGTTGCGGAAGTGTTTTGGTGCCCAAGCAATTGTTCATGTGGGCAAGCATGGGAATTTGGAGTGGTTACCGGGTAAGAGTTTGGCCTTGTCAGAGTGCTGTTATCCAGAAGTAGCCTTAGCAGCCATGCCTCATTTGTATCCATTTATTGTCAATGATCCGGGGGAGGGTGCTCAAGCAAAGCGTCGCGCTCAAGGGGTGATTATTGATCATTTAACCCCTCCCATGACTCGTGCTGAACTTTATGGTCCTCTGCAACAGTTGGAGGGATTGGTTGATGAGTATTATGAAGCGCAGAGTTTGGATTTGTCTCGCTTGCCAATTATTCGCGATCGCATTGTTAGACTTATCCTTGATGAGCACTTGCACGAAGATTTGGGGATTGAAGTAGACGACATCGAAGCTGGAGAATCGGAAATTACTAATCAAATTGATGCTTATCTTTGTGAATTGAAAGAAGCTCAAATTCGAGATGGATTACATGTCTTTAGTCAATGTCCCCAAGGACGTCAATTGCAGGATTTAATAGTAGCAATTGCTCGTCATCCAGGAAAGAATCGCATCGGCTTAACTCGTGCTTTAGCTCAGGATTTAGGTTGGGGTTTTGACCCCCTAACGGAAGAGTTTTCAGTGGTTAAGGAGATAGCAAAAAGCAGTATAGAAAGGGAACAGGGAACAGAGAATAAGGAACAGGGAACAGAGGAATGCTATAGTGGTAAATATACTGTTGGTGATTTGGTTGAAGTATTAGAAGAAGAAGCGTCTAAATTAGTAGAACAAATCATCACTAATTATCCATTAGCGATTACTGATGATCGATTACCGATTACTAAAACAACAAAACAAGAATTAGATTGGATACGCGATCGCCTTTTACCAGCACTACAACAAACTAATCAAGAACTTACCCAATTGTTACGGGGATTAGAGGGGAGATATGTACCGAGTGGGCCATCTGGTGCGCCGACTAGAGGACGACCGGATGTTCTGCCCACAGGTCGCAATTTTTACTCTGTTGATATCCGTGCCATTCCTACAGAAACAGCGTGGGATGTGGGGAGAAAGGCAGCTGAGGTGCTAGTGGAGCGCTATACCCAGGAAAATGGTGAGTATCCCAAAACCCTAGGGATTTCCGTATGGGGCACATCTACCATGCGTACTGGGGGAGATGATATTTCCGAAGCTCTAGCGTTGTTGGGAGTGCGACCGATTTGGGATGGGTCCTCACGGCGGGTGGTAGACTTTGAAATATTGCCAGTGTCTGTGTTACAACGTCCCCGAGTGGATGTGACCCTGCGCATCTCTGGCTTCTTTAGAGATAGTTTCCCCAATTTAATCGACCTATTTCACAATGCAGTAGTTGCTGTGGCAAGCCTGGATGAATCACCATCAGACAATCCTCTCGCAGCCCAGGTGAAACAGGAAACAGACTATTGGTTACAGGTAGGGTTGAGTCAGTCCCAAGCCCAAATGCGATCGCACTACCGCATCTTTGGCTCAAAACCAGGAGCCTATGGTGCCGGGTTACAGGGTTTGATTGAATCTCAAAACTGGCAAGATGAGCAGGATTTAGCTCGCGCTTACATTAACTGGAGTAGTTACGCCTACAGCTCATCTTCCCCCAAGGGAGCCCCAGAAGCCTTTGAGCAGCGCCTCAAACAAATGCAAGTTGTATTACACAATCAGGATAATCGGGAACATGATTTACTCGATTCAGATGATTATTACCAGTTTCAGGGGGGGTTAACCGTAGCGGTGCGGGGGTTAACTGGCAAAAATCCTCAAACCTACTTTGGTGATAATTCTATCCCTGAAAAGCCCAAAGTTCGACAGCTAAAGGAAGAGATTGCCCGAGTGTACCGTTCTCGTGTGGTGAATCCTAAGTGGATTGAGGGAGTGATGCGCCATGGTTACAAGGGAGCATTTGAAATGGCAGCAACGGTAGATTATTTGTTTGCCTATGATGCTACCGCTAATTGTGTCGCAGACCATATGTATCAAGGAGTAGCTCAGGGGTATTTATTTGACCCAGACGTCCAAGAGTTTGTCCAACAAAAGAATCCATGGGCATTGCGAGATATGGCAGAACGGTTACTGGAAGCTAATCAGCGGGGATTGTGGCAGTCAGTTGCACCAGAGACCTTAGAGAAATTGAGAGCGATCGCATTACAAGCAGAAGCAGTGATTGAAGGAGAAAATTTTGGCATTGTATAGCTAGGGAACAGGGAACAGCGGATCTGGGAATAGGGAACAGAAATATGTTTTAACCTTTACTTCGACTGCTATAGCATTTCTATTCTAATGAGGTACATAAATTTTTTTACCACTTCCGACTTTCAACTTCCGACTTCCCTCTTATGAATTGATTGCTCCTTTCGCGTAGCCTGGCCTACGGCCTCAGTCCCTGCTCCCTGCTCCCTAAAATACAAAAAAATTTGTACCTCACCTAATTAAAAATCGCTATATAGCGTTTATGCCAGTTATGAGGTATAGTCTTCTTTGACGTTGATTCCCTGTTAGGTGCGCTTGACCTATTAAGAATTAAATTCGCCACGGGTCGCACCTCTTGATGCAGCCCATCGCTATTCCCTATTCCCTATTCCCTATTCCCTATTCCCTCTTCCCTCTTCTTTCTTCTCTCTTGCCTGTTCCCTGTTCCCTGTTCCCTGTTCCCTAAAATCCCGAAATTCTGTACATCATACCTATGATAAACGCTATATGAGCTTACGTCTATTTAATAGAAAATTGTTTTAACTTAGAAGCTACTTCTTCTGGATTTGTCCGATCAGGAAACACTCAAATCGCCTTAATTTTGTTGTTAGCAACTATTTCTGGCAAGCGATGGAATTGTTTATCAGTAATAGCAATTCCATCATAGGTTTCGGCATAATCTACTTCTTTGGTAAAATTTTTATCATTATAAGCTTGAATAAAAACTCGATCTACATTCCATTTTGGCCAGTCAGCAGCAAAATATTTTTTAGCCCAATAAGGATTATGATGACAAAGATCAAAACTAACCTTTGGGTTAGCTTGTTTCATAGCACCGATCATTTCTTGTGAAAAAGCGGTTAGCTTATTAGTGCGATTTACTTTACCTGGCAACTCGGCATGGTAACCCAGATAATCGTCCCATTGGACTGCATCAATTTTAGGATATTTTTGGACAAATTCTACTAAAATATCTCTAAAAAAATTAGCAACTTCAGGAATTTCCACATCAAGAATATAATGCTCGATTCCTGGATAGGTGCGGTCAACACCGGGTACCACCCATTTGCGTTCAATAGCTAAATCAAAAATCGGGCTATTTTTATCTATTTTGATACCTTTTTCAAAGTAAGCATGAACTTCCATGCCGTGTTTGTGTGCTTCATCAATTAGCCAAGTTAACCAGCGGTCGCGAAACTGATTAGGACAACTTTTATAACCGAAAGTTTTTTGCATCACTTCACTAGTGTACATAGGACAAATATTACCCCATACACCATGAATAATCGTATTAATTCCTTGAGAATGATAATGACGAACTTGTTTTCTAATCTTCTCTTCACTAGCATTATTAGTTACCTTATAACGACTTATATAAATTCCTCTGATTGCTTTTTTATCCAAAGGAGTTTGAGTTGTTGGTGATGCTGGCTGATGATTAGGTTTAACAATTGGTGTTTGAGGTTTTTGAAGTTTTTGAGCTGTTTGAGGTTTTTGATGTTTTTGAGCTGTTTGAGGTGTTGATGAAGCTGGCTGATGATTAGGTTTAACAATTGGCGAATTTGGTAAGGAAGGTGCAGTGGTTACAGAAGGCTGAGTAGGAGCCGAAGGTTGTGGTTCGGCTGGTGTCGAATTTAATCCAGGAATAGTTATTGGTAGATTTTTAGGAATAGCTATTGGTAGGTTTTGAGGTAATTTGCTAATCATGGCGAAACCTCCTTGATGGTTCAACCACCAATAACCACCGCCTAAAACCAGTAAGATTAGAGAAATAGGAATATTTGCGCATCCACATCCACTGTTTTCATTATTTTTATTCGACATCGTCAAATTCTTGCCTAGCAAGAGTTTGGGACATTATTTTAAGTTATTTTAAGCGGCTGAAGCCGAAAATCGAGATATATAGCAATTCTATATCCCATAAGGTACCTATTATCACCCTAAATCCCCCTTAATAAGGGGGACTTTGAGGTTGAGAAGCGTACCTCATAACTGCGATAAACGATATAGCTAGCGTTTTAGCAGCTTAAACTAGTAGTGTAGCATACTTTATCCGGAAGAGGCAAGCTTTTGAGCATAGGGACGCAGATTCCCTAGTTGTTTGCTAACCCATTCAGCATTAAAAATTGCTTTATATATAGGGTTGTTCACCCTCAGCCATCCTTGTTGATTAACCACCAAACCCGATAGCAGCAATTCCTTGCACTCTTGGCTGTTATCCATCGGTACATCATCTCCAGCTAAAATCTGCTGATAAAGTCCCAGCAATTTGTCAGCATAATATTTATTAGTCAAATTATTACTCAAAAGGCGAGCCGAGATGCTCCGCAAATGTTCGGGTTGATCCTGGGATTCCCAATTATCAATAATTTGATTATGTACGATTTTGCTAACCCAAGATTCCTCATTACCAGGAGCAATAGTCAACCCGACCCTTACTGAGTCTACCACCAACTGACATAGTTTTTGGGTTAGAAAAGGTTGTCCTCCTGTCCAAGCCAGTATCTCCTTGAGAATCCTTTTAGCATTACCCCCTGTTTCCTCTAATCCCTTGGCAAGGGGATATGCTTCATCGAATTCAAAGCCATTTAGTTCTATGGCTTTCCCGATATTAAACGGTGTCGGCTTTTTGCCAGTCATCAAATCCCTTGGCTTAGCTACCCCGAATAAAGCAAAGACAAGGCGATTATAGTTGGGATTAATTACTCTTTGGTTATAGCAGAATCGGATTAGGGCAAAAAAATCATCAACGGGAAAAGGTAAGTTGATAATAGTATCAATTTCATCAATGAAGATAACAATTCGCTCAGTAGGAAATTTGACCAGCAGGATATCTTCCAGGAAATAACTCAATTGCTGAAGCAGTGAGAGATACTCTTCCTGGTGCCACCAGGATTGGAAATTAAAGTCACCGAATAACTTGAAACCTCGTACTAACTCAGCCACCACTGCTTTGTACCACTGATTTGGGGTAATTATTTCGCTACCGATGCGCGTCATATCAATAGTGCTGCATCTTATACCTTCTTGTTGTAGTTGATGTCTGATTCGCACCGATAGAGAAGACTTACCCATTTGTCGGGGAGCCATAACATAACAAAAATCACCCCTTTTTAAGGCGTTATAGAGTTGGACATCGCCTTGTCTTTCTACATAGCTAGGCGCATCACTGGCTAGACTACCACCGACTTGGTATAGAAGGTAATTGTCAATCATAAAATTGTTAGTAATTATGGTTTAGGTTACAGACATTCAGCAAATAATTTAAGTTTGTTTTAAACAAAAATAACCGAATTACTATAACGCTACTAGATAAAAAATATAATCATAGCTTGTGAATAAAGTGTGAAAATATCATAGGTAGTGGAATTGTCAGCTTATGCGCTACGCGCACGCGTGCGCGTTCAGATTTCAGCTAGGGAAAGGATAACTTCGGCTCTCGGAAAAGAGAATTAGATCAAGTCCCGTTAATCATTTGTAAAATAGCAGATTTAGCAGCAATAGCAATCAATAGGTTAAATTTTCCGGAATAGACCCACAACATAACGAAAAAAATATTTAACCAAGGAATTTAACTGGGCTTCCCATCAGTCGAGGATAGCCAGCCAAGCCAAATCTGGTTGACTAATCATCCTATGGCTGAGCGGGTAATGGGTGATGGGTAATGGTCAACTACTAATTACCAAGTCCTAATTACTGATTACTAATAATCGATTGTTTAAGATAAAATTATGTATCAGCGCATCAATAGCACAGTTTTCTTAGCTTTAGTGTCCAGCATTATGGCACTCACCAATCCCACTAAAGACGCTTATCTTGATCATGCGGCATGGCACTTACATGATACTTACTGCCAGCAGAAATCCCTTCCTCTTGGGGTAAAAGCAGCTTGTTTTGTCGGTAAACCTTTACCACCTGATGCAGTTAAGCCAGTAATCGAAAGCTACACTCGTCACCAAAACTATTTTCTTTTCAGTATCTATACCACCAACTTCTGGGGTAAAAAATTTCACACTGTTGGGCTAGGGGGCAAATTTTTGGTGTTTTAATTATGTAAGCATTCAGCTCTCAGCTCTCAGCTCTCAGCTCTCAGCTCTCAGTTATAGCAAAGGGAACAGCGGATCTGGGAACAGGGAACAGGGAGTAGGGAGTAGGGAGTAGGGAGTAGGTAAAAGGGAACAAAAATTATCACAATTCCTACACGGATTGGTATATCAGCTAATGCGCTACGCGCACGCTACGCGAACAGTTATCAGCATATGCTTACAGCGTTTTTCATAACTATAAGGTACACAGCATTTTTTCCCTGTTTCCAGATCCGCTGTTCCCATATCCGCTGCTCCCTACTCCCTGCTCCCTGCTCCCTACAAACCCAAAACTTTGTACCTCAAAAATTGCAAACCGCTGTACTTAATTCTATCAGAATTGCAGCCCTATAATAAACTATTATCGTGGAAAACCTTCTATATCAAGGGATTCATAGTCTAATTCAGAGGCTGTAAACCGATATCTTTTACCACGTTCCAAACTCCTGGTTTGGTTAGTACATTCTTTAGCATTGCTTCCATCCTCTTTTCCTACAGAGCAAGATTGAAACTTTATGTTTAAAAAGTTATTGGTATAGATTCTATCGCTACCTGATGACAATTTTTGTATCCTATCATTGATCCAATACTTTACCGAGTAGGGAGTCTGATTGGATATAAGTGTACCAACTTCAGGGGTATTTGGCTTGAGAAAGCTTCGGATAACGCCGCTCCCACATTTGTACTCAGTAAGAGTCCTGATATCAGCACACAAAGACATAGGAACTTCTGAGTTCATACAAACTGATTTCGTAATAGGAGACGAATCTCTTTGTCTGACATCAATATTTCTTTTAATTACAGCAGTGAAAACTCCCGACTCAAGTACACGATCGCGTTCTTTAATCTCGTACTCAAATTTATTCTCTCCGTCTAAAACATGAAAATATTTACTATGATGTCTTTTTCCAAAACTCATCTCTGTCCCTTCTGAAGATCTACCCTCATAGTACTCTCTGTCGGTGTAAGGATATGGGTCACTAGCTACTCCTCTGGTAATATTTCTAACAATTACACGTCTTTTACGAGCTGGGGGAGTAGTACTGGAAGTAAACCGAGCCTCCCGAGAGGACCAGCTGTAACCTGGGCACTCACCTTTATACTTAGTTTCGTGAATTTCTACTTGATTGAGTTCTCGGCTACCTAAGAACTCCCATCCTATTTCAGGTCCAGGTTCTGTTTCCAAATCCTCTTCAATTTCTATTTCAGGTGCAGGTTCTGTTTCCGAACCCTCTTCAATTCCTATTTCCGGTGCAGATTTTGTTTCCGAATCCTCTTCAATTTCTATTTCCGGTGCAGATTTTGTTTCCGAATCCTCTTCAATTTCTATTTCCGGTGCAGGTTGTGTTTCCGAACCCTCTTCAACGGGCAATTGTGTTAGTGGTGTAAACTGTGCTATTGATGGTGCTATAAAAAACGTTAAAACTAGACTGCTGCTCAAAGCCATGAGCAACAAAAATTTGCTAGTTGATGTTATTTTAGGAACCATTTTGTTCCATAATCGATTTAAGTTAAGCATAAGACAACCTTAATTTAGTTAAGGGATTTAAAGGTCAAAAAACACTTGTTATAGTTTGCAATTAAATTCATCGTATCAATTAGATCTGAATTTCAATTTCGATCATTTGCTTGAGTGTGTTAAGACTAAAACCAGCAAGACGCTGAGCCTCACCCATATCATAAAAGCCATGCTTATGATACAAGTTGAGGGCAAAGTTTCCGACAATTGCTCAAATCTTTAGCAGTGCAAGACTAGCAGGGCAGATCACGGGCGCAATCAAAATGAAATAGCCCTGCATTATCAACACCACTCAGTAAATTGGTTTACCATCTTGCTGACCTATCTAATAATTAGCGAATAAGATGGTAATTTGCTTGAGGAGCTATCTGTTGAGTGCTGCTATCTTCTTTCTCTATTAATTCACTTATTGTCCCTCCAATTAAGCCCAAACAAATCATGGGGATCGAAATAATACATACGATAATTATATGTCCTAAATAAACCCTAAAGGCTAGCCCCATCAGATGCTCAACTCCATAGTCGATATGCCAATTTCCTTGTTCATCTTGATAGACGTCTTTAACTTTCATAAGTTTCCTTACTCATCCAATAAATACTAAAAATAAAGACAAAGCTTATAGATAAAATTCCGCAATTTAAAACAATTTATTTTTATTTGATTGAATCCCTGGCTATTTAAGGGGTAATCGCTCCTTTAAACTACTCATTTACTATAATCATTTTAGGAGAGCCATTTTCTTGAGGAACTATCTGTTGAATACTGGTATCTACCTGCGGTATTGATTCAATTAAGGCATCGAAAACGGAAAGTAAAAACATAAAAAACAAGAAACTCATGGGAATCGAAATAATAAATCCGATCAGTGTCTGTCCTAAATAATTCCTAATGGCTAGCCCCATCAGATTATCAACTCCATAGTCGATAGGCGAATTTCCTTGTTCATCCTGATAGACGTCTTTAACTTTCATGATTAGCCTCGCTCATCCAACAACTTAAAAAAAAATACAAATCCACAAAACTTATAGCTCACATGGCGCTATAATCGACGATGCTACCCTTTAGAAACTAAAGGTTTATCGCTATCAAAAGTTACAGGTGGCCTAGTATCTAGTCACGGAGCTGCTCCCCAAATTGATTAGTTAAGGTCTATATACTAATCAGGGCTAGCTTAAAAATTTATGCAATCGGATCTTTTTTCCGTAAGGGCAGTGGGCGGAAATGCCTTCCCTTAGCGGCTTCTAGGTCTCATCCCATCCGCGTTAACTGTGTAGCTGTGTTAACTGTGTAGTTGTTGATCAGCTCACAACCATGGTGGCTTAATCATCAAAAATATCCAACTGTTCAATGGTCATCTCTTGGTCGCTCACCTTTTGGCCAGTTGTCTTCCTAGCTAACAATTGTTTGCCAATCCCCTTGCGCAACCCCAGGGCAATTTTGCTGTGCTTCTCAATTTGCTTCATCACCTGCTTCGCCCGCTTAATCACTGAGGTTGGTAAACCCGCTAAACGTCCTGCCTCAATGCCATAAGAACGGTTAGCTCCTCCTGGCTGTACCTGATGCAAAAAGATTATTTCATTCGCTAACTCTTTTACCGTCACTTGATAATTAGCGACATTGGGCAAAATCGAGGCTAACTCATTCAACTCATGATAATGGGTGGCAAAAATCGTCCGTGCCTTAATTTCCATGGCCAGATACTCCCCCACCGCCCAAGCGATGGAAAGACCATCAAAGGTTGCTGTCCCTCGACCAATCTCATCCAACAACACTAAAGACTTATCCGTAGCATGATTGAGAATATTCGCTGTCTCGTTCATTTCCACCATAAACGTAGACTGGCCTGTTGCTAAATCATCCACCGCACCAACTCTGGTAAAAATGCGATCGCATATCCCCAAACTTGCTTCCGATGCTGGCACAAAACTTCCCACCTGTGCCATCAACTGAATCAATCCTATCTGACGCAAATAACAACTCTTCCCACTGGCGTTAGGTCCGGTCAAAATAATCAAATCAGGATTATCCGTTTCGGTGGCAGGTTTAAGGTTAGAAGGTTGAAGGTTAGCAGGTTGAAGGTTAGCAGGTTGAAGGTTAGTGTTGGTTGAAGGTTGTTCGCGTAGCGTGGCCTTTTGGCCAAGGTTAGAAGGTTGTTCGCGTAGCGTGGCCTTTTGGCCAAGGTTAGTGTCGGTTGCAGGTTGTTGGTTAGAAGGTTGTTCGCGTAGCGTGGCCTTTTGGCCAAGGTTAGAAGGTTGTTCGTTATCGGGTTGCTCGTTAGAAGGTTGCTGGTTATAATTTTCAACGTTCAACTCGGAAGAACCTTCAACCTTCAACCTTCCAACCTTCAACTCCTCTTCAACCTTCAACTCCTCTTCAACGTTCAACTCAGAATAACCTTCAACCTTCAACTCCCCGTCAACCTTCAACTCCCCATCAACCTTCAACCTTCCAACATTCAACTTCCCGTCAACCTTCAACTCCCCGTCAACCTTCAACTTGTTTTGACCTAAAGACGCGGAATTCGGGACAAACAAACCACTGGGCAAGGACTGCTCTACCACTGGATGCCGTCCATCTATAATCCGAATTTCCCGGCTTTGATCCATATCGGGACGACAATATCCCTGATAAACAGCGACCTCTGCTAATCCACACAACACATCCAATGCTGCTACTGCCCGAGACACACCCCGAATCCTGTCAGCTTCCAGCGCTACCTCATGGCGCAAACCTACAAAAATTTCATACTCTAAACGATTCAAATCCTCCCGGGCCGTCAGAATCCGTGCTTCCCTTTCCTTCAGCTCTGGGGTTATGTAGCGCTCTTCATTAACCAAGGTCTGCTTCCGAATATAGTTATCTGGTACCTGAGCTGTTTTAGCACGAGGGACACTAATGTAATATCCAAAAGTCTTATTAAACCCTACCTTCAGCTTGGGAATATCTGTCTTTTCCCGCTCCGTCACTTCCAAATTGGCAATCCACTGTTGATCCTCCTCGGCTTGAGCACGCATTTCATCCAACTGCTGGTTGACCTGAGGCCGAATTAATTTCCCCTCAGTCAGATGCAACGGTGGTGACTCTACCAGATGCTCCTGGATTGTGTGCCCTAACTCTTCCAATTGTGGCGGTACATTCTGCATCACTTTCAGATAGGGAGAAGAGCCATAAGCCGCTAGGTCAGCTAATTCCGGTAACCTCAACAGAGAATCCCCTAAGGCGACTAAATTTCTGGCATTAGCTCTACCAGAACTTGCTTTACCTGTCAACCGCTCCAAGTCATAAATTTTCCGAAGCAGCTGCTGTAAGTCCTGGCGCAGTCCAGTATTTTCCACCAATTCCGCGATCGTATCATGTCGTGCCCGGATTCCCTTAATCTCTAGTAATGGTTGCAGTAGCCAGCGCCGCAATGCTCTACCTCCCATGGCTGTACTGGTTCGATCTAGAGCCCAAAGCAGGGAACCATTAAAGGTGTTATCTCGGACAGTAGCAGTAATTTCCAGATTGCGACGAGTCTGGTGGTCGAGAATTAAATAATCAGCAATGGTATAGGTACGTAATATCTGTAACGCTACATAATTTTCTTTTTGGGTATCTTTGAGATATTCCAACAACCCACCAGCAGCACGGACACCAAGGGGCAGATGTTCACACCCTAACCCTTCAAGCGATCGCACTCTGAACTGTTCCAACAGTCGCTGTCGGGCTTCGGCCAAGGTAAAGTGTCGTTGGGGACGGAGTGCATAACAAAATGAATTTGGTAAACAATCCGGTAAACTCTCAGAAGTCTGACCAGGTCGTAGCATACTCCCCAAATCGGGAGCATTGGTGGGAATTAATACCTCAGAGGGCTGCAAGCGCATCAATTCCTGAACCAGCAGGTCTAACTCTCGGTCTTGAGTAGTCAGAAATTCCCCAGTGGAAATATCTGCATAGGCTAAACCCCAATGATTCTTAGCAATCACTACTGCTGCCAGGAAATTGTTACGACGAGCATGGAGCATCTCCTCTTCCATCAAGGTACCGGGGGTAAGGACACGGGTGACTTCCCGGCGCACCTGACGTCCTTCTTTGGCTGCCACTGAGGCATCTTCCACTTGGTCACATATTGCGATCGCATAGCCTTTTTCCACTAGCATGGTGCTGTAGCGGTCCAAAGCATGGTGAGGAACCCCCGTCATTGGCACCCGTCCCACTCCCTTACCTGCTTCTTTGCTGGTTAAGACCAGTTCCAGGGCTTCAGCAATTATCCTGGCATCCTGAAAGAAGGTTTCATAGAAGTCCCCAACTCGGTAGAGCAGCACAGCATGGGAATACTGGTCTTTTACTTCAGCAAAATGCTGCATCATCGGTGTCAGCTTACTGCGGTCCACTGTCCGATGGTCAGTATTCTCAGGCGCAACTTTCCTTGCTGCTTCAGTTGCCCTTTTCGGAAGGTTATCGTTGGATTCGGGAGTAGATGCTTGAGGGGATCTGCTCATTTACTAAGCTAGAAATACCAATACTCTATAGTAAGAGGTTAATCCAAGTCACCCTCGGTTTGTTAGATTCATTTCCACTGGGCTTACATTACTCTATCGCAATAGTTTTTTTTAAATACTAGGGAGTAGAGTAAACACATCTAATGGATTGATTCATACATATAGTGTTTATTTATTTCCCTGAACACTATATGTAGAAAATATCTTGTCAATAAGCACAATAATACCGGGTTTATTGAGAACTACCCCCAGTTTGTTGACAAGATGCGCTTACCCTGGCATTGTATAGCCTAGCCAGAATGTCTAAATTATTCTAAATTATTCTAAATTATTCTAAATTATTCTAAATTATTAGAACTAAATTATTCTAAATTAATTATGTGTATGTTTAATACTAAGCAATTCCCTTGCTGATGCCCCTATAAGTTGGAAGAAATTAAAGAGCTGTTGATGACAGTATTGTGTTTATTTAAAATCTTCTCTGTTTATTAAGAGGTTGGGAGGGAATCGAATCACACTTATACAAATTAAAAGGTGTTATACAAATGAAAAGTGTCATCAGACGTCGAAGGTTTTTGGTTGTACTCGCTACCATGACCGGGCTAACAACCTTGACCCCTGTTTTGACTCAAGGTCAGTCTGGTGTTCAGATTCTTTATGCCTTGAAGCCCAATGGTCAACTGTCCTACTATAGCTATAGTGGTCTACCGGATCCTAACAACTTTCGTAATCGGGGTGCGGAGAAGGTTATTTCAAACGGTTGGAACGAATATAGTAAAGTTTTTTCTGGAGGTTCTGGAGTTCTGTTTGCTCTAAAGCCCAACGGTCAACTGTCCTACTATAGCTATAGTGGTCTACCGGATCCTAACAACTTTCGTAATCGGGGTGCAGAGAAGGTTATTTCAGACGGTTGGAACGAATATAGTAAAGTTTTTTCTGGAGGTTCTGGAGTTCTGTTTGCTCTAAAACCCAATGGTCAACTGTCCTACTATAGCTATAGTGGTCTACCGGATCCTAACAACTTTCGTAATCGGGGTGCAGAGAAGGTTATTTCAGACGGTTGGAACGAATATAGTAAAGTTTTTTCTGGAGGTTCTGGAGTTCTGTTTGCTCTAAAACCCAATGGTCAACTGTCCTACTATAGCTATAGTGGTCTACCGGATCCTAATAACTTTCAGAATCGGGGTGCGGAGACGGTTATTTCAGACGGTTGGAACCAATACCAGAATATCTTCTAGGGTCAGCCAGGTTTATAGCTCAGGGTAAGAGCATCTCAATCACACGCTTGACAAAAGGAACCAGCGGCATTCGCATCTAAATTGCAAAACCCTGATCCAGTAAGGATTTCATCAATTGATTCATGGGTAGGACTCGATCGCTGAAATCCTCACCCCGCCAGCATGTACAAAAATAAGATGCGAATGCCGCTGGACTAATAAATTCTACTCTATTGACACTCCCCGCCCTTGAAGGACGGGGATTCTTAGTTCTACGACACGCCTTAAAATTAGCTATCCTGAAAGGCAATATTTAAGCCAAATACCCGTTCATGCATAACCAAGTATCGAGCCTAATTT
>NZ_JAAHHX010000809.1:0-1303 GCF_010672065.1 Moorena sp. SIO4A1 | reverse complement strand
CCCAACAAGATGCGTTTGCCCTGAGCTTGCTGGTCACCCTTTCGTTGTCACACAAGGCGATATTTGTATAATTCCCTGTAGATTTGATTGCACTGGGAAAGAAGATCCTCAAAGCGCTCCGGGATGGCATCGCTTTTGGGTTTGTAGGGGTGAAACCCGGTTGAGTTTCTCACCGTGTCATACCACTGATATTGACACCAAATATCAGTGGTTGGGTTGCCTTTAGACCAATTTAACATCGCATCTGTAAATTCAACCTCTACCGCTTCGCAGAGCAAGGACAAAGTATGGCGTGGGTTTTCCTGTAGGTCACGGGCATCGATTACCGGCGGAATGACACCTGAATAGTCACGGACTATTTCAAACAATTGCTTAAGTCGTGGCATCCCTATGGTGTCCAATGTCGGATTAGGCCATAGCCGAAGATAAGATAGGAGCATCTCCCGAGGTTCACGAATCAGAAAGCAGTTGGTCAATTGGGGAACCCAACTAATGTCGATATGGGGTAGGAGTCGATAGATCATAAACTTTTGGTAATAGATCGATTTGTCGTTTGGTATTGACCCGGTCGTCACTTGCTCTACAATCTTGACCCAGTCTGTTTCATAACGGTTGAGCACTTCGTCCATTCCCGGGTCTTTGCGACCAGTGACTGAAAGATAATGTGGATAAAACGGCTCGTCTTGCACAAAGGTATCTGGGCGATTTCCCCAAGAACGTAGTAGAACTGTCGAAAGACATCGTGGACTAGCCCACATGGCGATGCGTTTCAGTTGATTTGCCACTAAATTAATCTCCTTTCCTGGAATCAAGCAATGCTAAGATTTAGCAATTATCAAGCGTCAATCATCAATAATTAAGAAGCATACCATTTTTGTACATAACACTTTTAATTATGGTTTTAAACCCTAGTATTATCGTTAATTTTAGGGATATATTTCCCAAATTTGGATGTTCCCATCAATATATCACTTACGGCTTGTTAAAAAAAAAATTATGGTAATAAAATTATGACAAGGATTCAAAGATCAGAGCCGGAGTAATCACATAAGGAGCCAAAAGATTCATAGCGTGCAAGTGTTGGGAGGGTCAGGAGGGTAACAAAACCATCCACAAGCAACACGAACAACTAAATCTGTTGATGAACCGCCTAGATGAAAAGTAACGGCCACTATCTCCAATTCTGAAGTGTACCAGCCTGTCAGGTCTAACTGGTTGATTTGGACGGTGATGTTGCTAATTTCGCTAGATTGGGATGTAATAATAGGGTAAAACAAGCTATCATAACATGTAAGCATTCAGC
>NZ_JAAHHX010000808.1:0-1303 GCF_010672065.1 Moorena sp. SIO4A1 | reverse complement strand
AGGTTTGTAGGGAGCATAAGGCTCTCCCACAGTAACAGCTATTGGTTGTGTGGTGCTGCTATGACCATTTTTAGGGGAATTAAACCAGCGTTTAACTGCGTTATTTAACCGCTGCTTGAATTTCCCACAAACTGACCGATGCTTATTAGTCTTCATTGGAGATGCCCAACCTATCCAGGAGCTTAATTTGGTAGGGTTTATTTGGCCACACAAATAATTATAGCGTTTCTGATAATTATCAGAGCCATTCAATTTTATTCACCCTACACCCTACACCCTACACCCAACTCCCTAATTCCTAATCATCCTCCCAGCTATTGCTAAACGGATCAAAGGGTTCTGTGGCACCTGTCCAATTAAAATCATTAATTCGTAAACCAACTAAACCCCGTTGTTGAACGGGATTATAGCGCAATAAAATATTGTAGCTTCGACGAGAATACTCTAAAAAGAAGTCAGTACTAATTTCCTCATTTGTATCTAAATTTAGATAAGTTTGGAAACCGACTCGAAACGGACCATAGAGTTGTTGGGTAATACCAGCATTAAGGATTCGAGTATCTGCAACTCGGTCAAATAAAAATGGTGATGTGTTGCCTAAGGCTACTTGACTATAGCCGATATTAAAACCGGTATAGTCGAGAAAGGGTTTAGAAAAATGACCGAATTGCCCAGTTAAGCCAATGCTACCACGAAGAAATTCTTGAGAATCACCATTACTATAGGCACTAGCCACACCGGTAATAGATGAATTTAGTTGAACATTTGGTAAAATTGGTGCTGGTGTATAGCGCATACCTTCTTCAGCAGTTGCTGGCAATATGTCACCTTGCCAAAGGGGTTGTGTCCAGTTTAGAGTTGCACTGCCTTGATAACGGGTTAAACTAATCCGATTGTTATCCCGAGGTGGCAGAGGTAGCAAGTCTGCTCGATCGGTGTTAGCGTTAATACGCTGAACGCCAGCTTGATATCTAATGGTCAAGCCGGTTTGCCCGATGGGAATTGTCGGTGATTCAAGTACACCACCAATACTACTCTGAACGGTTTGGAAACCCAAAGAGCCATTGAAAAGGCGATCGCGGTAGCTGGATTCCAAAGTTAAGCGATGAGGGTAAGTGGTGCCAATAGTTTGTCGGAGGCGCAAACTTCCCCTAGTTTCGTTTTCTAGATCATCAGGATCCAGACTAGTGAGTTCTGCGGAACCTACTAGTGTAGTGCGTGGCCCTAAGGAAGCATCAAGGTCAACCAGCAAGCCAAAGTTAGCCGGATCGATTACGCCACCACCTTCTGCATCATTAGATAG
>NZ_JAAHHX010000807.1:0-1304 GCF_010672065.1 Moorena sp. SIO4A1 | reverse complement strand
CCATTCACATCCTACGTCTACCAGCCCGACGCTCTTCCGATCTGGCGTTATCATTAATTTCAAACATCGTCTTGAACCAATATTTTTCCCCTCGCTGCAGTATTTTTTTAATGCTGAAAACGCCAGAAAAATCATTGGAATTCACTGATTTTGAAAACCGTGCTTGGAGTCGCGATATTAGTGTCTTTTCATCGACAACTGTTGGAAAAAATATGTCCCTAGGCAATTGCTTGAGGTCGAGTAGCCCATGAATAAAAATGTTGCCAATAGCCACATACATTATTTGTTCGTAGACTATGATCGCTTCAGCAGCATTTAAATGGTACTTACGTCCTTTTACTGCGTAGTGGGTTTCAGGTACGGAGAACCTACCCCACGCTTGTTTGCCATCAAGCTCAACTTCCTTGAGATATCGGCACTGGTTTTCGTAGACACATAAAACCTCATTCAACAATTCGTCTTCATTCATCTTTCTACCTCCTTGGAGACTCCCGTTATACCCGCAGGGTTAACGGTGAGAGGAAAAGGAGGACAGAGTCTAGTTTGTATAAGCATAACCATCCTTTCTGTGAATAAATTTACAATATTTGTGACTAATCCCTTGCACCAGTCCTGATTTAGTTGAGATATTGAAAGACCCTGATTTTCTGGTTGCGACCCGTCCTACATAAGTACCGATCTTCTTCCCCTTAGTCACCACGGCGCGGACAATATCTCCTGTCTGAAAGCCTTTGTGAAATTTAATTCTGGAGCAATGACGAGTGGGAAACCCATACTTATTAGTCCTACAGAGCTGACGAGTGCCGTGTCCCTTAGCTGTTATTACCAAAGGATTGGTTACTTCAACAATCAGTGTTTCAACTTTTCCAACATTCGCCGCATCTAACCAATGAGTTTTAGGAAGACTTTGGCGGCATCTATTGAATTTGGTTAATCCACCGCTACCTACTTCAACAGGCAATCCTATTGATTTGATATCGTGATACAACTTCCAGCGGGTCGTATTGACAGAAGCCGCATCAGCCAGAGGACGTTTGGCTTGACTTAGTATGCGCTTCAAAATGCTAGGCTTTTTAGACAGGAAAAGCTCAATGTCTTGGTTAGATTTAGCCTGGTTACATGGACGACACGCGATCGCGTAGCGTGGCCTACGGCCAATCGCTAAATTAGAAACTCGATTAGAACCGCCTTTGGATAATGGTTTAATGTGTTCAACTTCTAGTTGAGTTCCTGTTACCCCGCAGTAAGCACACTTACGATTCCATTTTTCAAGCAAATATTCCCGAAGTTCGTAACCATAAAGC
>NZ_JAAHHX010000806.1:0-1305 GCF_010672065.1 Moorena sp. SIO4A1 | reverse complement strand
CTTCCAGTTCGCCCAATACAGATAATTGGCAAAAATCCTTACATAAAGAAGAATTCTACACTTGGCATAATTACCGTTGTGCCTATGAAGTCTATACCCCAACAGATGAAAGTGCTAAGACGAAAACTCCTCTACTATTAGTCCATCCTATTGGTGTTGGACTATCACGCTTTTTTTGGCATCGCTTTTGCCAGCAGTGGTTGAACACTGGCAATGGTCATCTAATTTATAATCCCGACTTGCTAGGATGTGGCGAAAGCGAAATGCCCCCTGTTGCTTACTACCCTATAGATTGGGCTGACCAGTTACACTATTTTTTAACAAATGTAGTCAAAAAACCGGTGATTCTGCTAGTGCAAGGGGCTTTATTACCTGTGGCACTTACCTTGATCCAAAAGCAAACTGAACCAAATTATATTCAAGGGTTAGTACTCTCAGGTCCTCCGTCTTGGTCTCTGATGACAGCAGAAACTCAATACTGGCAGCAGCGAGTTGCTTGGAATCTCCTCGAATCTCCTTTAGGTAGTGCCTTCTTTCGTTATGCTCGTCGCCGTCAATTCCTGCAAAAGTTTTCGGAAAATAAACTGTTTGCTGAGAGTTCTACAGTAGATAAGGAATGGTTAGATAATCTCCAAAAGGGAGCAATTAATCCAGCTAGCCGCTACGCAGTTTTTTCTTTTTTGGCTGGCTTTTGGCGACAAAACTATCAACAAGCGATCGCTAATACTTCTCAACCTACCCTAGTAGTAGTAGGAGAGCAAGCTTCAAGTATTAGTAAGCTGGGGAAATCTGAAACACCAGAAGACCGACTAGCTCAGTATATCAAGCATCTTCCTCAAGGTGAAGGTCGTAAAATTCCTGGTCGTAATGTTTTGCCTTATGAGTCAACCTATGAGTTTGTAAAAGTTGTCGGAGATGCTATTTCTAGCTTTGAGTAGTAGTATAAATGCAAAGTAACTGCACCGATTAACCCAGGACGTGCAGTTACTGGATGTCCAACTAGCATTAGACGTTTACCAATCTTAATCAACAAAGACCAGTGCATCGCACCCATTTGGATGGGATCACTTGTTTCACAGTCTCAATAGTATCAAAGGTAGAAGAGCAAATGCTTACCGCTGATTGTATCATTCACATGTCTGGATATCGCCTAGGTCAGGACGAGAAAGAGTTTTTCTTTCGTGATTTACCATTCATTTACCAAGAAGTGAAAGGAGAGTTTCCCGTTCACTCTGGGATGGGGGATGATAAATACCATCGCTCTCAAAAGCAGCAAAAGAAGATCAAGAAAGCAAGGAAGAAAGG
>NZ_JAAHHX010000805.1:0-1308 GCF_010672065.1 Moorena sp. SIO4A1 | reverse complement strand
CTTGGTGGTGCAGAAAACTCTGAGAAGTCTCAGGTTGAGAATCTAACGACCCTACTAAACTCAATTCGGCAGTTCCATTCATCCTGTTTTCGCAACGAAGCCGAAGCAGGAGGAGGATTGTATCTTGTCAAGCCAATAAGTTTGGGTAACGGTAAGCGTTGATAGCAAAGTCGAGCCAGTTCCCGCAAGCCAAGTTGCAGAAAACTCAGTCCCCTTTGGCCATGCCAATCAATCCGAGGGCGCTGGCCCGAGAGAACGAGCATCATGCCCAGTATCAAGGCAATGAGTGAAGCACTATCGAGCAACATCACCAAGCAAGTAAGCCCTTTCTCATCCCGCAAGCCAGAACGCAGGATATCAAAGGCAGCCGACTTGTAATCTTTGAAGTGCGGTTCAATGCCGCCAAAGCGTTTGCCATAGAGCTCAAAGGTTTTGAGTGAGGGTGGTTGACTCGACAAGACCGCCCAGGGGTCTTCAGCGATAGGGACATGAGCCGTGGCCAAATGGCAATCAAGATCCCCTAAGACAGTGACCTCTTTGAACAGATACGCTTGCTCTGGGGGCGGCAGCAAAGCTTGAACCGAGAGGGTTCGTCCCGAGGCTAAGGTGACTAACAAATCAGACTTGACCCGAATGACCCAAGCCCACTGCTGTTGGTCTAACCAGCGTAGCAATGCACCATGTTCAAAGCCCCGGTCAGCTAATAAGGTAACGTGACAGCCGAGGGGCACCAAACTTTTAGCAGTTTCTAAAACCCCCTGATACTGCTCAAAGGCAACCGTGGCGCTGCCATGCTCGATCACTGTTTGAGCCAAGGTCAACGAGCGTCCACCAATCGCCAAACACACCTCGATCAGGCAAAACTGATCCCACAGCATACTGGTGTCTAAGGTCAGTGTGAGGGACTCTCCCTCAAAGGCTTGAAGCACGTGTTGGAGTAGGGGGTCATAGAAGCGCTCAGCACTGATATGCTCATTGTGAACCAAATAGCTAAGCCGCTCCATGTGGGCACGGGCTGTGCAGTCTCGATGATCCAAGTAGGGAATCCACTTACTCAAACAAGCACTCTCGGATTGCAAAATGGCAGCGACGGCTTCACTATACCCTTGCAGGTGACGTTGATCTTTGGGTAGAACCCATTGACACAATTGGTCTTGTAGTTGACGATGCAAAAGGGGAGATTCCATGAAATTTGCTTTAAGTTTGGGACCTTAAGCTTCTCATGGAATCCCCCTGTCATGCTATCCCTGTCTTATTATTGAGACTCTATACCTACCACTACTTTCAAGACTTCTCTGCACCACTAAG
>NZ_JAAHHX010000804.1:0-1310 GCF_010672065.1 Moorena sp. SIO4A1 | reverse complement strand
TATTAGGGGGAAACTACCCCAGCGGGTGAAAGAATACCCACCAAATCCAAATCAACCGGTTTGATGGTAGCTTGTAGGCTCCCATTTTCCCTTGACTCTAGGTTTTTTTCAGTAAGTTTCATGAACATCCAATCTCAAGCCCTGTCCATGCCAAAGGATTTACCTACCCTGCGACCTTTTCTGCTGGATTTGTTTTGCCAACTCGCTTACCAAGAGGGTGATTTTGTGCTTTCGTCAGGGCAGCGTAGCTCTTATTACATCAATGGTAAACAGGTCACCCTTCATCCTCAAGGAGCATTGGCAATAGGACGTTTGCTATTCTCAATGCTACCTGCTGATACTCAAGCAGTTGCTGGCTTAACTCTAGGTGCAGATCCGATCGTGAGTGCGGTTAGCATTGTTTCTGCCTTAGAAAACTGCCCTATCCCAGGTCTAATTATCCGCAAACAGCCAAAAGGTCATGGAACCAAGGCATACATTGAAGGTCCTACTTTGCCCACAGGAGCCAAAGTAGTGGTATTGGAAGATGTTGTGACTACTGGGCAATCAGCCATGAAAGCCGTGGACCGCCTTAAGGAAGCCGGTTACCAGGTAGAGCTGGTAATAGCCCTGGTTGACCGGCTGCAAGGTGGAGCCGAGCTTTATCAGTCGGCTGGGCTAATGTTTCAAGCTCTGTTTTCGATTAACGAAATCCGAGAACACTACCAGGGTTCTCTTGATCAATCCAGTTGACTAGCCCAGTTGGCTAGCCCAGTTAACTAGCTAATTTATATGGCTCAGGCGGGATTTGAACCTGCGACCTCGGGCTTATGAGTCCCTTGCTCTAACCACTGAGCTACTGAGCCTTTTTTTCAACCCTTATGTACTATAACATATCAATGCCAATAATTTATCTAAATAATTTTCTTGAACAGAAGTTTAGTTGGCATACTGCATGGGCACCCATGGAACGGCACAGGTAAAAGGGTATAGGGAAAAGGTAGAAGAAAAATAGGAAAGGTAATTTCGGCTTCAGGCTTAGACTTTGCCTTTAGCTCAAGCTGCTAAGGGTCATACTAAATATTGTCACCAGAAGGTGAGGAAGAGTAGGAAAGTTCCGTTTACTCACCTTACCCTTCACCTCTGTCTCCTCCTTCGACCTGGTAATTTGGCCTGATGGGGATACTTCCCTTGAAATCACTTTATTACCGTCTTCTAGGCAAATAGGCCATTGGATTGGCAGCTCCCCGACCTCTGGGATGAAGCTCAAAGTGTAAGTGAGGACCAGTGCTATAACCTGTGCTACCCATAGCGGCAATTCGTTGACCTTG
>NZ_JAAHHX010000803.1:0-1314 GCF_010672065.1 Moorena sp. SIO4A1 | reverse complement strand
GTCAAAGCTTTCACGTCTTCAGGGGTTGTGGCTACAGCAACTTGTTTGTAACCACAGGCTTTTGCGATCGCACCAAAATCAATGGAGGCCGACACGGTGGACTGTCCCCCTGTGGATTCATGGCGCTGATTGTCTAGGAGAATATGCCGCAAGTTGGGCGGACGTTCATAGCCAACGGTGGCTAAGGCTCCTAGGCGCATCAAAGCAGCACCATCTCCATCGACCACAATCACTCGACGGTGGGGCTGAGCCAGCGCTATACCCAGGCCGAGACTGGAGATACATCCCATGGAACCAACCATGTAAAGTTGATTGGCTTGGTCCTCAATAGCATACAATTCCCGACCGGTGTAGCCCGTAGTGGCCAACAGAATGTCTTCAGTCCCAGTTGCAGCTTGGATGGCTTGCAGCATGTCACGACGGGTGAAGGAGGGCTCCTGTGGAAGGGGGAGAGCTTCAGCAGGGCTGCTCAACAGGGGCTTGACGGTTAATTGAGAGCTTAAGGGGCAAGATTCCACGGAACCCTTTTGCATTATTAGGGCATAGGGGGTCTGATGCTGCTGCATATGGGCAACCGCCCGGTCTAGAGTAGGCTCAACCTGGTCTATTTCCGTGGGAAAAGGTTCCCATGGCACCTGGATTAGATCTAGCAATTGGGGAGTAATGGCTCCCATCAGCTGGTGCTGGGGTTCATCCGGTGCCCCACCGGGTTGTCCTCGCCAGGTCACAATCACCAAGATGGGAATTTTAAAGGTTTGATTCACAGAGGTGAGGGGATTGACAGCGTTACCAAACCCCGAATTCTGAAACATCACCACACTGGGCACTCCAGCCAATTCGGCACCGGATGCGATCGCCACGGCATCTCCTTCATTGGTAGCCCCCACATAGCGGAGATGATCAGAGTCAATGACGGTGTTAATAAAAGATTTGAGGTAAGAGCAAGGCACCCCTGTGTATAACCCAAACCCTTTTTCCTGAGCCGCTCGGATAAAGTATTCGGATTTGATCATTTAGAAACTTCCAGCCTTGAACAGATCTTCGACTTGATCGATATCGAGCCAATGCCCTTTGATATAAAGCACATGTACCCGATGGCCATGGCTGATCAACCGATTAATCAGAGTCGGCATTCGTCCCTGTTGCCGCACCTGCTCGGACTGGAGCAAAGTATTAAGGGTATCCCGTAATTTCTGCTGCCCCTGTTGGGACACTTTCAGCAATCCGGTCCATATGCCGCAGATTTCGCCCTCGGGCAGTTGATCGCTGATTTGCTGTAGATAAACATGTTGATAAAATGCTTGGGTCGAGTCA
>NZ_JAAHHX010000802.1:0-1315 GCF_010672065.1 Moorena sp. SIO4A1 | reverse complement strand
AAAAGAAGCGGCTACCTTGGTAAATGCCCTTCAAGCTGGTAGAGCCGCTCAAACTTCTAGGAACCAATCCGTTCCACCAGTTACCTGCAACGTCTCAAAACTAATACAACCGACACCAGCTGAACTTATTAAAGCACTCGAAACTGGTGCCTATAACATCCTATTCTATGCTGGTCATGGTGAAAGCGCACCAGACGGAGGTTTGCTATTTTTACGCTCGGATGCGAAAATTAGTGGTACGGAATTGGCTCAGGTTCTGGTGCGCACCCAGGTTGCCTTAGCTGTATTCAATGCCTGTTGGAGTGCCAAACCTGACCAAGTGAATTCCCAAACCATTCCCCGTAGTAGTTTAGCTGAGGTGCTGATTCACCACGGTGTCCCAGCAGTTTTGGGGATGCGGGACTCCATTGCTGACCAAGAAGCCGTGAGTTTTATTCAATCATTCGCCCAAGCCTTGGCGGAGCGCATGCCAATTGACCATGCTGTAGCTGTGGCCAGACAGCACATGTTGACCCTTTACAAGTTTAACCAACCAGCCTGGACCTTGCCTATCCTTTATATGCATCCTCAGTTTGAAGGGGAGTTAATCCAACCGGTGGGAGAAGGAATTACAGAACTGCCCACCATCACCTCAAGCTGGCTTGAAAGTCCACCCCCAACTGCGTCTTTGCGTTCCATAGGAAAAACCGATCAGGTCTGGCCGATTCGAGGTGGAGTGATGCGAGTGGGACGCCTACAATCTCACAACGATTTGGTGATTCCCGAAGTTTGTGTGAGTAAGCAACATGCTGAAATTATCTGCCGTGATGCTTTCACTGACCAAGGCTCGGATCCAACTTACTTCTTGAGGGATTTTTCTCGTAATGGTACGAGAATATTGATCGATAATGGTTGGAAAACTGTTCATCATCAGGAAGTTCAGCTAAGGTCGGGTATTCAGCTTAAGTTTGGTGGTCCTCGTGGTCAGATCTTTGAGTTTATTATTGACTCCCCAGAATCTTGAGTAGGACTATCCTCGTGCCGAAGATAAACTCAAGCTTATGCTGTTAACTATGCTGTTAACAATGGGAGTTTCACAAGGATACTGGTTAGAGTCAAATGGCAACTAGTGGCTGTCTACCTAAGGGAGCCTCTCAATAGCTCACTAATATCACACATAAGTTGATTTGGAAAGTGCTGTTGCCATGGTAATTAAACACGCGCTGAGAAGTCCAGATTATTTTTTCAGCTGTTGCGGAACTTCCTCAAAAATTGATGTAGCTATTTTATGTCAGGTTTCATCTACTAACCCAAACAGGAGGGGCATTATGAACAG
>NZ_JAAHHX010000801.1:0-1315 GCF_010672065.1 Moorena sp. SIO4A1 | reverse complement strand
GCCTTGCTGACGGACACAAGTGCTTGAAAAGCAAGTAGGGGAGGGGTTGGACAAAACAGAAAAATCTGGGTAAATGGGGTAGTCAATAAAAATCCCAATTATGACCCAGAAAAAAATCTACTCACAAGTGTATAGCTACCTAAGCGCAGGTAGCAAATTTGTTGATATCAGACATATAGTGACGTTGGCATGGATGGTGGCGGCGTTACTAGGGAGCCAAAAGGTGAATCAGGGGGAATGGGGTAGCTACGTCCAAAGTCGAGCTATCCAAGAAGACAGCAATCAAAAACGATGGCGTCGGTTTTTAGGAAATCATCGGGTCAAGATCAAAGAAATCTATGTACCGTTAGTTCTAAAGGCAATATCACAGTGGAAGCAGGGAAGATTATACTTAGCCTTGGATAGTACCCAGTTGTGGAATAAATACTGCTTTGTCTACCTATCGGTGATTGGGGGAGGGAGAGCATTACCCCTGCTGTGGTTAGGGTTAGAACACAAAAGTGCCAGTGTCGCCTGGGAGAAATATGCCCCCTTACTCGAACAAGCGTATCAATATCTGGCAAATTTCCCAGAGGTGATGTTGTTGGCGGATAGGGGATTTGCCAATCACGATTTACTGAAATGGTTACAATTAACCCATTGGCACGCTTTCTATCCGTCTACCGTCCGATACTCTGATTCACGGTGTCCAGCGTCGAGGCTTTGGATATAGCGTTCGTGAGTTATATCCGCCCAAACGAGAAGCCGTTTTCTACAAAAATGTTGGTTTATGGGAAGATGCTCAACTTAAGGCTCATCTCGCTCTGGCGGCAGTACCTGCCGCTAAGGATAATTGGGCAATTATCACTGATGAACCTCCCACCTTGAAGACTTTTTGGCAATATGGCTTGCGTTTTCGTATTGAACATCTGTTTTTAGATAGCAAGTCTGGGGTTTTTCAGTGGGAAATGTCTCGAGTTCGTTGTGCTGAGCGACTTGAACGCCTCTATCTGGTCATTGCTATTGCAGTTCTTTTCGCAACTTTAGTCGGCATGGCTGTCCAAAAAGACGGTTTACGTCGTCAGGTTGATGCCCATTTTCGTCGTGGACTTAGCTATCTAAAAATCGGTGTCCGGTGGCTTAATTCCTTTGTTCACAAGGCTTATTCCTTTTTACGCCTTGACCACTTGGTCTATCTTGACTCTACTCCTTGTTTCGCTTCCCAAAAAGCTCGTGACCGCTACTATCGAAAGATTACCTTCTCTCTGATTCAGGAATTTGATGCCTGGGCCTAAATGTACTGCTAAATGTACAAAAAAAAGTGTCCGTCAGTCAG
>NZ_JAAHHX010000800.1:0-1317 GCF_010672065.1 Moorena sp. SIO4A1 | reverse complement strand
ACTATAAAAAAAAAGTAAGACAAAAATATTACCGTAAAAACCTGGGAAATCTTGGGGAAGACTGTTATATAGGCCAAAGCGTAATCAAAAATAATTTAAGTAAATTTTTTATTGGAAATCGAGTCACTGTAGAAAATAATGTAACTCTTGAATGTAATTTGGAAGACTCTGCTATTCATATTGGCGATCGCTCAATTATCCGAAGTTCAGCAATGCTCATATCTGCACAGGGTAAGATAAAAATTGGTAGTGACTGTAGTGTCAACCCTTTCTGTTTTTTTTATGGTGCAGGTGACTTAGTTATAGGAAACTGGGTCAGAATCGCTACCCATACTGTAATTGTTACTTCAAACTATACCTTTGATGATCTTGATACGCCTATCGACCTTCAACCGTCTATTAAGAAAGGTGTCATTATAGAAGATGATGTTTGGATAGGGGCGGGAGTAAGAATCCTTGATGGTTGCAGAATAGGTAGAGGTTCTGTCATCGGTGCTGGGACAGTTTTAACCAAGAGTGTTGAGCCTTACTCCGTAGTTGTAGGAGTACCAGGCAAGGTTATTCGTAAACGTGGTGAACCTAAAGAGAGTAAACAGGATCAAGTTTTTTCCAAGACTAGTCAAAGTCAACTAGATTGATCTAATCAAATTATTACTAATAAATAATTCCTAGCACTATTAGGAAAATTAGCCATGAAAAATCAAGAGCGTGTGCGAGTATTTATCGGATCTGGCGAAGCGAGTCTACTGGAGAGGAAAGTCTCAATTTACTCTCTTCGTAAGCATAGCCATAGGGAACTGGATATTTATGTTTTCAATGGCACCCACAATGCTATTGAACTTAATGATTATCAGCCTTATCTCGCTCCCATGTCCTTAAGAGTTAAATATCGGAATACAACTGAGTTTAGTCTCTATCGATATTTGATTCCACAGCTCTGTAACTATCAAGGTAAAGCTATTTATATTGACTCAGATACTATCTGTTTGACTGATATTGGTGAACTATTAGACACACCTTTGAAT
This sequence comes from Moorena sp. SIO4A1, assembly GCF_010672065.1. Taxonomy (NCBI): domain Bacteria; kingdom Bacillati; phylum Cyanobacteriota; class Cyanophyceae; order Coleofasciculales; family Coleofasciculaceae; genus Moorena; species Moorena sp. SIO4A1. The sequence goes on along the minus strand of NZ_JAAHHX010000800.1, from coordinate 292 downwards.
GGCTGTGATTTCCTGGTAAAAAGAGCTTATAGCAGTGAAGCTAAAGACCTTTGGGGCTTGAGCGTAATGCTGATCGATTGTCAAAAATGCAAATTTGATTTAGAAACCTACTACGACGAAATTGAGCAAGGTCTGTATTCTTACCCTGACTTTGCCCGTATGAGTCCTGCTTTTCTTGCTCATCACAATTACCAGATCGGAGAACTAGACCCCCTTTGGAATGTCTTTGATTACTATGACAACGATACGAAGTTAATCCACTATACGAACCTCTACACTCAACCCTGGAAGT
>NZ_JAAHHX010000080.1:0-24537 GCF_010672065.1 Moorena sp. SIO4A1 | reverse complement strand
CGGTTGCTCGTAACTTTGCACTCAATATCTATCGCTCTAATCACTTCTCAAATATGGCCCAGGCAGAGCGACGGTGCAAGTTTGGACTAGACACACTCAAGCGCATTTTTAGAATGAAATAGCCCTGAGACATAGGTAGGAAAGTATTTTATGATGTAGAGCTTTCACAACGAGTGATCGATAATTTTTCTCTAGGCGCTTATGTCAGAAATTTCACCACTACCAATGTGGGGCTTGAAAGTCGAGTTTCAGACTTTAACTATGGCGCTATCTTGAGGTACCATTCAGATAATGGTATATTTATAGATTCTAAACTAGGTACCGGTGACCAGGGATTTGATGCTAGAGTCCAAGCAGGGGCTCAGTTCAAGTTTTAATAGTTAGGGATTAATTTTTAAGGTTGCAGGTTAGCAGGTTGAAGGTTAAAGGTTGAATATTGAATTCTCAATTCTCAATTCTCAATTCTCAATTCTCAATTCTCAATTCTCAATTCTCAATTCTCAATTCTCAATTATACTAACCGTTACCGAAATGAGTGATACTTTAGCAATACCTTGTAATAAAGCTTATTCAATAATTGGTAGAGTAGAGTTAACTCGCAAGAAATTTTCTAAATCTCCATAGGTTCCAGCGTAGGTAATAGTGGAATTATCATAACCTTTGAGATTTACAGTGTGTTGCTTGAAGTTAAGCTCAGACTTTCCGATTTTAGAAACGTAACGGTATGTATCCTCCCCTAGGGCAATATCTAGACCAAGTTCCTTGGTGGCAGATTCGAGGCGAAAAGCGGCAATTACAGTATCCCCAATAGCAGTGTATTCTGGGCGATCGCCACTACCAGTGGTGTTACCAACAATCGCCATTCCTGTGTTGATTCCAGTACCAATTCGCAGTGGGAAGGGCAGAGGATATTCATTAGACAGATTGGTAGTCATTTTGTTGAGGTCATTGACTGCTTGCAAAATACTCATGGCTTCTTGATCACTGACCCCTTCAGAGCCATGAAACCAAATCGCCATAATCGCGTCACCGATGTATTTATCTACCCAACTGCCACACCTTTTCAGAATTTCTCCAGACTCCCGGAACCAACTACCAATTGCCACTGAGAGGCTGGTTTCATCTAACTGGTGGGTGAGTACGGTGAAGTTCCGGATGTCCACCACCATCACAGAAATCAGGCGGCGCACGTGCAATATTGAGGTTTGGGTATCTTTATGTATAGGTTCGGATGGTTCAGTTTTATGAGCCTTGGGTGGGCAATAAAACTCCAATTCTGTCTGACCAAAGGTAAGATGATCGCCATTGCGCAAGGTCACCGGAATACTGACTCTGCGTCCATTGACAAATGTACCGTTACGGCTGCCTAAATCAATAAGATAGAAATCACCGTTTTCGGTACACTGCAACATCGCATGGTTTCTGGAAATCCAGCGATCTGAAAGTACAAAATTGTTATCATAACTACGACCGACGGTCCAGCAATTACTACCAACTAATGGCATATACTGATCGTCAGAGCCGGTAGGCATAAGTAGGTAAGGGGTGGATCGCAAAGTCACCACAGATATAGGAGCAACAACAGGGTTAATTGAGACGTTGATCATTGCATCAATTTTCCAAGATTTCCCCTGATCAGGGAAGGATAGCGCAGAAGTTGGAGAAACAATAGCAGCCATAAGTTACTAACCAATTACTGCTAATCGAGCTTGAGTTTGCTGCTGTCAATGACCCAGCAAGACTCAGAAGCTGACCCTAGTAGATGGATTCAAAGGATGATCAAGTCATTTCGGAATGACAACGCTCAAAACTAACCTAACCTAATTTGACACTCCCCGCTAATCGCGAGACGGGGATTCCTAGATCTACGACCGGCCTTAAACCTCCGTGTCCAAATGGCAATATCTAAACCGAAATCCCGTCAAGACTAAGATTTTAGTTCAGTTCACGAAAGACCCAGCGGGCTAGTCTCCTTAGGCGTTTAGTTACTTTTTGAGAAGTGTCTTATAGAGTTCGTTGCTTCCCTGTTTCACCTGGTTTCGGCGTGCCCCGCCGTACCGTTGTTTTCTCAAAGTGTTTTTGCTGGGTTCACACACCAATTGTTAGTTGATGGTTGGGTTTTTAAGGAGGATTTTCCCTGCCCTCCGGGCATTACTTCTTTTAGGTCAAGCAGTGGCGGGTTTCTCTCCCGGTTGCGCCAAGGCCAAAGGCCACGCGGGGCGCGTTCGGTTTCTCAGCCTGTACCCATATCTAAATAATACTCTACGCGAGGTATTGTCAATCCTTTTTGGCAAAATTGTGTCTAGGCTAAAAGCGCGCAGCGAGCCTACATCCGGTGGTTTAAAAACGCGGGGTTTTGGCTTGTGGGAGTTCCCATAAATAAATAAATGACGAAGGCTTCCGAAGAAGCCCACACTGTACCCTTTAGGGTTAGTGTCTGGAGTGATCATGCTAGGTTAGCTGCCAACCAAAAAAGACTATCTACCACGATTGTACTCAACACCGCTCCACTAAACGTCCACCAATGGGGCTGTTCTTTTGTCAATGACCAAAGACCAACTATTCCTAGCGTAGCAACCAAAACCACTGCCCAGCTAATTCCCCAAGGGGTTTGGACTTGTGCGATCGCATTTTGAAAGATTGGTTTTGCCAGGACTGGCTCTACTACCATCACCTGACGCCAGTAAGTAATTAGATTCGTCAAGTAGAAATAGATGTCGGTCATGGCTGTACCGAATAACGAACCCAAGTAAAATAGATTTCCTACCTTTCCCCAACCCCGCCACAATCCCCACAGAGCGAATGGTAGACCAATCGCTTCTACGGGTAAATGCCATAGAGGTTCAGTGCGCAACCAACCCCAATATAGTGAACCAGCCAGCCAACTCCAGCTAAATCCCAACAGCAAGTCACCCCAGACTTGGGTTGATGGACGTTGGAGCAGTTTTACCCCCAGCCACACCCAAGCGAAGGTGATGACTAAACTCAACAGTGGGAAAAGGCGCACTAGGGGAGCTTGAAAGAACACTGGTACAGAAACCAAGAAAGAGGCGGCAGCAAATAATAGCCATCCTTGAGGATTACTCACTCCCCTAGGGGGGATCGATAGAAGCAGTTGCCCTGACTGATGGGAATTCCTTGGGGCTCTAGCAGAAAACCAAGTATTTTTCAACAAAATTTTGTTACTTATCGTTAATTATCTTTATTGAACTTAATATATCATTACCAATATCCCCCCTGGGGGCATATTGGTAATAGTACTGAAATGTGGTGGTTGATGGCAAGGGTAGAAATATTTAATTTTTCAATTGGGTGAAGTACAAATTTTTAGGGAGTAGGGAGTAGGGAATAGGGAATAGGGAATAGGGAATAGGGAATAGGGAATAGGGAATAGGGAATAGGGAACAGGGAGTAGGGAGTAGGGAGTAGGGAGTAGGGAGTAGGGAGTAGGGAGTAGGGAGTAGGGAGTAGGGAATAGGGAAAAAATTTTTTGTACCTCATGATTATGATAATTGCCATCTAAAATCTGAAGGATGAACTCAAAAATTTATGGAAAATTAAGATTTCCTTAGCCTGGGTGGTGCGCTACCGGTAGGGCCAGGGCTATTGCTAGACTTTTTTACCGATTCCCTAGGTCAAGCGCACCGCTCCCGACTCCCGATTCCCGATTCCCGATTCCCGATTCCCGATTCCCGATTCCCGACTCCCGATTCCCGACTCCCGATTCCCGATTCCCGATTCCCGATTCCCGATTCCCGATTCCCGATTCCCGATTCCCGATTCCCGATTCCCGATTCCCGAGAAGGATTAAATATTAAGGTTTAAGGATTAAGGATCAATACGACATGGAATTGGGATACGATAAAGAGTTTGCTAAGTATCCAGATTCCCTTGGCGATTGTTGGTAACTTATGCCAGAATACCGATTGAATTAAGGCTGGCTGATTCAGCTGGAGCAACCTCAATAGGGGAAAGAATGGTCTTATCAAAACGTCAATTTATCAATTTTTCTATCATTGCTGTCCTTAGCGCCTGCCTTACCTTCCCCTTGAAGGTTCTCGCCACAACTCCTGCCCCAGATGTCTTATCCTCAACCAGTACCACTGCTACAATTACTACGCCCCACATGACTATTTTTCAGGCTGTGGTGCTGGGTTTTGTACAGGGGTTCACGGAATTCCTGCCCATCAGTAGTACCGCTCATTTAAAAGTGGTACCTGTGGCCTTAGGCTGGGGTGATCCAGGGGTTGCGTTTACGGCTGTGATTCAACTAGGCTCCATTGCGGCGGTAGTGTGGTACTTCTGGGGAGACTTGGCTAAAGTCACTACTGGCGCATTCAAAGCTATCCGTACATCCGATTACCAATCCCAAGACTTCCAGATGGCCCTGGGAATTGCCTTGGGCACCCTACCCATTGTCTTCTTTGGACTGCTGATTAAAATCTTTATCCCTGATTATGATAATTCTCCGATACGGAGTACCATGTCAATCGCCTATGTCTCGATTGTGATGGGTTTGTTGATGGGTGTTTCTGAAGTCGTGGGTAAGCGTAAGCGTAACTTTGAGGATTTAGGTCTCCAGGATGGGATTGGGATGGGCTTGGCTCAGGCGTTGGCTTTAATGCCTGGTGTCTCCCGGTCTGGCTCGACTCTCACTGCTGGTTTATTCATGGGTTTGGAACGAGCAACCGCAGCACGGTTTTCCTTTTTGTTGGGCATCCCCGCCATTACCTTAGCTGGTTTAGTGGAGTTAGTCGGTTTGCTCAAAGATGGCATTGGGGATGCTGGCGCAATGTCACTGATTGTAGGGGTGATTTCATCAGCAGTATTTTCTTACGTAGCGATCGCATGGATGATCAGCTATCTCAAAAAACAAGGTGTCTGGATATTCGTCTGGTATCGGTTATTGTTTGGGATAGCAATTTTAGGTGCTATTATAACTGGGGTTTTACAAAATAGTTAGCGATCGCAAGTGTCGGAAGATGGGAAGATAGGGAGATGGGGAGATGGGGAGATAGGGAGATAGGGAGATAGGGAGATGAGGAGATGGGGAGATAGGGAGAATTATTCCAGCAATTATTGTATATTTTGATATATATTTATTTGGAAGAGATTCTACGCAATGAAATTAACTACTTGCCCCAATATTTAAAAACCTACCCTTGTGAGCTCCCCACTCTTCCCCCTGTTCCCTGTTCCCTGTTCCCTGTTCCCTAAAACCAACGACTTTGTGCCTCACCCAATTGAAAACTGCTATCAATGAGTCAAAGCTCGATTCATCCAGTATTAATCACAAAGGTTCTTCCCAACTCCATTGCTGCTGAGGTTGGATTTGAACCAGGGGATTCTATTGTTGCGATTAATGGTAGCCATCCCCGTGATTTGATTGATTATCAATTCCTGTGTGCGGATGAAATTCTAGAACTGGAAGTGCTGGATGGGGCGGGTAAGACTCATGTGATCGAAATTGAGAAAGACTATGATGACGATTTAGGGCTGGAATTCGAGACAGCGTTATTTGATGGTTTGATTCAGTGCAATAATCGTTGCCCATTTTGCTTTATCGACCAACAACCACCAGGTAAGCGCCAAAGCCTTTATTTCAAAGATGATGACTATCGGCTTAGTTTCCTCTATGGCTCTTACCTAACCCTGACTAATCTGAAGCAAACGGAGTGGGATCGGATCGAACGGATGCGTCTATCTCCTCTTTATGTTTCGGTTCATGCTACTGAACCGGATGTGCGCATACGGTTACTGAAAAATCCTCGGGCTGGGCTAATTTTAGAGCAGTTAAGGTGGTTTCAGGAGCGACGGCTGCAAATTCATGCCCAGGTAGTGGTGTGTCCTGGAATTAATGATGGCATTCACTTAGAACGTACTCTGTTAGATTTAGCTCAATTCTATACCGGTGATCTGCCCGCAGTCGCTTCAACGGCAGTAGTACCGGTGGGATTGACTCGGTTTCGACCCCAGGAGGATGAACTAATTAGTGTTACTGGGGAGAAAGCTAGGGAAGTGATTGCTCAGGTTCAAAGGCTTCAGGAGAAATTTAAGCACCAGTTGGGGTCTACCTTTGCTTGGTTGGCAGATGAGTGGTTTTTGATTGCTAGAGAAGAGTTACCTCCAGAATCGGATTACGGAGACTACCCTCAAATTGGGAATGGTGTTGGTTCGATTCGGTTGTTCCTGAAACAATTCCAAACTGCTGCTACTCAACGGTTACCTAAGGGTCTAGAAATCCCCCGACGGGGGACTTGGGTAGTGGGTAATGCGGTGGAAAAAGCGTTTGAACCTGTGGTAGAGCGGTTCAATGCTGTGCCAGGATTGGAGATTAGGATGGTGGCGTTATCTAGTGATTACTGGGGTCAGGAGATAACGGTTACTGGCTTGCTGACTGGACAAGATTTACTGAAGGGATTAAAAGGAAAAGATTTAGGAGAAATGATTCTGTTACCTGGGTTGATGCTTAAGCATGGTGATACCCGGTTTCTGGATGATATGACTGTAGCAGAAGTGGCTGATCAGCTCAATACTCCAATTATTCCTGTTAATGGTGTTGAGGAATTGATCGATGGGGCTCTTGGGAATAGGGAGTAGGGAGTAGGGAGTAGGGAATCGGGAATCGGGAATCGGGAATTGGGAATCGGGAATCGGGAGTAGGGAATCGGGAATCGGGAATCGGGAGTAGGGAATCGGGAATCGGGAATCGGGAAAAAATTCTGTTTACCTGATTCATAGGAGAACCGCTAGATCAGTTTTGCGATCGCAAATAGTTTAGGAATCAGTAATCAGTAATTATTAATCAGTAATTACAGCGGTTTTTAGCCTAATGAGGTACACAGGATTTTTTACCTTTTCTTTCTTCTGACTTTACTGCTCCGAAGTCCCTGCTCCCTGCTCCCTATAAACCAAAAAAAATGTACCTTACTAGCTTAAAACCCGCTATATTAATCAGTAATTATTAATAATTATAGCACTATTCCCGATTCCCGATTCCCGATTCCCGATTCCCTTTTTCAACTACTCCTTAAAAAAATCACACTCCATTCCATTCCCGTACATTTTATTTAAAATACCTTCCCAAAAAAAAATTTAGAAAAACCCTTGACAAATTAATTTATAATCATTATGATTATACTATGCAAACAACAAGCAAAAGGTGACCAACATGGATTCCGAATTTCGCCCAAACCCTGAAAATAACCCTGAGGATATAACTCCTAGTAATAATCCTCAGGAATCTTCTCCAAAAAAATACCCTGTTAAGCACATTCTCAAGGGCTCCCGCAAGGCTATCATTAACACGATGCATGCCCTCTATGCACTGCGTTACGCCGAAATTTCTGAGTGGAGTCCTCTACAACCGACGGGCATTCCTGGAGAATTTATTACGATGATGACCAAGTACATAATTCTGGGTTAACGGATTAACTTTCTGGGGGGCTTTGCCCCCTGGCAAAATCATCGATTCTGCTCCCATGGGAGCAGGTCCCGATAGGGTTGAAAACGGAATCACATAAGGTCAATTTCCTAGCCGTGGATGGTATTTCTGCGGCTATTTTTTTTTGTTAAGAAGGGAGTAGGGAATCGGGAATCGGGAATCGGAAATCGGGAATCGGGAATCGGGAATCGGAACCCACCCCTAACCACTCCCAGGAGGGGAAGGGGAATCGGGAATCGGTAATTGGGAATAGCGATGCGCTGCATCAAGAGGTGCGACTTGTGGCGAATTAAATTCTTATACTAAGTTGCGGTCAAAGGTACAACTTTCTCTTCCGCCAATCTCCCCATCTCCCCATCTCCCCATCTCCCCATCTCCCCATCTCCCCATCTCCCCATCTCCCCATCTCCCCATCTCCCCATCTCCCTATCCAACTAATCTACTCTCTTTGAATGCAACTCGGTATTAATGGGTCAAGGGCACCTAACAGGGAATCAACCTAAAATAAAACTGTACCTCATAACTGCGAGAAACGCTATAGTATCATAGATCTAGAGATTAAATAATAAATATAATTCATCATGGCTGATTCTAGTTCTTTAAATAAACCAACTGTCTACTCTTCTGATGCTCCAAGCTGTGATGATTCCGTAGTTCATCTAGATAATGTGTGGCAGGTCCAGAGTAAGGTTATAGCAACGGAAAAAGCGCAACAGATGGCAGAGTTTTTTAGCGTTCTTTCCGACCCTCATCGGCTAAAGTTGCTTTCAGCCCTCGCACAGCAAGAGCTTTGTGTCTGCGACTTAGCAGCGATAGTAAAAATGGGGGAATCGGCAGTATCTCATCAGCTACGAGTATTGCGATCGCAAAAGCTAGTAAAATATCGCCGTCAAGGTCGCAACGTTTACTACAGTCTTGCCGATGAACATATTGTGACTTTATATCGAGAAGTAGCTCAACACCTTGATCAAAGTTGATTATTGAGCAGAGATATAGCAATTATAAGACTTGTGAGGTACAAATATCTGGGTTTTAGGGAGCAGGGAGCAGGGAGCAGGGAGCAGGCAATAGGCAAGAGGCAATAGGCAATAGGCAAGAGGCAATAGGCAATAGGCAATAGGCAATAGGCAAGAGGGAAAAAATATTGTGTACCTCATATTAATAAAAAAATGCTGTCAATAATTTATTTGGCACAGCTACTTACTATATAATTTGAATAATCTTTTGTCTGAATAGTCTTTCAGATATTCAGGAGATTTTCACAGTAGGTATTGCTATGGCACAACTCCATCATCATCAAGACTGCTGCAACTCTGGACATTGCATTGAAGCTGTTGCTGAGGTGACAACCCATGATCACTGCTGCGGGAACAGTCAAGAAAAGGAGGTGACAACCCATGATCACTGTTGCGGCAACAGTCAAGAAAAGGAGGTCACAACCCATGATGACTGCTGCGGGAACAGTCAAGGAAAGAATGAATTTAACTTGTGGCGCGAGTTAAGAGCGGTCGCGATCGCTACTCCTCTTTTGTTAATCGGACTGATTTTTCAAGATAGTTTAGATCAGACTCCTTTTGGCATAGCTGAATATGCCGTCTTGATTCCTGCTTACTTACTTTGTGGTTGGGGAGTGCTAACCACTGCGGGGCGAAATATCCTGCGGGGTCGGATTTTTGACGAAAACTTTTTGATGACCATTGCCACCATAGGCGCGATCGCTATTCACGAACTACCGGAAGCAGTGGGGGTGATGTTGTTTTACCAGGTGGGGGAATTGGTACAGGGGTCTGCGGTGGGGCGATCGCGTCGTTCGATTCGAGCCTTGCTGGAAGTGCGTCCCGATACTGCTAATTTGCTAGTTAACGGCGAGATCAAAACCGTTGCCCCTGATCAAGTTGCTGTTGGGGAAATGATTCGGGTACGCCCTGGGGAGAAAGTTCCCCTGGACGGTGAGATTATTCAGGGAAGTTCCCAACTTGATACGTCTGCCCTCACAGGAGAATCAGTGCCCCGTACCGTTGTAACAGGAGATCTGGTGTTAGCAGGGATGATTAACCAGTCTGGAGGGCTAACCATTCGCGTTACTAAGCCCTTTGAAGAGTCTTCTATTGCCAGAATTTTGGACTTGGTGGAAAACGCCAGAAGCAAAAAAGCCGACACAGAAAAGTTTATTACTCGCTTTGCCCGCTACTATACACCCGTTGTAGTTTTTCTTTCCCTAGCAATTGCCCTGTTACCACCTTTGCTAATTTCGGGAGCAAGCGCAAGTACCTGGACTTATCGAGCCTTGGTGCTGTTGGTGATTTCCTGTCCCTGTGGATTGGTCATTAGTATTCCTCTGGGCTATTTTGGCGGTATTGGAGGGGCAGCCAAGCGCGGTATTTTGATTAAAGGTTCTACGTTTTTAGATGCCTTAACTCAGGTGAAAACCGTCGTCTTTGATAAAACTGGCACCCTTACTAAAGGAAACTTTCGAGTCACTGATATTATTACCCACAATGGTTTGAGTCAAGAGCAATTACTAGAATTAGCTGCTCATGTAGAATCTGGGTCAAATCATCCCGTCGCCCAATCGATTCGACAAGCTCATGGCAAACCGATTGACAGTTCTAAGGTTGAAAATTATCAAGAAATTGCGGGGCACGGTATTCTCGCCCAAATTGATGGAAAAGTTGTGATCGCAGGAAACGATCGCTTACTCCATCGAGAGGGGATTTCCCATCATGTCTGTGTGGCTGATAGTACAGTAGCTCACTTAGCGGTGGATGGTGAATACAGTGGACGTATCTTAATTGCCGATGAAGTCAAAGAAGATGCCATCAATGCCATCCAAGCACTGCACCAACAGCAGATTAAAACTGTGATGCTGACAGGAGACAGTCAAACCATAGCTAATACTATCGCTCGAAGGCTAGGGATAGATGATTTTGAAGCCGAACTCTTACCAGAGGATAAGGTGAATGCTTTAGAGAAGATTCTTACAGCAGTAAACCAAACTAACCATAAAACCGCATTTGTGGGAGATGGCATCAACGACGCACCAGTAATTGCTCGTGCTGATGTGGGCATAGCTATGGGGGGATTAGGCTCAGATGCTGCTATCGAAACCGCCGACGTGGTAATTATGACCGATGCTCCCTCTAAAGTAGCAGATGCGATCGCGATCGCTCGCCGAACCCTCCGTATTGTTTGGCAAAATATTATTATTGCTTTGGGAGTGAAAGTCGTCTTTATTGCCCTGGGTGCGATGGGGGTAGCAACTCTCTGGGAAGCTGTATTTGCTGATATGGGAGTGGCTCTGTTGGCGATTCTTAATGCTAGTCGGGTATTGCAGATAAGGGAGCAGGGAGCAGGGAGTAGGGAGTAGGGAGTAGGCAATAGGTAAGATGGTAAAAATTTTGTGTACCTCATTAAAATAAAAACCGCTATAGAAGATTAAATGATATAACGGTGAAGTTAGTTGGTGCGACATTGATTACTCAAAAGTACTAATCTATAGCAATTCTGTTTCCCATGAGGTACAAAGGGATCCCCCTAAATCCCCCTTAAAAAGGGGGACTTTGAAGTTGATAATTTTACCTCATACATGCAATCAACGCTATACATTACTGACCAGTCTTCGAGGGTTAAACCTATGACACGCTCAAAGTCTTTTGGATTACGTGTGATTAGGGTTGCTCTGCCAGGTGCCCCATCTCTTGATCGATTTCTTGCCGATAGGCAGCAATTTCAGCCTGTAGATTGTCAAAAGTCGGGTCATCCTTAAAGCATCCAAATTTATCCAGCCAAGGATTTCCTGTCTTCCCTAGTAGGGGAATGTCAACTTCAACTACTTCAACCTGATTCGTTAGATAGTCAAGTAGTTGAGCTTTAAGCTGATTGATAGCAGCATCACGGCTATTTTCTACAACCATGACTTCCGGCCATTCTTTGGCACGAGCAATATATTTATCTTTTTCTCTACTGAGGATAACTTCATAAATCATGACCTCATCTCCTGCTCATATTAAGTCGCTATTTCAATTTTAGCTGAGGGGGTAACAACAAGGCTATTAGCGATTCTTAAGGCCAGTAAGTTATTGCAAATAAGGGAGAATTGAAGATGTATATAGCGTTTCTAGGACTCATGAGGTACACAGAATTATTTGACTATTGGCTCTTGCCTCTTCTGTCTTACCTGCTCCCTGCTCCCTGCTCCCTGCTCCCTAAAACCCAGATATTTGTACCTCACAAGTCGTATAATTGCTATATAAATTATTTAAGCTTTTAACTATGTTCATGGAACATATCTCGTGTAAACTTAGGAGAATCAGAAGGAATAGGGTTTTGTTGCATTCGCTCAACAAGTAACCTTAAAAAATCTTGTCTAGCCTCAATATCGGTAATCTTAGGAGGAATGACTTGAGGTGATTGAACCACAAGCTCAACTTCAACACCTTCAGGTAAATCACAGGCTGTTTGAAGGATAAATGTGCCACTATGGTAAATTGCTTTCAATATTTGAGCCATGGGAAACGCTCCATCATAAGAGTTAGGGGTGGATTGGTTAGTTAAGTAGTCGGACAAACGTAAAATTAACTGTTGAAATAGGGAACAGGGAGCAGCGATGCAGGTTCCGCACACAGACCCAAAACCATGAGCAACTGCATCAAGAAGTGAAGTTTATAGCGTTTATGGTAGCTATGAGGTACACATTATTTTTTCCCTCTTACCTCTTATATCTTACCTCTTACCTGCTCCGAAGTCCCTACTCCCTGCTCCCTAAAAACCAGAAATTTGTACCTCATAAGTCGTAGAATTGCTATATACAAAGGTAATCATTCAGCTAACCTTCAAATTCTGTAACCATAGTTTGCAAAAAATGCTTTACCTCTTGGGGCGATCGCAAATGGTAAACCTGCTTTGTTGCTTTAGCCGCTTCCACATAAGTCCGGTATTTGGGGGTTAGCTTTTTATGACACAGCCAGACCGTGTTATAGGAATTCAGTGTGCCTTTTACTAGGGGACTATTTTCAGGCCAGCCTTCCGGTGGCACCCAAAGACTTTTAGCAAATCGCTTTGTGACCCACCAGTAATGTCGCAGCACAGCCATATCGAGATAGACCAGGGTATCGGCTACATCTAGCCGTTGCCACACCGTATCGAGTGAGACAAATCCATCAACGATCCATTGCTCCTGTTGCAAGAGCTGATCATGGGCGGCTTTAAACTCGGCATGGGGCACCTCAGCACCGCCCGGTCTATATTTCATGGAATCGAGGTGTACCAGGGGTAATCCAGTTATTTCGGCTAAACGTTTGCTTAGGGTCGATTTGCCGCCGCCAGCATTGCCAAATACTGCAACTCTCTTCATGGTTAGGGAGTAGGGAGTAGGGAGTAGGGAGTAGGGAGTAGGGAGCAGGGAGCAGGGAGCAGGGAACAGGGAGCAGGGAGCAGGGAGCAGGGAAGTCGGAAGTCGGAAGTCGGAAGTCGGAAGTCGGAAAAAGAGAAACAATGTGTACCTGATAGTTATGCAAACCGCCGTAGTACTGAAATAGTCAAATATTATTACTACTCCCGATTCCCGATTCCCGATTCCCGATTCCCGATTCCCGATTCCCGATTCCCGATTCCCTGTTCCCGATTCCCTACTCCCTACTCCCTACTCCCTACTCCCTACTCTTTTTAACTGTTCCTCCAATTCTATCACTTTTACCTGAATATCTAAGCTCCGGTAAAGTTCTAAACTTTCAGTAAAAAATTGGTAAGCCATGGCTTTAGCATTCGCTTGATTACCCTCAACACGACGCAAGTAAATTTCCCCTAAGAGCTGGCGAGCAGAAGCTTGTAGTTTTCGACGGTTGTAGTCTAGGAAAACTTGTAGGGATTCCAGGGCTAACGCTTCCGATCGGTCAAGGTTTTCTAAGACATTAACCTCTAGGTAAGCCCGGGAGATATCTAGAATTTCTTCAGCCCTATCGACAATTGCTCCAAGTTCTGAAAGTAACCTTAAGCCCATGGCGTAGTTGGTTTCAAATTGCTCAATCTGTTCCGGTAGAGTAGGGTGGTTGGACGGTAATCGGCGCAAGCGTTCTGAATACAGTAAGCCAAGAGCGGTATAGTTGTAGGCTAGGTTGGCTTTGTAGTCGTTGGCTTTACTAATTTCGATGGCTTGACCAATACTTTGCTCCCCTTGGCTGAGTAAGTCGAGGGCTTGGGTTGTGTCTGGAGTATTTCTGGCTAGGAGGCGTTGGCTGTTACCAATTTTTCGATACCGATTCGCAATGTTTTCATTTTGACCCAGTTGTTGATGGAGATTTAGACTTTGCTGGTAATAGTCAATGGCTTTGGTGTAATCACCTAATTCTCGATAACAATCAGCTAGCCAACGCCACGAATCGGCGACATCTTTTTGTAAATCCAACTGCTGATAAAGGCCACGGCTTTGTTGGTGGTATGCGATCGCATCGGAATACTTACCCCAAGCTTGATAGATTCTACCGAGCTGACAGTAGGCTAATGCTATCCACGGTTGGTGATAAAGCTGCTGACTGATAGCTAAGTCTTGGAGTTGACAATCCACAGCTTCTTGATATCTGCCCGATTCTCGATAACAATCAGCTAGCCAATACCACTGAGTGGCTACATCCTTCTGTTTATCCAACTGGTCAAAGAGTTCAAGGCTTTCTTGGTAGTATGCGATTGCTTGATCATACTTACCCCAATCTTCATATATTCTACCAAGTTGATAGTAGGCATCAGCAATATTTTTTTGGTCATCAAGCTGCTGACGCATGGCTAAGTCTTTGAGTTCACAATCGACAGCTGGCTGATATTTTCCCCAGTCTCGATAACAAGCAGCCAGCCGATACCACGAATCGGCGACATCTTTGTGTTTATCCAACTGGTGATAAAGGTCACGGCTTTGTTGGTGGTATGCGATCGCTTGATCATACTTACCCCAAGCTTCATAAATGTAACCTAGATTAAAGTAGGCACTTGCTACACCTGTTTGGTGATCAAGCTGCTGACGGATAGCTAAGGTTTTGACTTGACAATCCACAGCTTGCTGATATTTGCCCCAGTTTCGATAACAATCAGCTAGATTATACCACTGATTGGCGACATTATTTTGTAAATCCAACTGGTCATAGAGTTCAAGGCTTTGTTGGTAGTATGCGATCGCTTCATTATACTTACCCCAATCTTGATAGATTCTACCAAGTTGATAGTAGGCATTTGCTATCGTTGGTTTATCATCAATCTGTTGACGTATTTCCAAGTTTTTGAGTTGACAATCGACAGCTTGCTGATATTTGCCCCAGTTTCGATAACAATCACCTAGCCAAGACCACTGATTGGCGACATTCTTTTGTAAATCCAACTGCTGATAAAGGTCACGACTTTGTTGGTAGTATCGAATCGCATCGGAATACTTACCCCAATCTTGATAGATTCTACCAAGTTGATAGTAGGCATCAGCAAGATTTGGTTGGTCATCAAGCTGCTGACGCATGGCTAAGTCTTTGAGTTGACAATCCACCGCTTGCTGATAGTTGCCCGATTCTCGATAACAAACAGCTAGATTATACCACTGATTGGCGACATTATTTTGTAAATCCAACTGGTGATAAAGGTCACGACTTTGTTGGTGGTATTGAATCGCTTGGTCATACTGACCCCAATCTTGATAGATTCTACCAAGTTGATAGTAGGCATCAGCAATATTTTTTTTGTCATCAAGCTGCTGACGTATTTCTAAGTCTTTGAGTTGACAATCAACAGCTTGCTGATATCTGCCCCAGTCTCGATAACAAGCAGCTAGCCAAGACCACTGATTGGCGACATCTTTTTGTAAATCCAACTGCTGATAAAGGTCACGGCTTTGTTGGTAATATGGAATCGCTTGATCATACTTACCCCAAGCTTGATAGATTCTACCAAGCTTAAAGTAGGCAATTGCTAAACGTGGTTGGTCATCAAGCTGCTGACGAATGGTTAAGGTTTTGAGTTGACAATCAACAGCTTGCTGATACCTGCCCCAGTCTCGATAAGAATTAGCTAGCCAAGACCACTGATTGGCGACATTCTTTTGTTTATCCAACTGCTGATATAGGTCACGGCTTTGTTGGTGGTATGCGATTGCTTTATTATATTTGCCCCAATCTTGATAAATTCTACCTAGTTGATAGTAAGCTAATGCTATTGCTGGTGTCTCATCAAGCTGCTGACAAATAGCTAAGGTTTGGAATTGACAATCGACAGCTTGCTGATATTTACCCCAGTTTTTATAACAATCAGCTAGCCAAGAACACTGATTGGCGACATCCTTCTGTTTATCCAACTGGTGATATAGGTCACGGCTTTGTTGGTAGTATGGAATCGCTTCATCATATTTACCCCAAGCTTGATAGATTCTACCAAGTAGAGAGTAAGCTAATGCTCTTTCTGGTGTATCATCAAGCTGTTGACAGATGGCTAAATCTTTGAGTTGACAATCGAGAGCTTGCTGATAATTCTCGGATAGTCGATAAGAAACACCCAGCCAAGACCACAAATCGGCTACATTCTTCTGGTTACCCAACTGCTGATTGATTTCAACGCTGTCTTGGTAGAATGCGATCGCTTTATCATAGTCCTCCTTTTTCCGGTAACAGGTAGCTATTGCCCAAGGAATGTAACCCTTGAGCGGACTATCTGGCTGTTGATTAATCTCCTCTAAAATTTCAATAGCCTGATCATACTTATCCGGGCGGACGTAAGACAATGCTGTTACAAATTCTATGGCTTGTTGACTTGCCTGATCCCAAATCGAATCTTTTGTGATTGCTTCCAGAGCTGGGGTCATCTCTTCCCCTAGCTCTGACACCAAATCGATCAGATTATCAAATAGCTTAGGCTCTGCCTGGTTAACTAGCTGTTTAACAAATTCATTTACATTACTAACTAAGGTTTCTCGTGTTTGACCACAAGCTACGTATAAACTTCCTAACTGAGTCTTTACCCATCTCTCTTCATTTAGGTTTAAATTATTAGCTGCTGCTTGTAGACACCTAATCACGTCATCCTTTTGATTAAACCTTTCAATATCCCGTAACCTGCTCAACAATTCCTTAATCGTTTCATCTTCAAAGTCTTCATCTAACCCCAAGTAAGTCCAGACTAACTGCTGAATTACCCTGGCTCGAATCTTGCTGTTGACATCAACATCAGCTAAAACTTT
This sequence comes from Moorena sp. SIO4A1, assembly GCF_010672065.1. Taxonomy (NCBI): domain Bacteria; kingdom Bacillati; phylum Cyanobacteriota; class Cyanophyceae; order Coleofasciculales; family Coleofasciculaceae; genus Moorena; species Moorena sp. SIO4A1. The sequence continues at coordinate 7,891 of NZ_JAAHHX010000080.1, read as the reverse complement.
ACCGGCAAACAGTAAATCCTGCAATAGCGATGGTGACTCCTGATATGAAACGGTTGAATCCTCCCCTAAGACTGGCCAAACTAAAACCACATCCTTTGATGATGTTTTTCTAATCTTAATTTCCCCATGGTCAATCCTAGGCTGATAGTCATCTAAGGGTTTAAAAAATCCTTGAACTAACTTATTAATCCGTCTGGGATTCTCACTCCCCAAATACCCTAAGGCTAACAAAATTGGTTCATCCCAACGGGCTTCATATCGATGGGAATTAATAATATCGAGAATATCACTAACATCATTATCAGCAATATACCGAGCGGCAAAATACTCCTCAAAGGTCAGATGCATAAACCCATAACTACCAGGGGCACGTTCCACAAACAAACCGGTTGTTTCCCTGACCCTGCGCAAAAAATCATTAATTTGCCACTGCACACTCTCGGAATCCGGGTCTTCATCATTCAACTCCCCATGGATTTGGGCTAGTTTTTCCCTAACCTCTGGTTCACTGACTAATCCGGAGGGTTTCTGTTCATGCATCCAGTCAGCCAAGGGAGCCAACAGTGCCATCACCTGACTTTCTTTGAGCACTACAGTCTCAACACCAGGCAATTTTTTGCTCAATTGCCAATCTTCGGTCAAGGTCTGGACCGCTAATTCATAGAGTTTTACCCGTTGATTGGGCAAGCGAGAGCCATTGCGGTGAATTAATGCCAAAATCGTTAACAATAAGGGATTGCCAGTCATACGCTTGACTCCCTCACTGGCTGCGATCGCCTCCTTCAGTTCCCGACTTTGATGATCCGCTTCCTGCTGCCAATAGTGCTGACTAGCATCGGGCCTTTGAGCTTTCTCTACCGCTAGACACCATCGGTCCAAAAACCGCTCCACCTGTTCTGGTTCCATTTCAGTAATGGTGAAATGGGAAAAGCGTTGGCTTAATTTAACCTCCCGATAGCCAGCAATCCGGCTAGTAATCACAAACTTGTTATTGGGGAATTGATTAACAAACTCTTCAATTTGGTTAACTATCTGTTGGCGTATTTCCTGATTAAACACTTCATCCAAGCCATCCAACAGCACCAGACACATCCCACTATAAAGTTTGTGACGCAAATTATCAAAAATGGTTGTAGTATTATCCGATCTACAAAGTTGACTTGGTTGTGCCCCCCTAGGGCGTGTCTTCAAACTCGGAGATCCCCCTAAATCCCCCTTAAAAAAGGGGGACTTTGAGAATGGCTCCCCCTTCCGCGCGGGGGGCTGGGGGGGATCATAATCTTGCGGAAAACTTTGAAAACACGCCCTAACCCCCCAATCTTGGGGGGAAATGCGATCAAAGTCCCCCAGAATTGGGGGATTTAGGGGGCTATTGCTCAGTTCGTTACCAGTCTGATTTGTAAATTCAGTTTGCCACTGCTGAGAGAATTCCCTAAGAAACTGTTGCAAGCTCAAGTCGGATTGGGTTGCCAGCCGTTCCGCATAATCAGCAATCCGAAAGAACACCGGTAAGCGAGTTTGCCCCAAATTCTCTTTAGCCTCCCCTGCGAGTACCGTTTCCTGGTTATCCCGTTGAGCGGTAGCAAAATGGAGCGCTAGATATTTCAGAAGGGTGGTTTTCCCAGCACCAGGGTCTCCCAAAATCACGCTATACTGACTATCCTGTATGGCTTTGGCTAAATCAACCTTTTCCGGAATAGTTTTAGTACTGCTAGAGATATCGATATCCTGAGTTATCCTTTCCAACTGATCTACCCGAATCGAAGGGCTAGGGCGTGTCTTCAAACTCGGAGATCCCCCTAAATCCCCCTTAAAAAAGGGGGACTTTGAGTATGGCTCCCCCCTTAATAAGGGGGGCTGGGGGGGATCATAATCTTGCGGAAAACTTTGAAAACACGTCCTAGATAAATTAGCTTTAGATAAATGCCTAGCATCGGAGGTATCAACCACCAGCTTCTGACGTTCAGCCTTGAGGGAAATATAGACCTGATCCAGAAAAATATCGACTTGGCGCTGCACCTGCATCACGCCACTAAACTTGAGATAAGAATTCTGGGCAATTAACCACTCCAGATAGGGATAGAATAACGGTTCCAGGGGGGGATGGGTTTGAAATTCCACAATCTGCTCCCGCCAATCCCAGAAATCTGGAGCCCGGAGGCGAAACTCATCCAAAAATTGGGGTTTATTGAGCCAAAACATCAATACCATGTCTCGCTCAAACAGGGATTCTCTACCGACATTCAGTCGTTTTAACTCATTGATGCGACGAGGTGTGTCCAACTGCTCAATCCCGAAGGCCATGATCAGAGGACGACTGGGAGCAGGAGTGTTGACAGTCGTCTCTTGATCGAGGGGATTAAGACGGTAGAGAAAATTAATTAAAGACTCGTCACTATAGAAACAGTTGCGAAGCTGAAACCCTTGGTCACTCAAGGCTTCTTGATTAACAACAGATTTAAACTGCTCCACCACTGGATGGTTGGGACCACTTTCGGGAGCAATGGCAAAAATAATGGTGGTGCCACTAGATAGTGCCAGAGTGCTGACTAAGCTATCCAGCTCATTATGGTCAGCGGGAGTCAATGGATCAGGGGCTGTTTTCATGGGTGAGTATTGAGTGAGAGAGGGAAGATGGGGAGATGGGGAGATGGGGAGATGGGGAGATGGGGAGATGGGGAGATGGGGAGATGGGGAGATGGGGAGTGTGGGATAGAGGATTAGTATTCACAAAAATCGTTAATTTATTGGATTTATGAGGTTGAGAAGAGTACCTCATAATATAGCAATTCTACGACTTGTGAGGTACAAATATCTGGTTTTTAGGGAGCAGGGAGCAGGGAGCAGGGAGCAGGTAAGAGAGAAAAAGCAAAAGCCAATAGTCAAACAGTTATGTGTACCTCATGAGTCCTAGAAACGCTATAGATGCAAGAAACGCTATCAATTCTCAATTCTCAATTCTCAATTCTCAATTCTCAATTCCCTATTACCATCGCGACTACTCAGAAATTGCCTTTCTGAAAAACCTCATTGCCTCAACTGTAGACGCCATTACTACAGACCTAGTTAACAACTCCATATCTAGGTCTGGTAACACCTCTGAGGTATAAATTCGTTCGTAACCGTCTGCTCTGAGATGATGTAAGGTAAATAGACCATCTTCCCAGAACCAGACTTCAGGTACACCCAACTCCCGATAGCGATTGAGTTTGGAGAGATTACCACTGGTAAAAACCACTTCGATAGATAAGTCTGGAATTTTCTTTGGCTTTCCGATACAATAAGACTCATCCGCTTGTGCTGAGGCTACCCCTGGTTTTTCTTGGGTAAAGCTTCCTGTAGGGGTGAACTCAATTCCCTTTTCTTCAAAGTAGATAGCTAACAGAATCCCGATCAAGCGGCTAAAGGTTTCGTGGTCTTGAGAAACTGCCAAGATTTCTACTTCTCCTCCGTAGTAGAATAACCGTATTCCTGGTGAATCGACAAAGCTCTGTTCCAGTAATTTGAATTGTTGCCAATTCATCCCAGAGTGAATCAGCCGTTGGTCTTTTGGTTTTGAAAGTGTCTGTGTCATTGCTTCTATTCCCGATTACCCATGCCCTTCCCCCCTTTTTCAGGCCAGGGCTGTTTCATTCTAACAAAACCCAAAGCCTAGACCATCAGCTGATAGCTGAATGCTTACCTGAAACCTAAGAGCTGACAGCTGAATTCTGACTCCCTTGCCACTGTTCCAAGTCTTCAATAATAATCGGATGCACATCAAACCAGGTATCGTCACCGTAATACCCTAAGACATACTTATTTTGTAAAAGTTCATCACAAATGACAAATTCACCTTGCTTGGGCAAATGATGGGTATTGGTAGTTAAGCGACCAGTTTGGTGAACAGTAGCCAATTCTTTAAAATGATAGTCGTTGATAGTATAGGCTTTGCGTTCTTCTTGAATCGCCTCCTTAGCAATGGTTGTGTCTACATATTCCTTTTTTTTCTTCAGGGCGACCTGACAAGCCCCCCGCGCTAGTCGGATTAAATCCCGGATCACACCACCACTCTTTTCAGATATTAGCTCTAGGGCATCGGGAGTGAATAGATCTGTTTCGTTAATTTTAGCTAATCGTTTGGTAATCACAGACTTCAAGATATCTCGACCAACTTTGTTAGGGGTTGAGGTCGGACCAGAATTGCGATCGCGTAGCGTGGCCGTAGGCCAATCGCATTCAAATACAGGCAAATTATACAAATCCAAAGGTTGGAAGCTTTCCATCGGTTGGCGAAAGCTAGGGGAATATCGTAAGGAAATTGGAATGGTGTAGATGATATGACACTCTAATTCTGTCAGGAGCGGGCTAGCAAACATTTCCAAAGCGGTTCTCAAATCATGGCGATCGAGACCATCTACAATGACTAATAATTTTTGCTTGCGGTCTTTCTCAGCAGCTTTGATAATATCGTTAACTCGATCAATGATGTCACTAACAGCAGGGCGAATGTTAAGGGTTTTAGTCATATCCCGAGTTAATCCCCGTTTTAGAATTAACCCCAATTTTTTCAAAACCTCTGGTAATTCTAACTGTTCAGTATCTGTTTCTTTATCTTGATAAATTACTGTTGTTAGGCTATTTTCTAAATCATCCAGTAAGCGCTGATCCCGATTTGACCACCAGCCTGGTTTAATGGCTTGGCGACAAACCTCCATTCCAATCAACACCACCACCTCAGCATAACCAATGTTATAGCGGTCGAGAGCTGTTGCCGTATCAACCCAGATCACCGCATAATTTTCTGCTAGCTCCTGTTCAATTCGTCGCAATTCCGTTGTTTTTCCACTGCCCCGATGACCAGCTAATAAAAACTTAGCTGGCTGGTCTTCCATTACCAGAGTAGCGATTAAATTTTCTACTGGACTATCCTCTCGCTGGATATAAAAATCTTTCATTTCCTCTGGTGTGGTCAGGGGTTGCTCTGGGTTAAAGAGTTGGTAAGCTGGTTTCCAATAGTTGGGATTGCTCATGGTTAAGGGGAATAGGGAGTAGGGAGTAGGGAGTAGGGAGTAGGGAGTAGGGAATAGGGAACAGGGAACAGGGAACAGGGAATAAAATTTAGATTTAGATCATAACTATAATATTAAGCAGTCAGCGGTCAGCGGTCAGCGGTCAGCGGTCAGCGGTTAGTCGTCAGTTGTCAGTTGTCAGTTGTCAGCCTAATGCTTACAATAAAAATTGTGCGCATTAGCTGATAGCTGATAGCTTACGACTGACCGCTGATAGCTTACGATTCCCCTAGCACTATCATGGTCTATTATCTCAAAGATAAGTATATTATTTTACTTACGGCTTTTGGCTTTAAGCGTGTTTTTGGTACGGAAGAAAATAAAGCACTACTTATTGATTTTTTAAATACCCTTTTACCACCTCATCATGAAATTGAAGATGTTACCTTCAAGAATACAGACAAGGTAATTTTTGAAATCTACTGTCAAGCCAAAACTGGGGAAGGCTTTATTGTTCTACTTCAAAAAGCAAAACAAAACTTCTTTAAAGATAGAAGTGTTTACTATTCCACATTTCCAATCCAAGAACAAGCGCAAAAAGGCGATTGGGATTATCAGTTAAAGGCGGTTTATACTGTCGGTGTCTTAGATTTTGTTTTTGACAACCATAAAGATGATGAGACAATCCTACATACTGTGGAGCTAAAAAATCAGGATTGTCAGGTGTTTTATGACAAACTCAAATTCCTGTATATTGAATTACCCAAATTTACCAAAACCCTAGACCAGTTAGAAACACATTTTGATAAATGGCTGTTTGTCCTTAAAAATCTATCAGAATTACAGAATCGCCCTCAACCTTTCCAAGAGTCGGTCTTCAATCAACTGTTTGACGTGGCAGAAATTGCGAATTTTTCTCGCACTGAACAGGATAACTACCAAAACAGTCTCAAATATTACCGCGACATGAATAATATTGTCGAGACTTCTAGACAAGAAGGGTTGCTACAAGGTCGAGAAGAAGGTTTACAAGAAGGTAGAGAAGAAGGGCTAAAACAAGGTCGAGAAGAAGGAGCACAACGAGAACGAGCACTGATTCTCCGTCTGCTATCCCGTAGCTTAGGAGAAATACCGAGTGAACTGCAACAGCAAATTCTTCAACTATCACTGGACCAGTTGGAAGGGTTGAGTGAAGCCTGCTTAGATTTCTCGAATCTTGATGATTTAAGGGTTTGGTTGAATGAAACTTAAGAGTAATACAGCGGTTTTTAATTCGGTCAGGTACAAATTTCTAGGTTTTAGGGAGCAGGGACTTCGGAGCAGGGAATAGGGGATGAAAAGGGAGATTAGCTACCAGAAGTAAGCCAAGAATAAAATGCCCATCCTTGGGAAGGTAATTAGGAATCCTAACTTTTTCCTGGTAGCCTCCACTAGATTTAAGCTTGATCAAACCAAAGAAAGATTTAAAGGATCTATCGACAATCTTTAGGGTTTGTTGAGCAATATCCGTCGGTAATAACTTGTAATTCTCATTCTCTTTCGAGTGATAATAGTTGCTCTCGTATCGTAGATGCTTTCGTTCCTGAAAAAAGTACTGACGGACATTATAGAGTCCCACATTGAACATATTTTTGCTCAAGTGACACATCTGCCTGAGAGCTTTGATCTGCTGCTTGTCTAAACGAAGATTATTAACTTGAGTTAGCATCCAGTATTCCCGCTACTGAAACTAGTATTTTAGCGGAAATGTCTAAGACACGCAACAGATCCAATCTCCAATTCCCAAGGGGCTGTGTGCGGAACCTGCGTCCGCACTTTATACGCCCCGTCTCCCGCGCTTCATGCGCGGGTATAACGGGAGTCCCCTTGGAGTTGAAAGATGGTTAATTTGAATCCTCAAAAGTTGCAGTTAACTACCGATAGTCATGATAAAAAATCCCATCATGTCTGCGCCTGGGAGAATAAATTCTGACTCCCCTACGGTTACGATAGTAGATTTCATCGTCCCTGCGCTTGGGAGAATAGACTCGCCCGCGCCCACGCCTAGGAGAATAGATTCGCACCCGCCCACGCCTAGGAGAATAGATTCGCACCCGCCCACGCCCACGCCCACGCCTGGGATAATAGATGCGCCGATGCCTGCGGTGTGAACGATGCCTGTGTTTACGCCCGAATGAAGAGATGACAACGTCTAGGTTACTATCTCCAACAACGATGCGACTTTCAGCGTTAACTGGAGCTACAGGCACTAGAGCCATCAGTCCTGTGAGAAGCACAATTGAGAATTTCATCTTGCTAACGTCTTGTGGAAGAGCAATGCTATTTAAGCTAGCGATAGATTAGGTAAAAGCGTCAGCTATCAGCTAAAGGGGTTTAGTCAGGTTTGTGACACCTTTTTAGTCGGGTGTTTTTGTCGAACTAAAGATCCATGCTTGATAGCTGATAACTGATCGCTAAATACTTACACAGATAGACGAGATAAACGTAGCTTACCTTAATGAATGTTCCCATACCCCCCTCTCTGGTGGTATTTTTATGCGATCGCTCTTAGCGGAAGCTTCGCTTCATCGCGAAGCGGTTCCAAAGGAACATAAGCATTCAGCTATCAGTTATCAGCTATCAGCTAGCAGGCGCTTTAACTGAACGGGGTCGGATGAGTAAAACGAGCACAGATTTTCAACCAGTCGCACCAGCACCGTAAACTGTTTTCTTACCTCCCGTTGATTAGCTGACGGCTGACAGCTGATTGCTGAATGCTTACGATTACTGACCACTAGGGCGTGTTTTCAAAGTTTTCCGCAAGATTATGATCCCCCCCAGCCCCCCTTAAAAAAGGCAGGGCTGTTTCAAACTTTAGTAAGTTAACGATTATTGGAGATAGGGGGATAGGGGGATAGGGG